>CAZCYE010000018.1:0-22831 GCA_964502775.1 uncultured Bifidobacteriaceae bacterium | reverse complement strand
GGCCCCGCTCGCTGCTCGGCGGGATACCCGCCTCGCGACGCTCGCTCACGTCTTCCGCTCTCGGCGGCTGCGCCGCCGGGCCGTTTGGGCCCCGCTCGCTGCTCGGCGGGATACCCGCCTCGCGATGCTCGCTCACGGAGCCGAGCTCCCGAGGCGGGCGAGCGCGCGCTTGACCACCACGAAGTCGGCGCGAGCCTGGGCCAGCGCCACGCCGCCGCTGCGCAGCACCGCGGCGGGATGCAGCGTGGGCACGAGCACGGCCGGGCCGTCCCGGTAGACGAACTCACGGCCGCGCAACTTCGTGATCCCGTCCTTGGTGTCGAGCAGCAACCGGGTGGCGAAGTTGCCCAGCGTGACGACCACCGTGGGCGCGATGAAGGCGAGCTGGGCCTCGAGGTACGGACGGCACGCCTCGATCTCGACCGGCGCCGGATCGCGGTTGCCCGGCGGCCGGCACTTCACCACGTTGGCGATGTAGACGTCGTCGCGCGCCAGGCCGATGCCCTCGATGAGCTTGGTGAGGAGCTGGCCGGCCCGGCCCACGAACGGGATCCCCTGGCGGTCCTCTTCGGCGCCGGGCCCCTCGCCCACGAAGACCAGATCGGCATCGGGATCACCCGCGCCGAAGACCACCTGGGTGCGGCCCTCGGCGAGCGGGCACTTCGTGCACGCCAGCGCGTCGTCGCGCAGCGCGTCGAACGACTCCCAGGCGAGCGCGACCCCGGCGCTCACCCCACGTAGCGCCGAGGCACGCGCGGCCCGATCCCCGTGACCACCTCGTACGCGATCGTGCCGAGCCGTTCCGCCCACTCCGTCACGGTGACGGCGTCGGAGCCCTGGCGCCCGATGAGCACCACCTCGTCGCCGACGGCCACCGGCGCGTCGCCGACATCGACCATGAGCTGGTCCATGGTCACGGTGCCCGCGATCGGGTGGCGCCGCCCGCCCACGAGCACCTCGGCACCCGTGAGGCCGAGGTTGCGGGGCACGCCGTCGGCGTAGCCCACGGGAACGGTGGCGACGCGGGCTTCGGCGCCGAGTGTGTAGCGGAGCCCATAGGAGACCTGGGCGCCGGGCGGAAGGGTCTTGACGTGCGTGACCCGGGCCCGGAGCGACAGCGCGGGCTCCAGCCCCGCCGCGCCGGCGAGCGCCGGGGTGGGAGCCACGCCGTAGAGCGCGATGCCGACCCGCACGAGGTCATAGCGTGCGTTGGGGCGCGTGAGCAGCGCGGCCGAGTTGGCGGCGTGCGCGAGCGGTGGGCGGACGCCGGTGTGCTCGAGCTCCGCGAGCACGGCGTCGAAGCGGGCGAGCTGGTCGTCGGTGTAGGTGTGCGCAGGCTCGTCGGCCACCGCCAGGTGCGTGCACACGCCGCCGAGCTCGACCTCGGGACGGGCACGGATGGACTCCACGAGGGCGTGCACCTCGTCGGGCGAGCAGCCCACGCGGTGCATCCCGGTGTCGACCTTGAGGTGCACCGCCAGCGGCGCGGCCGCGCCGGCGTCGGCGACGGCCTTGGCCAGCCCCTCGATGCCCGCCACCGTGTACACCACAGGAGTGAGGCCCTCGGCGACCACGGTGGCGGCCGCCTCGGGCGCGGGCTCCGAGAGCACCAGGATCGGCGCGTCGATGCCCGCGGCGCGCAGCCGGACGCCCTCCTCCACGAGTGCGACGCCGAGCCAGGTGGCCCCGGCGTCGAGCGCGGCGAACGCCACGGGAACCTCTCCGTGGCCGTAGCCATCGGCCTTGACCACCGCGAGGAGCGCGGCGGGCGCCGCCCGCGCCACGAGGGTCCGCACATTCGCGCGCACGGCACCGAGGTCGATCTCCCCCCACACGGGGCGGTAGTCGGTCACCGGAGGCCCGATCAGGTGTCGGCGGCGACCCGGCGGACCAAGTCGCCCCGGGACACGATTCCGACCAGGCGGCGATCGGCGTCTACGACGGGGACGTGGGTCACGTCGCGGTCGTGCATCAGCGCCGCGACCACACCAAGCGTGTCGTCGGGAGCCACGGTCACGAACTCGGTGGTCATGAGCCCGGCGACGTCGGCGGCCACCATCCGGCGGAGATCCTCCTCGAAGTGGCGCTGCTGGCCGGGCATGGGGAACTCGAGCCCGAAGAACGTGAACCACGTGGGGACGTGCAGGTTGGCCTCGGAGAGGATGAGGTCCTCGTCGCGCAGCATCCCCACCACCGCGCCGTCGGCGTCGACGACCGGCGCCGCGCCGATGCGGTGCTCGGCAAGCAGGTCGGCGGCGGACTCGAAGCTCTGATCGGGCGAGACGGTGACCACGTCCCGGGTCATCACGTCACGGATGGGTGTGGCACTCGGCACCCCAGCAGTATGCCCGGGTACGGGCCGGTACGGCTGGCCCGGCTCGCAACCGCTCGCCTCAGCATTCCCGCTCTCGGCGGCTTCGCCGCCGGCCCGCTCGGGGCCCGGCTCGCTACTCGCCGGGATACCGCCTTGATGGCTCGCTCACTGCGAGCCGGGGTACCCGGCCCGCAGCCGTTCGCTCGCTCTCGCAACCGCTCGCCTCAGCTGGCGAGCGAGCCCAGCACCACCGGGAGCGAGTCGACGAGGTCGCCCGCGACCAGGCCCGGGGTGGCCCGCCCGGCGGCGAGCCCGTGCACGAAGGCGCCGGCGCCGGCCGCGGTGAAGGCGTCCATGCCCCGGGCCAGGAACCCGCCGATCACCCCCGAGAGCACGTCGCCCGAGCCGGCGGTCGCGAGCGCCGGGCCACCGGTGGGGTTGATGGCGGCGTGGCCGCCGGGCGCGGCAACGACGGTGACCGAGCCCTTGAGCAGGGCGACGGCGCCCGATGCCTCGGCGAGACGGCGCGCCGCGCCCACCCGGTCCTCGTCCACCGGCTCGTCGAGCAGCCGTGCGTACTCACCGTCGTGGGGCGTCAACACGGTGGGCGCCGATCGGGCCCGCAGCGGGCCGAGATCGCCGGCCAGGGCGTTGAGGCCGTCGGCGTCGAGCACGAGCGGCACGGTGATCTGCGCGCACAGGTCGCGCACGGTCGCCTGGGTCGCGAGAGCCGTCCCGAGACCGGGGCCGAGCACCACGGCCTGGAACCGCCCGAGCGCCTCGGCGACCTCCCCCAGCCCGGTGAGTGCCCCGTCCGGTGCGGCCGGGAGCTCCTTGACGACGGCCTCGGAGCCGGCCGCGCTCCTCGCCGCGTCGCGGCCGGGCACGCCGCACCACACGATGCCCGCGCCGGCGCGGGCGGCGGCGTGGCTCACGAGGATCGCTGCGCCGGTCATGCCACCGGCACCGCCGATCACGAGCAGGCCCGCCTTCCACTTGTTGGTGTCGGGCGGGCGACGCGTGGCGGCGAGCGCGACCCGCACGTCGGCGGTCTCGAGGAGGCCGAGCGCGAATGGCTCGTCGTCTCGGGTGACGTCGATCCCGATGTCGGCCACCTCCACTCGGCCCGCGTGCGTGCGACCCGGCTCGAGGCACAGGCCCACCTTGCGCGCCGCAAAGGTCACCGTGGCGCGCGCGCTCACAGCGGCGCCGTGCACGGCACCGGTGTCGCCGTCGACGCCGGAGGGGATGTCGACGGCCACGGTGGGGACGTCATGGCTGCGCGTGGCCACCGCCGCGGCCACGCCGTCGAGGGTGCCGCGAAAGCCGGTACCGAACATGGCGTCCACGAGCACGTCCGCGCCGTCGATCGCACGGTGCAGGGCACGCTCGTCGAGGGTGTCACCGAGGTCGAACTCCTCGACGCGCACGCCCCAGCCGCGCAGCACCCGCGCCGCGATGTGACCGTCACCGCCGTTGTTGCCCTTGCCACACACCACCACCGCGCGGCGCCCGTACACACCGCCCAGGAGCCGGCGCGTCCCCCATGCCACCGCGCGCCCCGCGCGCTCCATGAGCACCTCCACGGGGGTGCCGGCGGCGATCGTGCGCCGCTCGCAGTCGGTGATCTCCGCCGGCGTGAGGACGGGCTGCATCAGATTCCCGGTCGCGCTCGCTCGGCGGCGGGATACCCGGCTTCCGGTCGCGCGCCGCTCATGGCCCTATGGCGATGGCGACGGCGAGCGCGGTCGACTCCGTGTGGGTGAGCGACAGCTGCCACGCCCCGATGCCGAGCTCGGCGGCCATCTCGGCCGCCCGGCCGTGCAGTGCCACCTTGGGCGCGCCGGCGGGGCCCCGCACCACCTCCACGTCCCGCAACTTGAACTTCCAGAGGCCTACGCCCATGGCCTTCATCACCGCCTCCTTGGCCCCGAAGCGTGCGGCGAGGCTCTTGGCCGGGTCGCGCTGGCCGGCGGCGTAGGCGCGCTCGCGGTCGCTGAAGAGCCGCTCGCCGAGCCGCTCGCCCCGACGCTCGAGCGCGAGCCGGAAGCGCTCCACCTCCACGAGATCGGTTCCGAGCCCGATGACCTCCACGGCCCGTCAGGCCCCGCGCCAGCGGTCGGCGAGCTGGTTCACCGGCTCGGTGAGCAACTCGACCACCGGGATCTCCCCCAGCAGCGCGTCGTCGAGGGCCGGCTCGGTCTCGGTGACGGCATCCTTCAGCGCCGCGTACCGGCCCTGGTAGCCCTCGAGCACCGCCCGCATCGCACCCGGTGCGAGGCGCTCCTCGAAGCGCACGTGCAGCAGCGTGAGCCCCACGGTGTCGGTGTGCTTCACCTCGGGCACGATCACCAGCGTGCGACCGTCAGCCCGCCCGCGCACCACGGTGGCTTCGCGCTGGGTGGCCACCCGGTGCTTGGTGCCCCGCAGGCGCGGGTCGTCCTGCGTGCGCGACACGAGGGTGGCGGCCACGCCGCCCCGGTCGACCACGTGGATCGTGGCGTCGTCGCGCGTGGCGTCGCCCTCGACCCGGTAGCGGGTGAAGCCGGTGACCTCGGCGATCGCCGGGTCGAGGTCGGCGAGCGTGCGGAGCACCCGGTAGCTGAGCCCGTCGCGGGGCGCGCCGGCGGCGAGCACCTCGCGCACCAGCCGCACGCCGAGCAGCGTCTCGTCGCTGCGGGAGATGCCGACCGTCACCGTCTTGGCCTGGTGCTTGATGGCGTCGATGGGTCGGGTGAGCTCCGCGACGGCCCGGGTGAGCGCCGCGGCGAGATCGTCCACCACGAGGCCGGGCGTGCCGGCCATACCGTGCTCGACCTCGTAGGTGTCGAGGCCCAGCAGCCCGGTCGCGTACCGCAGCCTCGACGTGAGCGCGGCCGCGGTGCTGGCCTCGAGCGCACCGTCGTAGCCGCCGGCGCGCAGTGTGTCGAAGAAGCGGGTGACGGGCGCCTCGAGCCGGGGCGCGAGACGGTCCAGCACCTGATCGGGCGGGCCCGGCACCGCCGCCTCGATGGCGGCCCGGGCCTCCCGGAGCGGCCGCGCCGAGGCGTCGATGGCGAGCGCGGCCTCGTAGCAGAACAGGTGGCCGGCGACCGTCGCGAGCACGAAGTCGAGGTCGGGGTGCACGCTCGGCACCGGGATCGTCTCGAGCGCGTGCGTGAACCGACCGGCCTCGGTCTCGGCCGCGATCACGATGGGGGCGCCACGGTGCGCCCGGTAGATGGCCACCTCCTTGGTGGCGTCCTCCACGTTCGATCCCGACAGCCCGGCCGCGCACACCAGCACCAGCGGCTCCGACGACAGGTCGATGTGCTTCTTGTCCTCGGTGACGTCGCACGCGATCGCCTTGTAGCAGAGCTCCGACAGCTTGATGCGCAGCTCCCGCGCCGCCACCAGATTGGGCCCGTTGCCCACCACGGCCCACGAGCGCCGGGACAGCACGTGGCGCTGCGCCACGGCCGCGATCTCCTCCCGCCGCTCGATCACCGTGCGCATCGCGACGGGCATGGCGCGCAACGCGGCCAGGTACGCCTGCTCCTGGTCGGGGTGCAGCCCCAGCTCGGCGGCCACACCGAGAGCGAGGAGCCATCCCGCGGCCACCTGCGCGTAGAAGGCCTTGGTGGACGCGACGCTCATCTCCACGTCCCGACCGTCGGACGTATACAACACGCCGTCGGACCTGGCGCACAGGTCGCTGTTGCGTCGGTTCACGATGGCAACGACCGCCGCGCCCCGCTCGCGGGCGAGATCGACGGTGCGGTTGGTGTCGGTGGTGGTACCGCTCTGGCTGATCGCGACCACGAGGGTGTCGTGCATGTCGTCGCGCAGCCCGAAGCCCGACAGCTCGGTGGCCGGCACCGCGTCGACAGCGACCCGGTCGTCCACCATGGTCCGCAGCGCCACCGCCATGGCCTGGCCCGCGACCGCGGCCGTTCCCTGGCCCACCACGACCACGCGGCGGATCTCGCCCGAGGCCAGGCGCGCCCGGAGGGCGTCAGGCAGCGTCTCGGGCCCGAGCACGACTGACCACCGCCCGGGCTCGACCTCCACCACCTTGCCGCGCAGGGTCTTGCGGAACGAGTCGGGCGCCTCCACGATCTCCTTGAGCAGGTAGTGCGGGTACGCGCCGCGGTCCATGTCGCGGGTCGTGATCTCGGCCACCTCGAGCTCGTCCTCGTGCACCGGGATGGGGGTGCCGTCGAAAGCGAGGCGGCCGATGCCGGCCACGGTGCCGGCCGCGTCCGCGTCCACGGTCACGATCTGGCCGCGGGTGGCGGTGCGCCGCCGCTCGTCGGCCGAGACCTCGCCTTCGAGGCGCAGGAAGCGTGGTGTCTCGGCCACCACGCCGTAAGGCTCGCTGGCCACCACGAAGGCGTCGTCGGCCACGCCCACGTACAGCGCCTGGCCACTACCCCGCAACGCGAGGAACAGTCGGGTGGGTGCGTCGGCCAGGCACGCGGCAACGGCCACCGACCCCTCGAGCGCGGCCGCGGTCACCCGGAACGCCTCCAGCGGCTCGAGCCCGTCGCGGCGGGCCCGCGCCACGAGGGTGGGGATCACCTTGGCGTCGGTCGTGATCTCGGCCGGCAGCGCGAGCGCATGGCGCGCCACGAGCTCGTCGTGGTTGTCGACATCGCCGTTGAGCACCGCCACGACATAACCGTTGTCGCGGTCGGTCTCGTGGCTGTCGAGCGGATGGGCGTTGGACTCCGAGATGATCCCGACACTCGCCCAGCGGGTGTGCCCGAGCACCACCGCATTAGCGGTGTCGTTGGCAAGCGCGTCGTGCAACAGCGTGTCGTGGGCCAGCGCGGCACGCAACGCTCGCACGTTGTCGCCGAGCTCGCCGATCTCGGCTGCGGCCTTGTACACGAATGCGACGAGGTCATCAGTCACTCGTACCGATCCCGAGGCGAACAGCGGGTCGGCGGCGCGGGTGGCGATGCGGGCGTGCACGGCCGGATCGGAGAGGTCGAGCGCGTGGTCGCGCACGAGCAGGTGCAGGCCGGCCGAATCGCGGCCGCGCACCTCGAGCCGGTCGAGACCCGCGAGGGCAACCTGCACCGACGTGAACGCCTCGACCGCGGCCGGTGACGGCTGGGAGCCTGCGAGCTCGGCGACGGCGCGGCCGGTGTCGATCCGGTCGTGGCTGATCGCCCACGCGGCATCGTGGCCCCGGAGCAGCGCCGCGTTGAGCGCCTCGAGCTCCGCGCCCGCGCCCGGGCCGTGGCCCTCATCGAGCTCGCGCTCCACGGCCGAGAGCGCGTCGGCGATGTGCTGCACGCGATCGGCGAGCGCGTCGGCGCCGGCGGGGTCGGCGAGCACCGCCCGCACGCCGGGTACACCCCGGAGCTCGGCATCCACCTGCTCGAGCGCGGCGACGGCGTGATCGAGCGCGTCACCGCCGGCCGCGCCGAAGCCGTTGGCCACGCCACCGAGCGCCCCGTCCAGCGTCTGGATCAGCAACGCGAGCTCGGGAGCGGGGCGAGTGCTGGCGCGGCGGACCACGCCGATGATCCCGCACATCGAAGTGATGCTACGCCGGGAGGGGCGGCGCTCCGCAGGCTCGCTGCACGGCCTCCACGAGACGGTCGGCCATGAGCTCGGCCTGCTCGGTGCTCGGGGCCTCCACCATCACCCGCACCACCGGCTCGGTGCCCGACGGGCGCACGAGGACGCGGCCGTCCGGCCCGAGCTGGCGCTCCACGTCGGCGGCCAGGTCCCAGAACTCCTCGGCCGTGTCGATGGCGTCACGGTCGCGCACCGCCACGTCGCGCATCACCTGCGGGAACTGGTGCATCACCCCGGCGAGCAGCGACAGCGAGTGGCCCGTGCCCATGACCACGTCGAGGAGCATCGCGCCGGTGAGCACGCCGTCGCCGGTGATCGCGTGGTCCCGGAAGATGATGTGGCCCGACTGCTCGCCCCCCAGGGACAGATCCTGGCGCTCCATCTCGTCGATCACGTTGCGGTCGCCCACGCCGACCTCCACGAACCCGATGTCATGGCTGGCGAGGCAGCGGCGCAGTCCCAGGTTCGACATGACGGTCCCGACGATGGCGTCGTGGCGGAGCTTGCCGCGCTCCTTGAGGTCGAGCGCACACACGGCCAGGATCCGGTCGCCGTCCACGAGCGTGCCGCGCTCGTCCACCGCGATCAACCGGTCCGCGTCGCCGTCGAAGGCGAGGCCGGCGCGGGCACCGGCGGTGACCACGGCCTCCTGGAGGGAAGCGGGGTCGGTGGAGCCGCACGCCACGTTGATGTTGGTGCCGTCGGGCGCCGCGTTCAGCACCTCGATCTCGGCACCGAGACCCTTGAAGATCCGGGGCGCGGATCGGAACGCGGCGCCGTTGCCGCAGTCGAGGACGATCTTCATGCCGGCGAGCGTGCGACCCTCGAGCGCGCGCACCACGTGGTCGACGTAGGTGTCGAGCGCCTCGCGGATCGGCCGGGCCACGCCCACCCCGATTCCCGCGGGCCCCGGCTCGGGCGCCACCGAGGCGAGACGGCGGAGCTCGTGCTCCACGTCGCGTTCGAGCTGGTCGGGGATCTTGCGCCCGCCGGGTGCGAAAAGCTTGATGCCGTTGTCCTCGAACGGGTTGTGGCTCGCCGAGATCATGGCGCCCGGGGCGTGACGCTCACGCGCGAGGTGCGCGACCGCCGGTGAGGGCACCACGCCGACGAGCTCCACATCGGCACCCTCGGCGCACAGCCCGGCGACGAGCGCGGCCTCCACCATCGGGCCCGAGCGCCGGGTGTCGCGACCCACCACGAAGGGGTGGCCGCGCCCCAGCACGCGGGCCGCGGCCCGGCCGAGCGCGGTGACAAGCTCGGCGGAGAGCTCACGGTTCGCGATGCCGCGCACGCCGTCGGTGCCGAAGCGGAGAGTCACGAGCTGGGCGGCTGCGGCGCTAGCGCTTGGAGTACTGCGGCGCCTTGCGAGCCTTCTTGAGGCCGTACTTGCGACGCTCCTTCTCGCGCGCATCGCGTGCGAGAAGGCCGGCCTTCTTGAGCTGCGGTCGCAACTCGTCGTCGAGGGCCACGAGCGCTCGGGCGATGCCGAGCCGCAACGCGCCCGACTGCCCGGCGACGCCGCCACCGCCAATCGTGGCCTCCACGTCGTACACGTCGGCGGTCTGGGTGATGCGCAGCGCCTCGACCGCGCGCTCGGAGTGGGTGAGGATCGGGAAGTAGGCCACCATCGGCTTGCCGTTCACCACCACCTGGCCGCTGCCTGGGCGCAGCCGTACGCGCGCCACGGCCTCCTTGCGGCGCCCGGTGGTCTGGATGAGTGGCTTGGACATGGTGTTCCTCAGCTCGTGCCGGTGCGTCGACTCGTGGCGAGCGCACGTGGTTGGGGCTGCTGGGCGGCATGGGGGTGCGTGGGCCCGGCGTACACCCGGAGCTTTCGCAGCATCTGGCGCCCGAGCGGGCCCTTGGGCAGCATGCCCTTCACCGCGCCCCGCACGACCCGTTCGGGTCGCCGGGTCAGGCGGTGCTCGAGCGACTCGGAGCGAATGCCGCCCGGGTAGCCGGAGTGCCGCCAGTAGAGCTTGTCCTGGGCCTTACGGACACTCACGTCGAGCTTGGCCGCGTTCACCACCACCACATGGTCGCCCACGTCGGCATGCGGCGCCCAGATCGGCTTGTGCTTGCCCGACAGCAGCGTGGCCACCTCGGACGCGAGCCGTCCCAGCACGACTCCGTCGGCGTCCACCACGTGCCAGGCGCGCACGATGTCGGACGGCTTGGGCTGGAAGGTTCGCACGGGCTCCTCACTGCGACCGGCGGCGGACAGCGGACGGCAGACGGCGGGCGTCGAGCACCCTCCGTGGCCGTGAGCGACCCGCCATCCTACCGACCCAGCCCCGAAAGGGGCAATTGGACACGCCCCGCCAGGTGACTGCTCAGGGACCTCGTCGGGCCTCAGGAGTTGTAAGCGAATATCGAACCATCGAGACCGCAGCCCTTTAGAGCGATCTCGATCGCAACCGCTGCGGCTCTATCTTGCTCGGCTGTCACAGTGATTTGACGATCACTGATGACGGCCCTTGTTCCTTCGCTCTTGATCTTCAGCGCCGCCGAAACGGTGTCCGGTGCGTCGGAACGAAGCCGGTCGACCTGATCGGCGAAGCGCTCGAGCTGCTCGTCGCGGGTCAACGCGGGCAGTGGATACCTGTTCGATTGCTCGATCTGCCGTGCCGTTGAACAGAATTCGCGGTTCAGTAACTGCTCGTTGTCCCCCGTACACGCGGAGAGAAGCAAGGGCAGAAGCGCAAGCAACGCCACCGGGTGTCGCCCAATGTGAGGTTTGAAGTACTCACTCATACTGCGAACTCCCTCCTGTTGAAGCGCTCACTCGTAGCCCACGGCCCACAGGCACAGGCCGTGGGCCGGGGCGAGGTTGCCGGCGGCGGCGCGATCGCCGGCACGCAGGATGTTGAGCATGTCGCCGGGAGCCCGCCGGCCGAGGCCCGCCTCCAGGAGCGTGCCGACGAGCGCCCGCACCATCTGCCAGCAGAACGAGGCGGCGCGGATCTCGTAGTGGAGCAGGTCGACGGCGCCCGGTGCGGTGCCGCGCGTCCAGCGCGATTCGAACACCCGCCTCACGGTGGTGGAACCCTCGGGGCCGCGGCGGCAGAACGCCGCGAAGTCATGCGTGCCCACGAAGGGATCCGCGGCGAGACGCAGCACCGACAGGTCGAGGGGCTCGGGTACCCATGACGCGTACCGGGCCAAGAACGGGTCGGGCTCGGGGCGGTTCACCACGGTGTAGCGGTACCGGCGCCAACGGGCGGAGCGTCGCGCGTCGAAGTCGGGGGCGGCCCGCGAGGCCGAGCGCACCACCACCTCGGGTGAGAGCATGCGGTTGAGCGCGCGCCGGACCCGCCCGATGTCGACGGGGGGCGACACGTCCAGGCTCACCACCTGGCCCCAGGCGTGCACGCCCGTGTCCGTGCGGCCCGCGCACGACACGCCGAGCGAGGCCGGGGGCACCTGGAGCACCTGGGCGAGCGCATCGGTGACCACACCCTCCACCGTGCGCTGGCCGGGCTGGGCCGCCCATCCGTGGAAGTCGGTGCCGTCGTAGGCGACGGTGAGGCGGAGCCGGGGGGACGGCTCGCTGCTCGCTGCGGGCGACGGCGCGTCGCCCGCATCGAACAGGGTCACACCAGTTCGATGCGCGCCATGGGCGCGTTGTCGCCGGGGCGCGGGCCCAGCTTGAGGATCCGCAGGTAGCCACCGGGGCGCTCGGCGTAGCGCGGCGCGATCTCCGCGAAGAGCTTGTGGGTGACCTTGGGGTCGTGCATCGTGGCGATCACCTGCCGGCGCTGGTGCACACCACCGCGCCGGGCCTTGGTGATGAGCTGCTCGGCGTACGGTCGCAGCGCCTTGGCGCGGGTCTCGGTGGTGACGATGGCGCCGGCCTCGAACAGGCTCGCGGCGAGGTTGGCCAGCATCAAGCGCTGGTGCGCCGGATCACGTCCGAGCCGAGGCCCCTTGCGCGGTGCAGGCATGGCGCGCGACTACTCCTTGACGCGCAGCGACAGCCCGCGCTCGTCGAGCTTCTGGAGCACCTCTTCGAGCGACTTCGAACCGAAGTTGGTGATCGCGAGCAGCTCGTCCTCGGTCTTGAGCACGAGCTGACCGATCGTGTCCACCCGGGCCCGCTTGAGGCAGTTGCGTGGGCGCTCGGAGAGGTCGAGCTCCTCGATGGGCAATTCGAGGTCGGGGGACGCCGAGGTGATCGGCGACACCTCACCGAGCTCGAGACCCTGGGGCTCGTCGGAGAGCTCGGCGATCAGGCCCACCAGGCTCCGCAGCGTGTCGCCCGCCGACGCCAGCGACTCGCGGGGCGTGATGGAGCCGTCGGTCTCGATCTCGATCGTGAGCTTGTCGTAGTTGGTGGCTTGTTCCACCCGGGTGGGCTCGATCGAGAACGCGACGCGCCGCACCGGGGAGAAGATGGCGTCAACCGGGATCACGCCGATCGTCGACGTCCGCTTGTTGCGCTCGGCCGACAGGTATCCACGGCCCTGCTCGACGGTGAGGTCCACCGCCAAGCGTCCCCGGGTGTTAACGGTCGCCAGGTGGAGCTCGGGGTTGAGGATCTCGATGTCGGCGGTGGTCTGGATGTCAGCGCCGGTCACATCACCGGGCCCGCGCTTGTCGAGACGCAGCGTCACCGGCTCCGCCGAGAAGCAGCGGAGCACGAGGTCCTTCAGGTTCAAGATGAGGTCGGTGACGTCCTCCTTGACCCCGGGGATCGTGTCGAACTCGTGCAGCGCCTCGTCGAAGCGCACCTGGGTGACGGCGGCTCCGGGGATCGACGACAGCAGCGTGCGTCGCAAGCTGTTGCCGAGGGTGTGGCCGAAGCCCGGCTCGAGCGGCGCCACGCTGAAGGACTGCGTGTTGCCGTCGGGATCTGCCGCTTCGACTTCGGGTCGCTGAATGATGAGCATCTCGGGGTTCGCTTTCGCTACGTGGAGCTACTTCGAGTACAGCTCGACGATGAGCTGCTCGCGCACGGGCACATCGATCTGGGCCCGCAGGGGAAGATCTCGCACCGTGGCCTCGAGCTCGGCCGTGCTCAAGTCGAGCCACTGGGGCACAGCCCGGTCGATCGTGTCGGTGTTGTGGCGGATCACGATGTTCTGCCGGGCCTTGGTCTCGATCTGGATCTTGTCGCCGCGCCGGACCTGGCACGAGGGAATAGTCACGCGCTTGCCGTTCACGAGCACGTGCCCGTGGCGCACGAACTGGCGCGCCTGGTTGCGGCTCGAGGCGAAGTTCGCCCGGTAGACCACGTTGTCGAGGCGGGTCTCGAGCATCCTGAGCAGCGTCTCGCCGGTGATTCCCGGCTCGCGCGACGCCTCGGCGTACAGGTTGCGGAACTGGCGCTCGAGCACCCCGTAGATCCGACGGGCCTTCTGCTTCTCGCGGAGCTGGAGCAGGTACTCGCTCTCGCGGATGCGACCGCGACCGTGCTCACCCGGCGGGTACGGCTTGCGCTCGATCGCGCACTTCAGCGTGTCGCACTTGGCGCCCTTGAGGAACAGCTTCATGCGCTCGCGCCGGCACAGCTTGCAGACGGCCTGGGTGTAGCGGGCCATCAGACCCTCCGCCGCTTCGGCGGGCGGCAGCCGTTGTGCGGGATGGGCGTGACGTCCTTGATGCCCACCACGTCGATCCCGGTGTTCTGGAGCGTGCGAATCGCCGTCTCCCGACCCGACCCCGGGCCCTTGACCACCACATCCACCTTGCGCACCCCGTGCTCCATTGCCCGCCGAGCCACCGTCTCCGCCGCGAGCTGGGCCGCGAAGGGCGTGCTCTTGCGCGAGCCCTTGAACCCCACGTTGCCCGCCGATGCCCAGGCGATCGTGTTGCCCTGCTGATCGGTGATCGTGATGATCGTGTTGTTGAACGACGACTTGATGTGCGCCACGCCGTAGGCGATGTTCTTGCGCTCGCGCCGCTTGGGCCGTCGCCCACCTGCCGGGGTCTTTGCCATTGCTGGTTCGCTTGCTCCTCGGAGAGTCCGGTCTCGAAATCCGTCGTTGCACCGCTCGGGGCCGAATTGGCACCGCGGGCGGCGTGCAGTCCTAGGTGTCCTACTTGCGCGCCTTCTTCTTGCCGGCCACGGTCTTCTTCGGGCCCTTGCGGGTGCGGGCGTTGGTGCGCGTCCGCTGCCCGTGAACCGGCAGGCCCCGCCGGTGCCGGATGCCGGCGTAGCTGCCGATCTCAACCTTGCGCTTGATGTTGGCCGCCGTCTCTCGGCGGAGGTCCCCCTCCACCTTCATGCTGTCAATGCACGACCGGAGCTTGGCTACCTCGTCGTCGGTGAGGTCCCGCACCCGGGTGTCACGCGCGAGCCCCGTCTGCTCGCACACCGTCTGCGCGGTGGAACGGCCGACCCCGTAGATGTAGGTGAGCGAGATCTCGAGGCGCTTCTCCCGAGGGATGTCGACGCCGGCGATGCGGGCCATCAGCTCTTCGACCCCACCCTCAGCCCTGGCGCTGCTTGTGGCGCGGGTTCTGACAGATGACGCGAACGGAGCCGTGGCGACGGATCACCTTGCACTTCTCGCACATCTTCTTCACCGACGGACGGACCTTCATCTGACCTCGTGATCACTTTCACTTGTAGCGGTAGGTGATGCGACCTCGGCTGAGGTCGTACGGTGTGAGCTCGACCTGAACCCGGTCACCCGGGAGGATCCGGATGTAGTGCATCCGCATCTTTCCCGAGATGTGGGCGAGCACCTTGTGCCCGTTCTCGAGTTCGACCCGAAACATGGCGTTGGGGAGCGGTTCCACCACCGTCCCCTCCACGAGGATCGTGTCGTCCTTGGGCTTGGCCAGTGCTCTCTACCGCCTCGTTCGGGTTCACGCGCCACCGCGGAGCGGCGTCGCGCGGGCGCGCGATGCACCCAGAGGACTCCCTGGGAGCCTCGCAAGGCTACACGGTCTCCCGAAGCCTTGAGAAACCCGGCTCCCTGGTCGCGCTCGCTCGGCGCCGGGATACCCGGCGCCCGCCCTCCGGGACGCTCGCCTGCTCCATCTCCCCGGTCGCGCTCGCTCGGCGAGGGGCCGGGCGGGCGGCGGGTCGGCCAGCCGGCGAGTTCGCCGAAGGCGACTGTTTGAAGTCCGGCGCCGACTCCGCCTCCCTGGTCGCGCTCGCTCGGCGCCGGGATACCCGGCGCCCGCCCTCCGGGACGCTCGCCTGCTCTACGGCAGGGTCAGCACTTCGGGGCCGTGGGCGGTCACGGCGATGGAGTGCTCGAAGTGGGCGCTGCGGCGGCCGTCCTTGGTGATGACCGTCCAGCCGTCGTCGAGGACCTCGGTGGCTGCGCTGCCCGCGTTGACCATGGGCTCGATGGCGAGCACGAGGCCCTCCTTGAGCTTGAGGCCCCGGCCCGCCGGACCGTAGTTGGGCACCTGAGGCTCCTCGTGCATCGCGGTCCCGATGCCGTGGCCCACGTACTCCCGCACGACCGTGAAGCCGGCCGCCTCGGCGACCTCTTCCACCGCCGCCCCGATGTCCCCCAGCCGGTTGCCCGCCACCACCTGCTCGATGGCGGCGTCGAGCGAGGCTCGGGTCACCTCGATCAGGCGCGCGGATTCCTCGTCGATGTCACCGACCGGGACCGTGATCGCTGCGTCCGCGTGCCAGCCCTCGATGATCGCCCCGCAGTCGATCGACAGGATGTCGCCCTCGGCGAGGGTGACTGTCGGGCTCGGGATGCCATGCACGATCACGTCGTTGGGTGAGGTGCACACGACCGCCGGGAAGCCCCGATAGTTGAGAAAGTTCGAGCGCGCCCCCCGCCGGTCCAACACCTCGCGGGCCGCGGCGTCCACGTCGGCCGTCGTCGCGCCCGGCTGCGCCACTCGGGCGCACACCTCGTGCATCTCGGCCACCACCCGGCCCGCCCGACGCATCAGCGCGATCTGGTCGTGCGACTTGTGGGTGATCACTAGGGTGACGACGGGTCGAAACGATCGTCGACGATGTCGACGATCTTCTTGAAGATCTCGTCGGTCTCGCCCTCCCCGTCGACGTGCGCGAGCGTCCCCGCGCGACGGTAGAAGTGGATCACGGGCAGGGTCTCGATCTCGTAGATCTCGAGCCGGCGCATCACCGACTCCTCGGTGTCGTCGTCGCGCTGGACCACCTCCGAACCGCACTCGTCACAGACCTCTCGCGCCCACGGCACGAACTCGACCTGGTACAGCCGGCCACAGCCCGCACACACCCGCCGACCCGAGATCCGGTGCAGCACCACCTCGGTCGGCACGTCGAGGTCGATCACCACGTCGAGTGGGTGCGCGGCCAGGTTCCGGGCGAGCTCCTGGGCCTGGTACAGCGTGCGGGGAAACCCGTCGAGCACTCCTCCGCGCATAAACCCGATCCCGGGCAGCTGCTCCTCCACCACACCCACCACCACGGCATCGGGCACGAGCTCGCCCCGGTCCATGAACGCCTTGGCCCGCAGACCCAGCTCGGTGCCGGCCGCGGCGGCATCACGGAAGAAGTCGCCGGTCGAGAGGTGGGGCACGCCGTAGTACTCGGCGAGGCGCGCCGCCTGCGTTCCCTTGCCGGCTCCCTGCTTGCCCAGCAGCGCCAGTCGTGGTCCTCGAGTCATCGTGCCGACGGTGCGAGGAAGCCCTCGTAGTTGCGCATCATGAGCTGGCTGTCGATCTGCTTCATGGTCTCGAGCGCTACGCCCACGGTGATGAGGATCGCGGTGCCTCCGAAGGGGAACTGTCGGATGTCCCACAGTGCGACCACGAGAAGAGGCGCGATCGCGATGATCGCGAGGAACAGCGAGCCGGGCAACGTGATGCGGTTGAGCACCTTGGCCAGGTACTTCTCGGTGGCGGGCCCGGGCCGGATGCCGGGGATGAAGCCGCCCTGGCGCCGGATGATGTCGGCCTGCTGCTGAGGGTTGAAGGCGATCGCGGTGTAGAAGTACGCGAAGAAGATGACCAGGACCGTGAAGATCCCGATGTAGGGCCAGCCCTGGGCCGTGATCAGGTTGTCGTTGATCCAGTCCTGCAACCCGCGGGCACTGTTGCCGAGCGCCGACGCGATGAGCGCGGGGAAGGCCAGGATCGAGCTGGCGAAGATCACGGGGATCACACCCGACTGATTGACCTTCAGGGGTATGTACGTGCTCTGGCCCCCGTACATGCGCCGACCCACCACGCGTTTGGCGAACTGCACCGGGATCCGGCGCTGGCCCGACTCCACGAACACGATGGCCACGATCATCCCGAGACCCACCGCGAGGAGCACGAAGAACTGGGCCGGGCTCCCCTCGCTGTAGATCGAGCCACCCTGGGCGGGCAGCTGCGAGATGACCGAGGTGAAGATGAGGATCGACATCCCGTTGCCGATGCCGCGCTGGGTGATGAGCTCGCCGAGCCACATGACCAGGGCGGTGCCCACGGTCCAGACCATGACGATGAGGGCGGCCTTCCCGGCCGTGAAGTCGGGGATGAGGTTGCGGCCCTCGAACCCGCCGGAGCCCAGCAGGCTCCCGCGGCCGGCCTTGAGCATGAACACGAAGCCCGTCGACTGCACCAGCGCCAGCGCGACCGTGAGGTACCGGGTCCACTGCGTGATCTTGCGCTGGCCGGTCTGGCCTTCCTTCTGCCACTGCTCGAGCTTGGGAATCACCACGCCGAGCAGCTGCATGATGATCGAGGCCGTGATGTAGGGCATGATCCCGAGGAAGAAGATCGAGACGTTGGTGATCGCGCCGCCCGCGAACAGGTTGAGGAAGCCGACGACGCCGCTGTTCTCGAACTGGTCCTTGAGATCCTTGATCTGGGCGAAGTCGACGTAGGGCACCGGGAGGTGCGCGCCGATGCGGTACACCGCAACGATCAAGAGGGTGAAGAGGACCTTGTTGCGCAGGTCGGGGACCCGGAAGATCATCCGGAGTCGGGACAGCATGGGCGGGTGGTCCTCCTAGGGCCAGACCGGGGGAAGGCTCTCGCATGGCCCCCTCGGGCAGCGGAGCCCGGACATCCTACCGATTGGTGAGCGCATTGTTGCTGCCCGCCGGTGGGCGCCGGTCCCCCCATGGCGCAGGGAGCACCTCGGTCGAGCCCCCGGCGCCCTCGATCGCACGGCGCGCGGAGGCCGAGAAGGCGTGCGCCTTCACGGTGAGCGAGATGCCCAGGTCCCCCCGGCCGAGCACCTTCACGAGCCCGCGCTTGGCCACGAGGCCCCGCGCCCGCAAGGACTCCGGATCGACGGTGGCGCCCGCGTCGAACGCTTGCAGCGCGTCCAGGTTCACCACCGCGTACTCGACCCGGAACGGGTTGCGGAAGCCCTTGAGCTTGGGCGTGCGGCGCATGATCGGGGTCTGACCGCCCTCGAAGCCCGGCTTGATGGTGTTGCGCGCGCCTTGGCCCTTCATGCCCCGGCCCGCGGTCTTACCGCCCTTGCCGGCGATGCCGCGGCCCACGCGTCGGCGCGGCGACTTGGCGCCGGCGGGGGGCTTCAGGTCGTGGATCTTGATGGGCACTGGATCTCCTACTTGTCTCGGTCGCTCGCTGCTCGCCCCTTGGCAAGCTCCTCCACGCGTACGAGGTGGGGAACCTTGGCGATCATGCCCCGGATCTCGGGACGGTCGGGCAACTCCACGGTCTGGTGCATCCGGCGCAGGCCCAGCGCGCGCAACGTGCCGCGCTGCTTGGGCTTGGTGCCGATCGCCGACCTCACCTGAGTGACGCGCAGCGCCGCAGCCATCGCTACGAGACCTCCGGCGGCGTGGTCGTCACCACGGGCTTGGGCGCGTTGCGTTCGCGGTACGCGCGCAGCATCCCCACGGTACTGACCTCCTCGACCGACTTGCCCCGGAGGCGCGCCACGTCGTCGGGGCGGCGCAGCCCGCGCAGTCCTTGGATCGTGGCCCTCGACACGTTGATCGCGTTCGAGGACCCGAGCGACTTCGCGAGCACGTCGTGCACACCGGCGGCCTCGAGGATGGCCCGGGCCGCACCACCGGCGATCACGCCCGTGCCGGGAGCGGCGGGCTTCAGCAGCACCCGCGCCGCGTCGTGCTCGCCGAGGATCTGGTGCGTGATCGTCGAACCGGCAAGCGGCACGGCGAAGAGGTTCTTCTTCGCCTCCTCCATCCCCTTCTGGATCGCGGCGGGCACCTCCTTGGCCTTGCCGTATCCGAGACCGACATTGCCGTCGCCATCACCGACCACGACCAGCGCGGTGAACGAGAACCGCCGCCCGCCCTTGACCACCTTGGCCACGCGGTTGATGGCGATCACCCGCTCTTCGTACTGTCCCTCGGCCATCGTCTCGATTCCTCCAGATCCTCGTTCTGTTAGAGCCGGAGCCCGGCGGCCCGGGCTCCGTCGGCAACGGCGGCCACCCGGCCGTGGTACGCGAATCCGCCCCGGTCGAACACCACACTGGTGATCCCGGCGTCCTTGGCTCGAGCCGCGATACGCGTGCCCACGTCACGCGCCGCGTCGACTGTGGCAGTGACCCCCGCACGCGCCTCGGGCTCCATCGTGGACGCGGCGACCAGCGTACGGCCGTTCACATCGTCGATGAGCTGGGCGTAGACATGACGGCTGGAGCGGAACACCGACAGGCGCGGGCGATCGACCGTGCCCGTGACGCGCTTGCGCACGCGGCGATGCCGCCGCCGGCGAGCCTCGACCTTCTGGTCCATGGTCATGTTCCTCTGTGTGAATGGATCATGGAGCTACTTCACCGACTTGCCGGCCTTGCGCAAGACCCGCTCGTCGGCATACCTGATGCCCTTGCCCTTGTAGGGCTCGGGCTTGCGGATCTTGCGAATGTCGGCCGCGGCCTGTCCCACTGCCTGCTTGTCACAGCCCTTCACCACGATGCGAGTGGGAACCGGCACCTCGAACGTGATCCCCGCGGGGGCGTCGATGTGCACGGCGTGCGAGAAGCCGACCTGGAGCTCGATCCGCTCCTTGCCCTGGGCGAGCACTCGGTAGCCCACTCCCACGATCTCGAGCTCACGCGTGAACCCCTCGGAGACGCCGATGATCATGTTCGCCACGAGCGAGCGCGTGAGCCCGTGGAGGGCCCGGTTGGCGCGCTCGTCGTCGGGGCGCGTGACCACCACGTCATCGCCGTCTCGCGTGATCGCGATCGACGGGGGGGCGTCGTGGTGGAGCTCACCGTTGGGCCCCTTGACCGCGACGTGGCCACCGCTGATCGTGACCTCCACCCCGGTCGGAATGGGGATCGGCTGCTTGCCTACCCGCGACATGGCGCGCTCCTACCAGACATGGCACAGCACCTCGCCGCCGACCTTGCGCTGGCGCGCCTCGCGGTCGGTCAACAGCCCCTGGTCCGTCGACAGGATGGCGATGCCCATCCCGCCGAGCACCCGAGGCACCTCCGATGCCTTCGAGTAGACGCGCAGCCCCGGCTTCGAGATCCGGCGCAGCCCCGAGATCGTGCGTCGGCGGTCGGGGGTGTACTTCATGGCGATGTGCAGCTTGCGCGCGGGTCGACCAGGCTCGTCCTCGACCGAGAAGTCCTCGATGTAGCCCTCGCGTACGAGGATCTTGGCCAACGCCTCCTTCACCTTCGACGAAGGCATCACGACGTCATCGTGGAACGCAACGTTGGCATTGCGGATGCGCGTGATCATGTCGGCGATGGGATCGCTCATCGTCACGAGTGGACCTCCCTCACCACGACGCCTTGGTCACACCGGGGATCTCGCCCGCGTGCGCCATCTCCCGGAAGCAGATACGGCACAGCCCGAACTTTCGGTACACCGAGCGCGCCCGACCGCAGCGGCGGCACCGCGTGTAGGCACGCACCCCGAACTTCGGCTTGCGCTGCTGCTTGTTGATCAAAGCCTTCTTGGCCATGAATGCCGTGCTCCTAAGTGTTGGTGTCCCGGCGGAACGGGAAGCCGAGCGCGCGCAACAGCGCACGCCCGTGGTCGTCGTTGGTGGCCGTGGTGCCGATGGTGATGTCCATGCCGCGGACCGTGTCGATGTTGTCGTAGTCGATCTCGGGAAAGATCAGCTGTTCGGTGACTCCGAACGTGTAGTTGCCGCGCCCGTCGAACGACTCGGCGCTCATCCCCCGGAAGTCGCGGATCCGGGGGATCGCAATGCTCACCAGTCGGTCGTAGAACTCCCACATCCGGTCGCCCCGCAGCGTCACCTTGGCCCCGATGGCGTTGCCCGCCCGGAGCTTGAAGCCGGCGATCGACTTCTTGGCCTTGGTGGTGGACGGCTTCTGGCCGGTGATTACGGTGAGGTCGGCCACGGCACCGTCGAGCAGGGACGCCTGCTGCGTGGCGGCACCCACACCGCAGTTGAGGGTGATCTTGACCATCCGCGGGACCTGCATGATGTTGCGGAGCGCGAGCTCCTCCTTGAGCCGGGGACGGATCTCGGCGTCGTAGCGGTCCTTGAGCCGTGGTGGCGTGCGAGTTGGGGCAGCCATCAGACGACCTTCCCGCACTTGCGGCACACGCGGACCTTGGCGCCGCTGTCTTCGACCCGCAGGCCAATGCGCGTGGGACCGCACGACGAGCACACGAAGGCGACCTTCGAGATGTCGATCGGCATGTCCTTGTCGATGATTCCGCCCTGTTGCGTCGAGCGGGTCGGCTTCTGATGCTTCTTCGAGACGTTGATGCCGTCGACGATCACCATGTTCCGCTCGGGGATGATCCGGGTGATGGCGCCCTCCTTGCCCAAGTCCTTGCCCGCCAACACGCGCACCACGTCGCCCTTGCGCAACTTGATCTTGGCCATTCAGATCACCTCCGGCGCCAGCGAGACGATCCGCATGAAGCGGCGGTCACGCAGCTCACGGCCCACGGGGCCGAAGATCCGGGTGCCCCGGGGCTGGAACTGGTCATTGATGAGCACCGCCGCGTTCTCATCGAAGCGGATGTAGCTGCCGTCGGGCCGGCGGCGCTCCTTCTTCGTGCGCACGACGACGCACTTCACCACCTCACCCTTCTTCACCGCCGCGCCTGGGACCGCGTCCTTGACCGTGGCCACGAACACGTCGCCGATCCCCGCGTAGCGACGCCGGGTCCCGCCGAGCACCTTGATGCACAGCACCTCGCGGGCACCCGAGTTGTCGGCCACCTTGAGCCGGCTCTCCTGCTGGATCATGTGAACCACCCCGGTGCGAGGCGGCGACGAGCGGGAGCGAGGAGCTCGCAGGAGCGGCGAGCGTCCGCGAGCCGGGTACCCCGGCAAGCAGCGAGCGCGACCAGAAAGCCGGTTCCGGGCGCCGCGCCGCGACCAGCCCTGCCACACCCTTCACCGAGCACGTTCGAGCACCTCGACCACGCGCCAGCGCTTGAGTCGGGACAGCGGGCGCGTCTCGGTGATGCGCACACGATCACCCTCGCGCGCGTCGTTCGCCTCGTCGTGGGCGTAGAACCGCCGCGTGCGCTGGAGTGTCTTGCCGTAGCGGCGGTGGCGCACACGGTCAGTGACCGACACCACCACGGTCTTGTTCATCTTCGCCGACACCACGAAGCCCTCGCGGACCTTGCGAGGATTCAGGCGCTTGGCGTCCACTGGCTCTGTCATCACTGCTCCTGGCTCTGGCTCATCGCCTCGGCCGCGGCGATCTCGCGTTGACGCAGCAGCATCTCCGCCCGAGCGATGTCCTTTCGCACCTGGCTCACGCGCGCGCTGTTCTCGAGCTGCCCGGTCACGTTCTGGAACCGCAGGTTGAACTGCTCCTCACGGAACTCACGCAGACGGTTCGTGAGCTCGGCATCGTTCAACTCCCTCAACTCGGAGGCCTTCATCGGATGGCTCCTCAGCCCTCGTCCTGACGCACGACGAAGCGCGTCTTGATCGGCAACTTGTGCATGGCGAGGCGCATCGCTTCGCGCGCAGTGGCCTCGGGCACGCCGGCCAACTCGAACATGACCCGGCCGGGCTTGACCACCGCCACCCAGTGCTCGGGGTTGCCCTTGCCCGAGCCCATGCGGGTCTCGGCCGGCTTCT
>CAZCYE010000017.1:0-23494 GCA_964502775.1 uncultured Bifidobacteriaceae bacterium | reverse complement strand
AGACGGCGAGGGTGGCCGCTGACGCCGGCGTGGACATCCTCGCGGCGGGCAGCGCCATCTTCAGGGCTGACGATCCCCTGGCCGCGGCCCGCGCCATCCGCCACGCCGCGTGGCCCTCGACCGCGTCCAGTCGGGCTTAGCTCCCGGGACCAGGTCGATGGACTGATGGGCCTGGTGTCGGCACATCGCCACAAGTTGATCATCGCTCTGGTCGCGGCTGCGGTCCTGGCCACATCCGTGGCAACCGCGGTCGTGGTCGCGAGCGATGATGACAAGCCGGAAGTCGTCGTGCGCTGCCGCAGCGATCGGTCCGACGTTGCGAGCACCACCTCGTCAACTTTGCCGAACGCAGCAGTCACGGTGACGGCGATCGTCCATGTACGCCCCGTCGACGCTGACGGCTGCCTCCTCAACTCGTTCCGGGTAAAGGAGACGGTGGAGAACGCAGGTTGCGTCATTCCCAAGGGGTTTGGTCCGTACCCGCGAGCCGATCCTTCACGGAAGGTGGTTTCGGCGCTCCGCTGCGGCGCTGGCGACTTCGGTTTCGACCCCTGTTGGCTGGAGCCAGGAGCGTCGAAACCCTCTGTGGTCTGCATGTACCAGCCCTGGCAAGACCACGTCATCCGCTTGCTCACAGGACCAGAGGAGTTGGAAGTCTCTCTGCGTACTGAGGAGTTCGGAGCCCCGTGGGCCGTGGAGCTCGCCGATGGTCAGCGGTGTCTCGTGGGCATCGGCGCTCACGACCTCTTCGGGGACGATGCCGTCGACTATCTCTGTCAAGACAGTGGTCCTGGCGAGCTCGTGCTCCTTCGAGGCTTCGACCAGAGTGCACCACTTTGGAAGGCGCGAGCGGCCCGCTATATCGATGGTGCATACCGGCATGAGTTGCCCCAGACGATCGTGACCGCCTGGTTCTGAGCCCGGGCTTGCGCCCACTCGATTGGGAACAGTGGGGCGCTCCAGGCGTTGGCTACGCTTGAGTGTTTGAGCCCTCGGGTCGGTAGGGGGATCCCGACCGGCGGGTGGTCGTGAGAGGGCCACACAACGAGGGGACGGAGCGTTGCGCGACAGCGAGTGCATGGCCCGGGCAGTCGTGCTCGGTCAGAGCGTGCGCCGTGACACCGCGCCCAACCCCTGGGTCGGCTGCGTGATCGTCCGCGACGGCGCCGTGGTGGGCGAAGGAGCCACGGACCCCCCCGGCGGTCCTCACGCCGAGGTCGTAGCCCTGGGGGCCGCCGGCGACCGGGCCCGCGGCGCCACCGCGTTCGTCACCCTCGAGCCGTGCTCGCACCACGGGCGCACGCCACCGTGTGCGGATGCCCTGATCACTGCCGGCATCGCCCGCGTCGTCGTTGCCATCGAGGACCCTGATCCGGCGGTGTCCGGGCGGGGCATCGCCGCCCTGCGCGGAGCCGGCGTGGAAGTGGAGGTGGGCACCGGGAGCGCTGATGTCCAGCGGCTCCTCGCCCCCTACCTGCACCACCGCCGCACGGGTCGCGCCTACTGCGTGCTCAAGACCGCGGTCAGCCTCGATGGCCGGGTCGCCGCGTCCGACGGCTCGTCACGATGGATCACTGGCGAGGTCGCTCGCGCCGACGTGCACGCGCTGCGCGCCGAATCCGAAGCCGTGGTGGTGGGCGCCGGGACGGCGTGCGCGGACCAGCCGAGCCTCACTGTGCGCGACGCGCCCGCACCGCGCCACGCCCCGCTGCGTGTCCTGCTCGACGCCCGCGGCCGAGTGGCGGCCGAGGGCCCGCTCTTCGACGCCGCGCTAGCGCCCACGCTGGTGATCACGACCGACGCGGTCGACGCGCACGCGCTCGACGCGTGGCGAGCCGAGGGGGCCAAGGTGGAGACCGTGGCCGCCACTCCTGAAGGCGTGAACTTGGTGGCCGCGCTCGAGGTGCTCGGGCGCCACGGCGTGCTCCAAGCACTCGTGGAGGGTGGTCCCACGCTGCACGGCGCGTTGTGGGACGCGGACCTCGTGGACCGCCTGATCGTGTATGTGGGTAACACCGTGCTCGGCGCCGACGCAGTGCCGATGCTCCCCATCCCCGGACCGTCCACGATCACGGGCGCGCCGCGGCTCGCTCTCACCGGGCTGACGCGCCTGGGTGACGACGTTCGCCTCGACTACGAGATGCGGAGCGACGGCTGATGTTCACCGGCATCGTGGAGGAGCTGGGCCGCGTGCACCGCTTGGATGTGGGCGCCAGCGGTACGCGCCTGGAGATCGAGTGCAAGGTGGTGCTCGAGGACGCGATCCCTGGCGCCTCGATCGCGGTCAACGGATGCTGCCTCACGGTCGTGGAGGCGGGCCCTGACTGGTGGGCTGCCGACGTGCAACCCGAGACGCTGACGCGCACCACCCTGGGCACCCTGGCTGTTGCCGATCCGGTGAACCTCGAGCGCCCCCTACGGCTCGCAGACCGTCTGGGCGGTCACCTCGTGCAGGGTCACGTGGACGCGACCGGTGAGGTGCTGGCTCGCGTGGGTGAGCTAGATGACTCGGCCCGCCTCAGCATCGCAGTGCCGCCGCCGCTCGAGCGCTATCTGGTGGAGAAGGGATCGGTGACCGTCGACGGGGTGAGCCTCACCGTCACCTCGGTGGAGGGGGGCGCCTTCGAGGTGGCGCTCATCCCGCACACTCTCGACACCACCACCCTGGGGTGTCGCAACCCGGGTGACGCCGTCAACATCGAGGTGGACGTGCTGGCCAAGTACGCCGAGACGCTTCTCAGGGCGGAGCGCGAGGGCAGCACACATGAGTGACGCGCGCTTCGACCCGGTGGAGAAGGCGATCGAGGCGATCGCCCACGGCGAGTTCGTGGTCGTGGTCGACGACGCCGATCGCGAGAACGAGGGCGACCTCATCATGGCCGCGGAGAAGGTCACGCCTGAGTCGATGGGGTTCATGATCCGCCACACGAGTGGCGTGATCTGCATGCCCCTCGAGGGGACACGGCTCGACGAGCTGGGCCTGCCCCTCATGGTGGCGTCGAACACCGAGTCGCAACGCACCGCCTTCACGGTGTCGGTGGATGCGACCAACCAGACGACCACGGGGATCTCGGCCGCCGACCGTGCCACCACCGTGCAGGCACTGCTCGACCCGGTCACGCGCCCGGGCGACCTGGCCCGCCCCGGTCACATCTTCCCCTTGCGCTACCGCGAGGGCGGTGTGCTCAAGCGCGCAGGTCACACCGAGGCTGCGATCGACCTAGCCCGCCTGGCGGGGTGCTTCCCCGCGGGTGTGCTGGCCGAGGTGGTCAACGACGACGGCACGATGGCCCGCCTGGACGACTTGTTCACCTTCGCCGGCGAGCATGGGCTCAAGATCGTGTCGATCGCAGACCTGATCCGGTACCGCCGTCAGCGCGAGAAGCTGATCCGGCGGGTCTCGGAGGCACGGATCCCGACCCTGCACGGCGAGTTCACGGCCTACGTGTACGAGAGCCTGCTCGACGGCGTCGAGCACATCGCGCTCGTGCGCGGGGAGGTATCGGGCGCCGATGACGTGCTCGTGCGCGTGCACTCGGAGTGCCTCACCGGGGACGCGCTCGGTTCGCTGCGCTGTGACTGCGGGGTGCAGCTCGATCTCGCGATTGCTCGCATCGCCGCCGAGGGCCGCGGGGTGGTGGTGTACCTGCGCGGCCACGAAGGCCGCGGCATCGGTCTGGGCCACAAGATGCGGGCGTACACGCTCCAGGACCAGGGTCGAGACACGGTCGACGCCAACGTGGAGCTCGGCTTCCCCGTCGATTCGCGCGAGTACGGCATCGGATCCCAGATCCTCGTGGACCTGGGCATCACCACGATGCGCCTGATGACCAACAATCCCTCCAAGTACGGCGGGCTGGAGGGCTACGGTCTCGAGATCGTGGAGCGGGTGCCGCTGCGCGTGGAGCCCAACCGGGAGAACCTCGCGTACCTCCGGGCCAAGCAGGAGAAGCTCGGCCACATGCTCGAGATCGCGGAGACCCCGGACCGAGCCGGCGGCGAGCTCGGAGATGAGCCCGGCGGCAAGCCCGGAGACGAGGATCGAAAGGTTGGTGGCGCCTGAGTGGGTGAGTACGCCCCGCCCTCTCCAGCTGCCGGCGGCCGGAGCATCGACGCATCGGGTACGCGCGTTGCGATCGTCGCGGCCCGCTACAACGATCACATCTCGCGCTGTCTGGTGGACGGCGCGCTCACCACGCTGCGGGCGCGAGGCGCCGATGTCGCTGCGATCCCGGTCCACTGGGTGCCGGGCGCGTTCGAGCTCCCCCTCGTGGCCAAGCGCCTCGCCGCCTCCGGTGCCCTCGACGCGGTGATCTGTCTGGGGGTCATCATCCGGGGCGAAACCGCTCACTTCGAGTACGTCGCGGCGGCGTGCGCGCAGGGGATCGCGCGCGCGTCCCTCGACACGGGCATTCCGATCGCCTTCGGCGTGCTCACGACGGATAACGAGGCCCAGGCTATGGCCCGGGCCGGCGGTCCGAAGCGCAACAAGGGCTCGGAGGCGGCCGAGACTGCGCTCGAGATGGTCATGCTGCTGCGCGACATCGACGCCGGCGCGCGCGGGTGAGGAGTACGAGCCGATGTTGAGTCTCGTGTTGCCGAAGGGATCGCTCGAGCGAGCGACGCTTCAGCTGTTCGAGGATGCCGACCTCGGCGTGCGGCGCTCGTCGGAGGTGAACTACCGCGCGTCGGTGGACGACCCGCGGATCGCGGATGTGCGGATCCTGCGCCCCCAGGAGATCCCCCGCTACGTGGCCGAGGGCCGGTTCGACCTGGGCATCACCGGGCGGGATTGGATCGAGGAGACGTCGTCCGACGTGGTGTCCCTGACCGAGTTGCACTACTCGAAGGACACCGCGGCGCCGATCCGGGTGGTGCTCGCCGTCCCCGCCGATTCCCCGGCCAAGAGCGTGTCCGATCTGGGCCCGGGGGTGCGGGTCCACACCGAGTACCCCGAGATCACGCGTCGGTACTTCGAGGCGAACGGTGTAGCGGCCGAGGTGTTCCTGTCGTACGGGGCGACCGAGGCCAAAGTGCCCGACATCGCCGATGCCGTGGTCGAGATCACCGAGACGGGCCGCGCGCTCGCCGAGGCCGGTCTCAAGATCCTCGACACCATGCTCGTGTCCTACACCGAGCTCATCGCCAACCCAACTGCCTACGCCGATCCGGCGCGCCGCGCCGCGATGGAGCAGATCGAGACGTTGCTCACGGGTGCGCTCGAAGCCCGGGGCCGGGTGCTGTTGAAGCTCAACATCGACGCGGCCAACCTGGACGCGGTCATCGCCCTCCTCCCGGCGTTGAAGTCACCAACGGTGTCGCAGCTCCACGGCCAGGATGCGTACGCGGTGGAGACGGTGGTCGCCAAGCGAGAGATCAACATCCTCATCCCGGATCTGAAGGCCCAGGGCGCGACCGGAATCATCGAGCTCCCGATCGCCAAGATCGTGCCCTGACCATCCTGGGCGGCACCGCGGTCTGCTGGGTGGGCTAATCGCCTGGCGCGGCCTGCTCGTCGTCCGGCGTGTCCTGCTCGTCGCCGGATTCCGGGGGGACCTCGCCGTCGGGATGCTCGCGGTCGAGCACCTGCACGTAGGCGAGGCGGAGTTGCGACAGCGCGTCGCGCAGCGCGTCCGCGTGGGGTCCGAGGCGCGCACCGAGGCCGTCGACGATGCCCCCGAGCGCGTCGATGGCCAGCGCGGCCTGGTCGGGGCGGGGGGCGTTCCCTTCCTCGGGCACGAGGTGCAGGAGCGCGAGCTGCCAGAGCCCCACGGCGTGGTTGGCGATCAGGTCGATGGCGGGGGTGGCGGCGATCTCGGCCCGGATGCGGCGCAGCTCCTCGGCCGCAGCGCGGGCGTCGTCGGATGTGGCCTCGCCGGGGGTGTCCGCGGTCATGGGCTCGCCGGAACCGGGATCGCGCCCACGTTCGATGTGGTCGTGCGTCTCGGGCTCGTGCTCACCGGAGGGTGTCCAGAGTGTGCTCACACTGATATCCTCGCCGTCTTACAACGATGTGGGAAGTGGGGCGGCCGTATTCGGCCGTCTCCACCTGGCCGGGGCACGTGCCCGAGCCGGGTCCGTCTTCAGGATCCCGCCCACGCGGGACCTCGCGATGGCGGGTGCTTCCTGCATCCGCCATCTTCGCGTGTCCGTCCCCGGGGACGCGAGCCGGACCGTGCGACCCACGAGGTGATCACATCGCCACAGACGAACCCAGGATCAACGACCGGATCCGAGCCCGCGAGGTGTTGCTCATCGCCGCCGATGGGGAGCAACTGGGGCTGAAGTCGCTGCCGGAGGCGTTGACGATCGCTCGGGAGCGCGAGTTGGACCTGGTGGAAGTGGCGGCCAACACGAGCCCACCCGTGTGCCGGCTCATGAACTTCAAGCGCTACGAGTACGAGCAGCAGCAGCGGCGCAAGGAGTCTCGGCGCAAGACCACCCAGGTGGTCATCAAGGAGATGAAGTTCCGGCCCAAGATCGACGTGCACGACTACACCACGAAGATGCGCCACGTGGGGCGCTTCCTCGAGGAGGGCAACAAGGTCAAGCTCACGATCATGTTCCGGGGTCGGGAGATGGCACATCCCGAGCTGGGGTTGCGGATCCTGGAGCGGATCGCTGACGAGGTGGACGGGATCGCGATGGTCGAGTCGGCCCCGCGACAGGACGGGCGCAACATGACCATGGTGCTCCACCCACTGAAGAAGGAAGGACGGCGTGCGGCGATGGCACGACGAGCCGAGAGCGCGGCCGTGAGCGCCGAGGCAACCGCCGACGTGAGCACGGGAGAGAGCGGAGCGACCTGATGCCGAAGCAGAAGACGCACCGAGGGGCGGCGAAGCGATTCCGCATCACGGGAACGGGAAGGATCCGGCGCCGGAAGGCGTATCGGTCCCACCTGCTCGAGAAGAAGTCCAGCACGCGCACCCGCCGGCTGGGACGAGAGGCCGAGGTGAGCGGCCGTCACAAGAAGCACGTCGAGCGCCTGCTGGGCCGGGCCTGAGCCCCGCTCGGCGGGCCATCAGGGCAAAGGACAGGGAGACAAGCCATGCCACGCGTCAAGCGCTCGGTTCACTCCAAGAAGCGCCGCCGCCGTGTGCTCCAAGCGGCCGAGGGGTACTCGGGGTCGCGGAGCCGCCACCTGCGCAAGGCCACCGAGCAGGCGCTGCACTCGGGCCAGTATGCCTACCGGGACCGTCGGGCCCGCAAGGGACAGTTCCGGCGGCTGTGGATCGTCCGGATCAACGCCGCGTGCCGCATCCACGACATCTCGTACTCGCAGTTCGTCGCCGGGCTGAAGGCCGCCCAGGTCGAGGTGGATCGCAAGATCCTCGCCGATCTCGCCGTGCGCGATGCGGCGGCCTTCGGCGAGCTGGTCGCGACGGCCCGCCAGGCGCTCGACGCCGCCTGACGCGCGCGGGCGCGTCGTGAACCCGACCTCGGCCCGCCCGCACGGTTCCGGTGCCCCGTGAGCTCGCGGTCGGGTGCCCTCGACCGCCTCGGTCCTCGTCACGCGGAGGTGCGCCGGCTCCGCGCCCTGCTACGGGACCGGACGGCACGCGCCACCGAATGCGCCTTCGCGCTGGAGGGCCCGCGGGTGGTGAGCGCGGCACTCGATCGGGGCGCACGAGTCGAGACGCTCTACCTCGGTCATGGCGCGGCCAACGCCTTCGTGGAGCTCGTACAACGAGTGCGGTCGGCCGGGGGTCGGGTGTGCGAGCTGCGTGAGGGGGTGCTCGAGAAGGTGGGTTCCACCCGCACGCCCCAGCCCGTGCTGGCGGTGACGCCGCTCGTCGAGCACTCCCCGGACGAGCTCGACGGGGACGGCCCGGTCCTGGTCGCGGTCGGGGTGGCCGATCCGGGCAACCTCGGCACCATGGTGCGCAGTGCCGAGGCCACCGGCGCCGCCGGCGTCGTGGCGTGCGGGCAGTCCGTGGATCTGCACCATCCCCGCACCGTGCGGTCCTCGGCCGGTGCGATCTTCGGTGTTCCCACCTTCGAGTTCGACGAGCCGGGCGCGACCCTGGCGATGCTGGCGGGCCGGGGGCGGCGTTGCGTGGGCACGGTGGCGCGGGGTGGCGCCAGCCTGGACGACCTCGACCTCGCCAATCCCATCGCGGTGGTGGTGGGGAACGAGGCCCACGGCCTCGCGCCCGACGTGGAGGCCGCGCTCGACCTCACGGTGAGCATCCCTATGGCCGGGGAGGCCGAGTCGCTCAACGTGGCGATGGCGGCCACGGTCGTGCTCTTCGAGCTGGCGCGGCGCCGACGCGAGTCTCCGGCGGGGCGCACCCGATGAGCCTCGCCGATCGTCGGGCTGATCTCGACGCCGCGCTCGAGGAGGCCCGGGCCGCGATCGCCAGCGCTGCGTCGCTGGACGCGTTGACCGAAGTGGAGCGCACGTTCCTGGGCCGCCGATCGGTGCTGCGATCGGTGAACGAGGCCATCAAGGATCTGGACGCTGCGGAGCGGCCCGCGGCCGGCCAGGCCGTTGGCGCCTACCGCGATGCCGTCGACGCACTGGTGGCCGCGCGCCGGGCCGTCCTCGACGCCGAGACGGCCGACGGTTCACCCGACGATCGGTTCGACCTCACCATCGGCGGGCACGGGCGGGCCCGGGGCCATCTCCATCTCGTGACCCAGGTGCAACGCGAGCTCGAGGACATCTTTCTCGGCCTCGGCTACCAGGTGGCCGAGGGCCCCGAGGTGGAGGACGACTGGCACAACTTTGAGGCCCTCAACATTCCGCCCGCACACCCGGCGCGCTCCATGCAGGACACCCTGTACGTGAACCTGGGGGAGCCCGAGCAGGTGATGCTGCGCACGCACACCTCGCCGGTGCAGATCCGCACCATGGAGACCCAGGCGCCGCCCATCTACGTGGTGGCGCCGGGGCGGGTCTACCGCAACGAGACGCTCGGGCCGCGTAACTCGCCGCTGTTCCACCAGATGGAGTGCCTCGCGGTCGACCGTGGGCTCACCATGGCCGACCTGTTCGGCACCATCGAGACCTTCGTGCGCCGCCTCTTCGACGACGAGTCGGTGCGTACCCGCTTCCGCTCCGACTTCTTCCCCTACACCGAGCCGTCGGCCGAGCTGGCCGTGTCGTGCGTGTTCTGTGCGGGGAGCGGCTGTCGCGTCTGCTCGCACAGTGGCTGGATCGAGCTCGGCGGCTGCGGGATGGTGGACCCGGCCGTGTTCGATGCCGTGGGCATCGACCCGGAGGAGTGGCAGGGCTTCGCCTTCGGCTTTGGCCTCGAGCGAATCGCGATGATCCGCCACGGCATCGACGAGATCAAGACGTTCTTCGAGAACGACTGCCGCTTCCTCGAGCAGTACTGATGCGCGTACCCCTCTCCTGGATCCGGGACTTTGTTCCCGTGACGGCGTCCACGCCTGACCTGGTCGCTGCGCTCAACCAGCTCGGTCTCGAGGTGGAGGCCGTCGACGAGCCCGGTGCCGAGATCGAGGGCGTGCGCGTCGCTCGCATCGTCGACGTCGTGCCTCACCCGAACGCCGATCGGCTCCAGCTCGCCGACGTGGAGTTCGGCGGCGGGACGACTCGCGTGGTGTGCGGGGCCACCAACATCGCGCCGGGCATGCTGGTGCCGTTCGCACCGGTGGGGGCGCGCCTGCCGGGCGGGTTCGTCCTCGAGCGCCGCAAGATCCGCGGCGTGACCTCCGAGGGGATGCTGTGCTCGGCGGCCGAGCTCGCCCTCGGTGACGACCACGCCGGCATCCTGGGGCTCGAGGCCACCGCCGAGGTAGGCGCTGACGTGCGCGACGTGCTGGACCTGCACGACGTGATCTTCGACCTCGCCATCACCCCCAACCGGCCCGACGCGATGTGCATCGTGGGCGTCGCCCGCGAGCTCGCCGCGCACTTTGGCCTGCCGCTCGAGGCGCCCGAGCCGCAGGTGGCCCCGGGCGCGCCGGATCGTGAGATCTCTATTGAAGTGGAGGCTCCGGACGCCTGTCCCCGCTACCTGGGCTGGGTGGCACAGGTTCAGATGGGGGAGTCGCCGGCCTGGATGCGCCAGCGGCTCGTGAAGGCGGGGATGCGACCCATCAGCAACGTGGTCGACGTAACCAACTACGTGCTCCTGGAGCGCAACCAGCCGCTCCACGCGTTCGACCTCGCGGGTCTGGCCAGCCCCGGCATCGTCGTGCGGCACGCCACCGCCGACGAGCGCATCACCACCCTCGACCGGGTGGAGCGCGTCCTGGAGCCGACCGACCTGCTCATCTGCGACGCCGATCGCGTGCCGCAGGCGCTGGCGGGGATCATGGGCGGCAGCACCGCCGAGGTGTCACCGACCACTGCTGAGATCCTGTTGGAGGCCGCCTACTTCGAGCGCATGGGCATCGCCCGCAGCTCCAAGCGCCTGAAGCTGCGCTCGGAGTCGAGCGCCCGCTTCGAGCGCGGCATCGACCCCAACGGGGTGCGTGCGGCCGCGACCCGGGCCATGGAGCTGCTCGGTGAGGTGGCGGGCGCGGCGGTGGCCGGCGAGGGCACCGACGTGTACCCCGAGCCGATCCTGCCTCGGCCCATCCGGGTTCGGACGGCCAAGGTGAACGCCGTGCTGGGGACCGCACTCTCTGACGCGGAGGTGCTTGACGCGTTGGTGCCGCTCGGCATCGAGGTGCAGAGCAAGGGGGACGATCTCACGGCCACCGCCCCGACCTTCCGACCCGACCTCGAGCGTGAGGTCGACATCGTGGAAGAGGTGGCCCGCCGGGTGGGCTTCGACTCGATCGGGCGCTCCGTGGCCCGGCCCCGCGACCAGGTCGGTCTGCTCACCCCCGCCCAGCGCACGCGGCGCGCCGTCGCCGACGCGTTGATGGGAGCCGGGCTGTCGGAGTGCCAGACGATCTCCTTGGTCGCGCCCGAGTCGCTGGCCCGCTTCGGTCAGGCGTCGTTCGTGGAGGTAGCCAACCCGCTGCGACACGAGGAGTCGGTGTTGCGCACGCTGCTCGTGCCCGGCCTCCTCGAGGTGGCCCGCACGAATGTCACCCGCGGCCGGGCAAACGTCGCTCTGTTCGAGATCGGCACGGTGTTCAGCCCCGCCGAAGCGGACGGGCTCCTCCCAACTGAGCGTGCCCACGTGGCCGGGGTACTGGCCGGCGGCGTTCGGCGTCAACCGGTCGAACCGGATCGACCCGTGGACGCGTACGACGTCACGGATCTCGCTCACATCGTCGCTGGCGCGCTCGGCATCGAGGGCCTCGAGCTGGTGCCGGCCGCCCTGGCCGGGTATCGGAGCGGACAGGCCGCGCTCGTCCACGCCGGTGATGCGGTGTTGGGCGTGGTGGGGGAGGTCGATACCGAAGCTCGTGGCGATGTCCTGTCCGGCGCGGTCGTTGCCTTCGAGATCGACCTGGACGAGGCGGAGCGAGTTCCGCGACGCGACGCACAGTTCGTGGCCCCGTCGCCGTTCCCGCCGTCGACCATCGATCTCGCCTTCGTGGTGTCAGACGACGTGTCCGCGGCAGCGCTGGTACGCACGATCCGGGAGGCCGGTGGCGGCCTGGTGGAGGAGGCGTACCCCTTCGACGAGTTCCGCGGGGGATCACTCGGCGAGGGACTGCGCAGTGTGGCGGTGACCGTCCGCTTCCGCGCTCCGGACCGCACCCTCACCGACGACGAAGTGGCAGGCCTTCGCGCCCAGATGATCGGAGCCGTTGCCCGCGAGCACAACGGCCGCCTACGCGAGTAGGTAATCCGGGATGGAGTAGATGGGCCAGCAACCGTTGCCGGAACAGCAGTGTGGTCGCCTGGGCCTTGTCAGGGTTTTGCTGACCGTTTGTACCTTGCTGCTGGGTGTCAGCGTGGCGGCTGGCGCGGCTCCTGTAGGCGGGAGTGACAGCGATCTAGGTGATTCCTCAGATTCGGTTGTCGCGACGTCGCTGGTCTACGTGCGTCCCGTCGACGACGAGGGCCGCTTGAAGGATGGCTTTCGTGTGACGAAGAGCAAGCAGCATGCCAGTTGCGGCGACCCCATGGGCGTGGCTTCGAAGCTTGTAGATGGGGCGCTGAGCTGTGCCCGTGGCCTGGTGACCTGGGACCCGTGCTGGTCTGAGAAAGGGGGATCGAGGCCGTCTGTCATCTGTATGACAGCTCCGTGGAAGCGTCGCGTCGTCCGACTGTTTACTTCGTTGGAGGTAACGCCCCCGTCGTTGGTAGAGCCTGATGTGAACTCAGAGACCGGCACTCCCTGGGGCGTCGAACTCGAGAACGGGGACCGCTGCCTGTTCTTCGCTGGCGGTGCGCGGGGGTGGGTGGACGACGACCCCATTTACTACTACTGCAGGCCTGATAAACAGCGCTTGGTGCTCCTCGGCACGATGGATCGAAGCAGCCCGGCCTGGACGACCCGTGCAGCTCGATACGTCGACGAGGAGCCTGGGTCGGCCAAGCGGGTCGTCGAGGACAAGACGATCGTGATCGCCTGGTTTGGAGCCCAGTCAGGAAGCATTAGCTGACGTACCACGCCCGGGGCCGGGGTCGGCTGGTATGCGTACTCGTGTATAGTATGCAGCGTGGTTAATGACGCTCCTGGGATAGCGCAGGCTGGGGTTGTGGGCGCCGCCGGGTACGGCGGGGCTGAGATCCTGCGGCTGCTGGCGGGGCATCCCGAGATCCAGGTGGTGGTGGCCGGGGCGCGGTCGCACGCCGGCGCCGCGGTGGCGGACCTGTACCCGTCGCTCGGGCCCGCGTACCCGGAGTTAGTACTCGAGGACGTGAGTGGCGAGGACGGGGGACTGGACCGCCTGGCCGGGCTCGACCTGGTGGTCCTCGCGCTGCCCCACGGCGAGTCGCAGCGGCTCGTTCCGTCGCTGATCGAGCGCGTGGGGCACGTGGTGGACCTGGGCGCCGACTTCCGACTCCCGGCTGACCGCTACGCCCGCTGGTATGGGGAGGCGCACAAGGCACCGGGGTTGATCGGCGAGTTCGGGTTCGGACTGCCGGAGCTGTACCGCGCCGAGATCCCCGGCCACGCGCACGTGGCGGCGCCCGGCTGCTACCCGACGACAGCTGCGCTCGCGCTCGCGCCGGCATTCGCCGCTGGGCTCGTGGAACCCAACGTGGTGGTGGACGCGCTCTCCGGGATCTCCGGGCGCGGTCGCGGCCTGAGCGAGCCCAGCCTGTACGCGGAGGCCAACGAGAACGCGGTGGCCTACGGACTGCTCGAGCACCGCCACACCGGCGAGATGGAGTTCGCGCTGGAACATGTGGCCGGTGAGCCGGTGCAGGTGCTGTTCACACCCCATCTCGTGCCGATGACCCGGGGCATCCTCGCCACCTGTTACGCGCGTCCCGCGGTCGACGGGCTGAGCACAGCGAAGCTGCTCGAGCGCTACCACGACTACTACGCGGACGAGCCGTTCGTGGTGGTCGGGAGCGAGCCACCGGCCACCAAGGCCACGCTCGGCTCCAATGCGTGCCATGTGACCGTGCGCTTCGACGAGCGCACCGGCACCGTGCTCGCCCTCGCCGCGCTCGACAACCTGGTGAAGGGCGCCGCGGGTCAGGCGATCCAGGCCGCCAACCTCGTGCTCGGTTTCCCCGAAACCACCGGGCTCTCAGCCCTGGGTCTGGTGCCATGAAGGTGATGCCATGAGCGTGACCGCGGTAGCCGGCTTCGAGGCCGCAGGGATGGCGTGCGGCATCAAGGCATCGGGCGCGCCCGATCTCGCGCTCGTGGCGACCGCCGACCGTCAGGCGGTGACGGCCGCGGGTGTGTTCACTACGAACCTGGTGGCCGCCGCGCCGGTGCAGGTGAGTCGCCGCCACCTCGGCGATGGGCGAGCCGCGGCCGTGGTGCTCAGCTCGGGGAACGCCAACGCCGCCACCGGCGCCGCGGGCCTCAACGACGCGCACCAGATGTGCGAGCTCGCGGCCCGCGCACTGGGGGCGGTCACCGGGGACGTGCTGGTGTGCTCCACCGGGCTCATCGGCATCCCGTTTGGGCGTGAGCCCGGCGGCGCCTGGTCGGCGATCGAGCACGGCATCCCCGACTTGGCCACGCGCCTCGGTTCCGAAGTCGGAGCCGCGCAGGCCGCGGCCGACGCCATCCTCACCACCGACACGGTACGCAAGGAGGTGCTGGAGAAGGTCGAGATCGCGGGTACGACGGTGCGCATCGGCGGGATGGCCAAGGGAGCGGCGATGCTTGCCCCGGCGATGGCGACCATGCTCGCCGTGCTCACCACCGACGCCGCCGTCGAGCCGGCGATGCTTCACACGCTGCTGGCGGAGGCGGTCGACGCCAGCTTCAACGCGCTCTGCGTGGACGCATGCCGCAGCACCAACGACACCGTGATCGTGCTCGCCAACGGTGCCGCCGGCAACCCGCCGATCACCGGCCCGGGCGAGGCTGCCGCCGCGCTCGGCGCGGGGCTGCGTGCCGCTTGTTCCTCGCTCGCCCACCAGATGGCGGCCGACGCCGAGGGTGCCACCAAGCTGGCTCGGCTCGTGGTCCACGGCGCGGGCTCGGGCGAGGACGCCCGCCGTGCCGCCCGTCAGGTGGCCGGGAGCCAGCTCGTGCAGTGCTCGCTCTACGGGTCGGACCCGTACTGGGGTCGTGTGCTGTCCGAGCTGGGGGCCAGCGGGGCGACCTTCGATCCCGAGCAGGTCGACATCGCGTACAACGGGGTGGTGGTCTGTCGCGAGGGAGTGGCCGCGGCGCACGACACGGTGACCCTCGCCGCCACCATGAAGGGCCGCGACATCGAGATCGTGTGCGACCTCCACGCGGGCACAGAGAGTGCCGAGATGCTCTTCACCGATCTCACGCCCGCCTACGTCGACGAGAACATGGGTACGTCGTGAGCATCGACGCGGGCCCCGGTCTCGACGCGCACGGCAAGGCGGCCGTCCTCGCGGAGGCGCTGCCCTACATCCGCGAGTTCTCCGGGCGCACGATCGTGATCAAGTACGGCGGTCACGCCATGGAGGACGAGGCCATGGCCGCCCTGTTCGCCCAGGATGTGGTGCTCATGCGCCTCGTGGGGATGAACCCCGTGGTGGTGCACGGTGGGGGACCGCAGATCAGTGATCTCATGCGCCGACTCGGCAAGGAGCCGGAGTTCGTCGACGGTCTGCGCGTCACCGATGCCGAGACCGTCGACATCGTGCGGATGGCCCTCGTCGGCAAGGTCAACCGCGAGGTGGTGAGCTCGGTGAACCGCCACGGCTCGTACGCGGTGGGCCTCTCGGGCGAGGACGCGGGCCTCATCACGGTCGTGCCCCGCGACCCGCGGCTCGGCTACGTGGGCGACGTCGAGCGGATCGACCCGACGATCCTCGAGCGGATCATCCGCGAGGACCTCGTCCCCATCATCGCGACCGTGGGGGTTGACGTCCACGGTCAGGCCTACAACGTGAACGCGGACACTGTGGCCGCGGCGATCGCCCAGGCGCTGGGCGCGGCCAAGCTCGTGTACCTCACCGACGTGAGCGGGGTCCTGGCCGACCCCGCCGACGAGTCCTCGCTGGTGTCGCGCACCGACGTGGCCGGCCTGGAGGCGCTCCTGACGAGCGGTGTGATCGGCGAGGGCATGATCCCCAAGGTCCGCTCGTGCATCGACGCGATCAACGGCGGCGTGCAGCGCGCGCACGTGCTCGACGGCCGCATTCCGCACGCCTTGCTGCTCGAGTTCTTCACCCGTGAGGGGATCGGAACCATGATCGAGGGCCCGAGCACTGACGGGCTCGAGGGCGCGGTGGCGCCGTGACCACGCCCGACACGCTCACCACGACCGCCGCGCTCGTGGCGCTCGACGCCGAGCACGTGATGCAGACCTACGCGGGTCGCTACCGGGTCGCGTTCGTGCACGGGGAGGGCACCCGGCTCTGGGACGCCGACGGGAAGGAGTACCTCGACTTCCTCTCGGGGCTGGCGGTCACCTCGCTGGGCCACGCCCATCCCGCGGTGGCTGAGGCCATCGCGGATCAGGCGCAACGCCTGCTTCACGTGTCGAACTTCTTCCTCAACGACCTCGCCCCTCAGCTCGCGGCGCGTCTCGACGCGCTCCTTGGGGGCGGCGGCCGGGTGTTCTTCGCCAACTCCGGGGCGGAAGCCAACGAGTGCGCGATCAAGATCGCGCGCCGCTACGGCCAGGCGCACGGCGGCCCCGACCGCTTCCACGTGATCAGCGCGAACGGCTCGTTCCACGGGCGCACGCTGGCCACGCTCGCGGCCACCGGCCAGCCCCAGAAGCACGAGGCGTTCCAGCCCCTGCCCGAGGGCTTCGCTCAGGTGCCCTTCGGCGACGTGGGCGCGCTCGAGACCGCCCTCGACGGGCGGGTGGCCGCGGTGCTGCTCGAGTCCGTGCAGGCCGAGGGCGGTGTGATCCCTGCGCCCGACGGGTACCTGGCCGCGGCGCGCGCCCTGTGTGACGAGCGCGACGCGCTGCTCGTGATGGACGAGGTGCAGACCGGGCTCGGCCGTACCGGGCGCTGGTTCGGCTTCGAGCACGACGGCATTCCTCCCGACGGGATTCGGCCTGACGTGGTCACCTTGGCCAAGGCGCTGGGCAACGGGATGCCGATCGGCGCGTGCTGGGCCCGCGCCGAGGTGGCCGAGGCCCTACGGCCCGGCGACCACGCGACCACGTTCGGGGGTCAGCCGCTCGCGGTCCGCGCCGCGCTCGCGGTGCTCGACGTGATGGAGCAGATCGACGCGCCGTTATTGGCCGCGAAGGCGGGAGCGCGTCTGAGTGAGGCACTCGAACGCCTGCCGGCGGTGGAGAGCGTGCGCGGCCGCGGCCTGCTGCTGGCCGCCGAGCTGGCGCCGGGTCTGAACAGCCGCGCCGTCGCTGAGGCGGCGCTCGACCGGGGCCTCATCGTGAACGCGGTCACGCCCAGCGCGCTGCGACTCACCCCGCCGCTGACCGTGAGCGACGACGAGATCACAGCCGCGATGGCTGTGCTCGGCACGGCGCTGGACGCGGTGGTTGGCGAGACGGTGGCGTCGTGAAGCCGCGTGCGGTGCTCGAGCTGGACGATCTCGAGGATGCCGCCACCCTGAGCACGCTCCTGGACCGCGCCGAGGCGTGGAAGGCCGATCCCGGCGCGGTGCCGCGACCGCTGGCCGATCGGGGAGTGGCGATGATCTTCGAGAAGCCGTCGGCGCGCACCCGCGTGTCCACCGAGATGGCGGTGGTGACGCTCGGCGGTCATCCGATCTACGTGCAGGCCGAGGAGGTGGGGATGGGAACACGCGAGCCGGTGGCCGATGTAGCCCGCACCCTCGGGTCGTACTGCGCGCTGGTGTGCGCCCGTGTCTTCGACCACCGCACGCTCGAGGAGATGGCCGAAGCCGCCGGGGTGCCGGTGATCAACTTGCTCTCGGACCAGGCCCATCCCTGCCAGGCCCTCGCCGACCTGCTCACCCTGCGCGAGCACTTCGGCGGGCTCGACGGGCGCCGGGTGGCCTTCGTGGGCGACGGCAACAACGTGGCCGCCTCGCTCGCCTTCGGCGCCGCGCTCTCGGGGCTGGAGCTGTGCGTGGCGAGCCCTCCCGGCTACGAGCTCGACGAGCAGGTGGTGGAGCGAGCGCGCAACCTGGGCGCGGCCATCGAGACCACGAACGACCCGTTCGACGCGGTACGCGGAGTGGACGCGGTGTACACCGACGTGTGGACCTCGATGGGCCAGGAGGAGGAGGCCACCGCCCGCCGCGAGGCGTTCCGCCCCTACCGAGTGGACGACGCGCTCATGGCCGCGGCCGGTCCCGATGCGGTGTTCCTGCACTGCCTGCCCGCGCACCGGGGTGAGGAGGTGACCGCGGACGTGATCGACGGGCCGCGGTCGCTGGTGTGGCCCCAGGCCGCCAACCGCATGCACTCGATCCGCGCGCTGCTGGCCGAGCTGGTGGCGGGTCCGTGACCGTCGCGATCGTGACCGGCATCGTGAAGAGGGAGGAGTGAGCGTGGCGACCTTGGGCAAGCCTCAGCGCCAGCATCGCATCACCCGGCTGCTCGAGGAGCAGGCCATCTCGAGCCAGGCGCAGCTCGTGGAGCTGCTCGCGGCCGACGGTGTGGTGGCCACGCAGGCCACGGTGAGCCGCGACCTCGAGGAGCTCGGCGCGCTCAAGGTGCGCATCCCCGGAGGGACGATGGCCTACGCCATCCCCGAGCACGCCAAGGACAGCACCGCACCCGACGACCACCTGCGGCGGGTGATGGGAGAGTTCGTGGTGGAGGTGGCGCACAGCCAGAACCTCGTGGTGCTGCGCACGCCGCCCGGATCGGCGCACGTGATCGGGTCGGCCATCGACCGGGCCGGCCTGCCCGACGTGCTCGGCACGGTCGCGGGCGACGACACCGTGCTGTTGGTGTGCTCCGAGCAGGTGGGCGGAGCCAATGTCGCCGGTGAGCTCGCCGAGCTCGCCGGCCTGTAGGAGGAGAACGTGGCTCGACGGGTGGTGCTCGCGTACTCCGGGGGTCTCGACACCTCGGTGGCGGTGGCCTGGATGCGCGAGCACTGGGACAGCGAGGTGATCGCGCTCTGTGTGGACGTGGGCCAGGCCGACGCCACGACCGACGCGGAATGGCAGATGATCCGCGAGCGCGCCCTCACGGCCGGCGCGGTGGCAGCCATCGTGGTGGACGCCCGGGCCGAGTTCGCGTCCGGCTACTGCCTGCCCGCGCTCAAGGCCAACGCGCGCTACGAGGGGAAGTACCCGCTGGTCTCGGCGCTGTCCCGTCCCGTCATCGCCAAGCATCTCGTGGCTTCGGCCCGGGAGCACGGCGCCGAGGCGGTGGCGCACGGGTGCACGGGCAAGGGCAACGACCAGGTGCGCTTCGAGGTGTCGGTGCGGGCGCTGGCCCCCGATCTCGACGTGCTGGCCCCAGTGCGAGTCTGGGGCCTCACCCGTGAGGACGCGATCGACTACGCCGATCAGCACGGGATCCCGATCACCGCGCGCAAGGACAACCCGTACTCGATCGACGAGAACCTGTGGGGCCGAGCCATCGAGTGCGGCGCGATCGAGGACCCGTGGGCCACCCCGCCGTCGGAGCCGTACACCCTCACCGCTGAGATCGCCCAGGCCCCGAGCGAGCCCATCGAGGTGACGATCGCCTTCGAGCGCGGGGCGCCGGTGGCGCTCGACGGCACCGCGATGCCCCTGGAGGAGCTCGTGGCGGCACTCGGGGAGCAGGTGGGCCGGTACGGATGGGGCCGCCTCGACATGGTCGAGAACCGCCGCGTCGGCATCAAGAGCCGCGAGGTGTACGAGTGCCCGGGCTCGCTGGCGCTCCTCCTCGCCCACGCCGACCTGGAGTCAGTCACCCTGGAGCGTGACCTGGCCCGTGAGAAGGCGCGCCTCGAGCTGCGCTACGCCGAGCTGGTCTACGACGGCCTGTGGTTCTCACCCTTGCGTAAGGCGCTCGACGCCTTCATCGCCGCCACCCAGGAGCACGTGACCGGCGAGGTGCGCCTCCGACTCGAGCCCGGGCAGTGCCAGGTGGTGGGACGTCGCGCCCCCAACGGGCTCTATGACCACGACCTCGCCACCTACGGGCGCACCGACGCCTTCCGTCACGAGGACGCCGAGGGCTTCGTGCGCCTGTGGGGCCTGTCGGTGGAGACCACCTCGCGCCGTCAGGGCCCCGGCGCCGTCGGGAGTGGCTGATGCCGGCCAAGGATAAGAAGAACAACAAGGACGGCGCGCACCCGCTCTGGCACGGGCGTCTCACCGGGACTCCCGCCGACGAGCTGATGGCGTTCACCGCGAGCCTGCACTTCGACCGCCGGCTTGCCGCGGATGACATCACCGGCTCGCGCGCGCATGTCCGCGGCCTGCACCGAGCCGGGCTCGTGAGCGATGCCGAGCAGGCGGAGCTGCTCGCGGCGTTGGACACGGTGGACGCCGAGATCGCGGGCGGCACGTTCACATTCGCGCCTTCCGACGAGGACATCCATACGGCGGTGGAGCGTCGCGTCACCGAGCTCGCGGGCGCCACCGGCGCCAAGCTCCACACGGGACGCAGCCGCAACGACCAGGTCGCGACCGACCTCCGCCTGTACCTGCGGCGCGAGGGGCAGGCGATCGTGCGCCGGATCACGGCCGTCTCGCGCGTGCTGCTCGCCCGCGCGGTGGAGGCGGGCGATCACACCTACCTGCCGGGCTACACCCATCTCCAGCGGGCGCAGCCCGTGCTGCTCGCGCATCATCTCCTCGCCCACTTCTGGGCGCTGACGCGTGACGTCGACCGGTGGAACGACGCGCTGCGTCGCGCCGATGTCTCTCCGCTCGGGGCGGGGGCACTCGCGGGCTCGAGCCTGCCCCTCGATCCTGATGGGGTGGCCGCCGACCTGGGCTTCTCGGCGCGGTTCGAGAACTCGCTTGATGCCGTCTCCGATCGTGACTTCGTGGCCGAGTCGCTGTTCGTGGCCGCGCTCACGATGGTGCACCTCTCCCGGCTCGGCGAGGAGATCGTGCTGTGGTGCAGTGAGGAGTTCGGCTTCCTCGCGCTCGACGACGCCTACGTGACGGGGTCGTCGATGCTGCCCCAGAAGAAGAACCCCGACGTGGCCGAGCTGGCGCGGGCCAAGGCGGGCCGCACCATCGGTCATCTCGCCGGCTTCCTCGCCACGCTCAAGGGCCTGCCCCTTGCCTACAACCGGGACCTCCAGGAGGACAAGGAGCCCTTGTTCGACGCGCTCGACACCCTGGGCCTGGCCCTCGGCGCGCTGCGCGGCCTGCTCGAGACCGCGACCGTGAACGCCGAGCGAATGCGGGCGGCCGCCGACACGGAGGCGGTCGCGGCGGCCGACCTCGCCGAGCACCTGGTGACCCAGGGGACGCCGTTCCGCGAGGCGTACGCCATCGTGGGCGGGTTGGTGCGCGAGGCGGAGGCGGGATCGACGCTGCGCGAGGTGGTGACGGCCGACCCCCACTTCGGACCCGAGGCCGCGGCGCTGCTCGACCCGGGCCAGGCGGTGCGCCGCCGGACCACTCCCGGCGGTGGGGGCCCGGACCCGGTGCGGGCTCAGCTCGACGCGGCGCGCACCTGGCTCGACGACCCGCGCCACCGAGACGAGGCGTGACGACCACGATCAGCGAGCCTCGGCGGGTGCGGGCGCGCACCCTGGGCCGCTCCTTCTACGCGGTGGATGCCCGCGTCGTGGCTCGCCGACTGCTCAACAAGGTGATCGTACGCGACGACGCGCCGGGTGGTGCCGTATCGGCGCGCATCGTGGAGGTGGAGGCGTACCTCGGGGACCGGGACCCCGGCAGCCACGCGTATCGCGGCCTCACCCCGCGCACCGCGGTCATGTTCGGGCCGCCAGGCCATCTCTACGTGTACTTCACCTACGGAATGCACTGGTGCGCCAACGTCGTGACCGGTCACGACGGTGCTGCGAGCGCCGTGCTGCTTCGCGCGGCCGCGCCGCTGACTGGCCTCGACGTGATGCACGCGCACCGCAGTCGGGCGCGCCGGGCCGTGGACCTGTGCTCGGGCCCGGCGCGCCTCACCCAGGCCTTCGCCCTCACCGGCGCCCACAACGGTACCGACCTCACCCGCGGCCCCTTGCGGCTCATCGACGACGGCGTGGCGCCACCGGCGCGCCCGGGCGTGTCCACGCGTGTGGGGCTGCGTGACGGGCGGGGCAACCACCAGCGGTGGCGGTGGTACGTGCGGGGTGACGCCAACGTGAGCCGCGGCCCGCGCGCGACCGCCGAGTAGGTTCGCTTCCGATGGCCCGAACGCCTCCCGAACCGCACCGCGAGCCGCTCCGGACGCTGAGCGCGGGTGCGGTCGACGTGATCACCGCGGCGGATCTCGAGGCCAAGGTCGCGCAGGGCCGTCCGCTGCGCGTCAAGCTCGGGATCGATCCGACCGCGTCCGACATCCATCTCGGCTTCGCGGTGGTCTTGCGCAAGCTGCGCCAGTTCCAGGATCTGGGACACACCGCGGTGCTGATCCTGGGCGACTTCACCGCCCGGGTGGGCGACCCGTCGGGACGCTCGGCGACGCGGCCGCGGCTCTCGAAGGAGGAAGTGGACGCGTACGCCCAGAGCTACCTCGACCAGGTCCACATGATCCTGCGCCCTGACCGGCTCGAGCTGCGCCGGAACTCCGAGTGGCTCGAGACCATGGGGATCGAGGACGTGCTGCGCCTTGCGTCGCGCACGACCGTTGCCCGGATGCTCGAACGCGACGACTTCGGGAACCGCTACGCGAGCGGCACGCCGATCTCGGTGACGGAGTTCCTGTACCCGCTGCTCCAGGGCTGGGATTCCGTGATGGTGGAGGCCGACGTCGAGCTCGGCGGCACGGACCAGCTGTTCAACCTGCTTGTGGGGCGCCAGCTCCAGTCCCAGGAGCACCAGGAGCCGCAGGCGGTCCTCACGATGCCGTTGCTGGTGGGCCTCGACGGGACCCAGAAGATGTCCAAGAGCCTCGGCAACGCGGTGGGGATCTCCGAGCCGGCTCCGGAGCAGTTCGGCAAGCTCATGTCGCTGCCCGACGCGCTCATGCCGTCGTACCTCGCGCTCGTGACGGGCTGGGAGCCGGCCCGGGTCGAGGAGGTCACCACCGCGCTCGGGTCGGGCGAGCTCGCCCCGGTGGCGGCGAAGCGGTTGCTGGCCCGCACGGTCGTGGACGTGTACCACGGCGAGGGGGCCGGGTCGTCCGCCGAGGCGGAGTTCGACCGGGTCTTCCGGGACCACGAGGCCCCCCAGGACCTGCCCCCGTTCCCCCTGCCTCCGGAGGCGATCACGATCATCGAGCTGTTGACCTCGACCGGGTTGGCGTCGTCGAACCGTGAGGCGCGCCGCCAGGTGGAGGGCGGGGGAGTGCGGGTGGGCGGCGAGAAGGTCACCGATCCCGACCGCGTGTTCGCCCCCCAGGACCTGGCCGGCACCACGCTCCAGTTCGGCCGGCGCCGGGGGGGCCGCTTCGCGTCGGGCGGGTGACCGTCCGAGGACGACGCCAACGGGGCGAGACGCCCAGATCCCTTGCGTTGACAGGGCATTCCGGTGGGCATAGGATGAGCGGTCCGCCCGGGGTCTCCCCGCGGCGGTTGACACGGACGCTCGCTCGGTTCCCACGGCACCCGCTCGACGGGTCCGAGGGCGGAGTACCGGGCGGGACGAGTGTCCACGTCGAGGCATCGAGCTCCGTTCCCGACTCGCGGGTGTGGCGCGTGTCCGACACCGCTCCTTGAAAACGGAACAGTGACGCCACAAAAAGCCAGTGCGGCGCTCGTGCCCTGCGGCTCGATCGGTTTCGATCGATCGGTCAACGGATGCGAGCGTCTCCAGCAATTCCGCACGGCCGAGCATGCCGCGGACCCCTCGGGGAACCGGGCCGGCCGACCGTGTCGTCGCCCGAAGGTGCTTGCACCCGACGGTGACGCCAAACGATTTCGTCCATCCCGTCGAGCCTTCGGGTGCGTCGAGGTGGCGAGATCTTGATGGAGAGTTTGATCCTGGCTCAGGACGAACGCTGGCGGCGCGCCTAACACATGCAA
>CAZCYE010000016.1:0-24852 GCA_964502775.1 uncultured Bifidobacteriaceae bacterium | reverse complement strand
CCGTCGAAGGGCTCGAGCTCGTAGCGCCACACGTGGTGAAGCCCATTGCGCCACCCGATGCGCCGGCCCTCCTCGAACTCCACCACCTGGTTGGTGACCGTGTACGGCACCAGGTACTTCCCCTTCATCGTGAACGTGGCGCCCAGGAACAGCCGCGGCGGCGCCTCCACGAGCCCGAGCACGTTGCCCGACCCGTCAAGGAGGTGGTGCCGCGCCGCGTCGGCGAGCAGGTCGAAGACGCGTTCGGGTGGCGCCGCCACCACCTTCTCGGTGGACACCTGCTCGGCACGCTCGGCCATCGGCCGACACGGTACCGTCGCAGTGATGGACCCGGTCGAGGCCCTCGAGCGCATCGCCGAGCTGCTGCAGCGCGACCGATCCGCCCGCCCCAAGGCGCAGGCGTTCCGGCGGGCGGCCGACGCCATCCGCGACCTTCCCCGCGACCAGCTCGAGGCTCTGGCCGCCGCTCGGAACCTCACCTCGCTGCCCGGCATCGGCACGAGCACGGCCACCGTGATCACCCAGGCGCTGGGCGGGCAGGTGCCCGAGTACCTGGCCCGGGTCGGCACCGACCGCGAGCCCGACACCGGCGAGGCCGACGCGTTGCGCGCGCGGCTGCGTGGCGACCTGCACCTTCACTCCGACTGGTCCGACGGCGGGGCCACCATCGAGGCGATGGCCATCACCGCGGCCGAGATCGGTCATCAGTACCTGGCCCTCACCGATCACTCGCCGTCGCTCGGGGTGGCGCACGGGCTCACCGCCGAGCGACTCGCTAAGCAGCTCGACGTGGTGGCCCGGCTGAACGAGGAGCTGGCGCCGCTGCGCGTCCTCACGGGCGTGGAGGTGGACATCCTCGCGGACGGTTCGCTCGACCATCCCGACGACGTGCTCGCCGGCCTCGACGTGGTGGTGGCCAGCGTGCACTCGAAGCTCGCGATGGACGCCGCGGCCATGACCAAGCGCATGGTGCGCGCGGTGACCAACCTGCACGTGGACGTGTTGGGCCACTGCACCGGACGGCTCATCGTGGGCAAGGGCCGGCCCGAGTCCTCCTTCGACGCCGACGCCGTATTCGGCGCCTGCGCCGAGACCGACACCGCGGTGGAGATCAACTCCCGGCCCGAGCGTCTCGACCCGCCGATGCGTCTGCTCGAGACGGTGGTGCGCTCGGGGTGCAAGGTGGCGATCGACTCCGACGCGCACGCGACCTGGCAGCTCAAGTACCAGCCCTACGGCTGCCACCGAGCCGCCGTGGCCGGCGTGGACCCCGACCGCGTGGTGAACGCCTGGGACGTGCAGCGCCTGCTCGACTGGACCGCGAGCCACGCCGACGCATCCTCATAAGTGCGTCTCACGCTTGCGGGGTACCTTGGTGGCGAAGCGAGGGCCATCCGTCACCGGGGACGTTTGATAACTTGCTGGCTTCGCCACGCCTGGAGGGTGGGTGACGAATCCCACGTTGACGCAGATGAAGCCGCGCCTCGGTACCTACGTCGGCGTGTTCATGGTCACGCTCACCACGCTGATGTACGAGATCGTGCTCACGCGCATCTTCAGCGTGACCATGGGCTACCACTTCGCCTTCGCCTCCATCTCGATCGTGCTCCTCGGCCTCACCGTGGGGGCACTGATCGTGCACCTCCAGCCCAACCGGTTCCGCCCCGAGACGGTGCGGCGCGACCTGTGGATCACCGCCCTGGCCTTCGCGGTGGCGGTGCTGGTGTGCTTCGCCATCCAGCTCCAGATCAAGTTCCAGCCCCATGCGACCGTGCGGGGCGTGGCCTCGGCGATCGGGATCCTGCTCGTGATCTCGATCCCGTTCATCCTCAGCGGCATGGTCGTGTGCCTGGCCCTGACCCGATTCCCAGACAAGGTGAACCGCCTGTACGCGGCCGACCTCGTAGGCGCCGCCCTCGGCGCCCTCGTGCTCGTCCTGCTGCTCAACCGCATCGACGCCCCGAGCGTGGTGGCGGCCATCGGGGCGCTGGGGGCCGTCGGGGCGCTCGCCTTCGCCCTCGACGCCGGGCACGCCCGCGCCGTGGTGGCCGCGGGGATCGCCGGCGCGCTCCTGGTGTCGTTCACGGCCGTGAACGCGCTCCGCCACGACGACGGCGACGCTCCCCTCGACATCAAGTGGATCCGGGAGATGCCCGACGGCACCTACGACTTCGACGGCTGGAGCATCCTGGCCCGCATCAACGTGGGCGAGGCGTCGGGGTCCTTAGGCTGGGGATTGAGCAGCGAGCTCCCACCCGGCACGGAGGTGGACCGGCTTCGGCTCACCATCGACAACGTGGCCGGCACCGACTTCATCCGCTACGACGGTGACCCCGACAGCACCGACTTCCTCCGCTACGACATCCCCAACCTGTTCCACTACCTGCGTGACGATGCCGACGTGCTCGTAGTGGGCACCGGGGGAGGGCGCGACATCCTCTCGGCGCTCGAGTTCGACCAGCGTTCGGTGACCGGCGTCGACATCAACGGCCAGATCCTCGACCTGCTCACCGACACCTACGGCAACTTCACCGGGCACCTCGACCGTGATCCCCGGGTCACGCTCGCTCATGACGACGCGCGCTCCTTCGTGACCAGGTCCGACGAGCGCTTCGACGCGATCCAGATCTCGCTCATCGACACGTTCTCCGCCGGCGCGGCAGGCGCATACGCGCTCACCGAGAACTCCCTCTACACCACCGAGGCGTGGGAGACCTTCCTCGACCACCTCAAGCCCAACGGGATCTTCTCGGTGACACGCTGGTACAACTACCAGGGCGTCGGGCCGGTCGAGGTGTACCGGGCGGTGGCCCTCGCCTCACAGGCGCTCACCAACCGCGGGGTCACGAACCCCCGCGACCACATCCTGGTGTACCGCTCACCCTTCGTGTTCAACCGGGTCGCGACCGTGCTCGTGAGCCCAGACCCGTTCTCGCCCGCCGACCTCCGCCGCATCACCAATGTGACCGAGGACCTGGCGTTCGATCCTGTGCTCACGCCCGACTCTGCGGTGAACAGCCGCTTCGCGGCTCTGGCCCGGCCTGGGGGGCCCGACGCCGCGCTCGACCAGTTCGAGAGCGACGTCTCCCCACCGAGCGACAACCGGCCCTTCTTCTTCCAGATGGTCGACCTCGGCAACATCCTCCAGGGCGAGGGCTGGAAGGACACCTACGTCACGCGGCCGGTACTCGTGCTCGCCCTCCTCGCCATCGCGGTGCTGGCGCTCACCGCCTTGCTCATCGGCGGCCCGCTCGCGTACGGCGCGTGGCGCCGCCGCCGCCAGGGCCTCACCCGGCGCAAGGGTCTGGGCCCGTACTACGGCTACTTCGCTGGGATCGGGCTCGCCTTCCTGCTCGTGGAGATCTCCCAGCTCCTGCGGCTCAGCATCTTCCTCGGCCATCCGATCTATGCCCTCACGGTGGTGCTGTTCTCGATTCTGCTTTTCTCGGGCATCGGCAGTCGCCTCAGCGAGCGGTTCGTGCACATGGAGCGCCCACGCTCGATGGTGAGGCCGCTGCTCATCCTCCTCGGCACGCTGCTCGTGTACGGCCTCGTGACCGGACCCATCCTGGATGCCACCGAGGCCACGACAACGCCCGTGCGGATCGTCGTGGCCATCGCGATCCTCTTCCCCGTGGGCCTCATGATGGGCATGCCGCTCGCCATCGGCATGCGCACCGCGTCGAGTCGGCTCGACGATCCGCCGACGGCCTTCCTCTGGGGGGTCAACGGGGCCGCGTCGGTGTGCGCGTCCGTGCTCGGCATGGGGATCTCGCTGTTCTTCGGGATCGCCGTCGCCTTCTGGGTGGGCTTCGCGGCGTACGCGGTCGCCGCGCTCGCGCTCACACGGATCCTTCGGCACCAACCCGAGCCCGCTACCGAGCACGCGGTGGCGGTCGAGCACCCCGAGCGTGTAATTGCCAGCACGTAGTCGGCCACTCTCGGTTCTCAGGAGCCCGTCGCTCACCCTCGTACTCCTTGCGCTGCCCGTCGTCGTCTATCTGGTCGTGGGCTGGCAGCGACGCTGGATATCCGACGACGGGTTCATCCACCTGCGCTGGGTCCGCCAGGTGCTCGAGGGCAACGGGCCGGTGTTCAACGCCGGCGAGCGAATCGAACAGACGAGCCCGATCTGGCTGTGGCTTCTCGTTATCGGCGACGTCGTGCTGCCGATCCGGTTGGAGTGGATCGCAGTGCTGGGTGCTCTGGGCGCCGGAACCCTCGGACTCGGTCTGGCGATTGCCGGAACGGCCCGACTCGTGCGGATCTCGGCCGGCGACACCGCGCCGGTGTTGGTTCCCCTGGGCGCCGCGGTGTTTGTGGCGCTGCCGCCGGTGTGGGACTTCGCGACGTCCGGGCTCGAGAACGGCATCGGGATTCTCTGGATCGGGGCGAGTTGGTACGCCTTGACGAAGGTCTTGGCCCGGGAACGTAGCGAGACTCTCCGTCCTGATCGGCCATGGTGGCTGCTCGTGCTCCTCGGACTTGGGCCGCTCATTCGCCCCGACATGGGCGTGCTCGCCGCGGTATGGCTCGTGGTGTGGCTGATGATCGCGTCGAACGCCACGTGGTGGCTGCGAGCGCGAGCCGTCGGTCTGGCGCTCGCCGTGCCGATCGCGTACCAGATCTTCCGCATGGCCTACTACGGCGTGCTCGTCCCGAATCCCGCGATGGCAAAGGAATCCACTCGATCGTGGTGGCTCCAGGGCTTGAAGTACCTCATCGACCTGTTCTCCCCATACTGGCTGCTCGTTCCACTCCTGCTGCTCGCCGCCGTATTCCTCGCGCCCATGGTGACCCACCTAGTGCGGAGCAAGAGCCGCGGGGCCCGCTTGCTCGTCCTCGGAACCCTCACCGGCGGACTGCTGCACGGCATCTACATCGTCCGGGTCGGCGGGGACTTCATGCACGGTCGGTTGCTGCTCCCAGCACTGCTCACCGTGCTTCTCCCCGTTCTCGTGGTGACCGTCCAGAAACGGCAGATCGCGATCGCGATCGCGGTGTCGGTCTGGATCGGCGTGTGTGCGCTGTCGCTGCGCCTGCCGTATCAGGGGATCGGCCCGCGAGGCATTGCCGACCATCGCGCCGACTACGTCTTGCTCACAGGCAATGAGCACCCAGTGACGGCCGACGCATTCTTGAAGGACAACTGGAGTTGGTCACTCGCTGGACGAGCGGTACGGGTAATGGCTCAGCAAGGCGACCGGGGGCTCATCCTCGACATGGCTCACCCGGAGCGGCGCATTCCTCTTCGCCGCGGCATTCCCGCCCGGATCGTCGTCGTGTTCCCGGCCCTCGGAATCTTCTCATACGAAGCTGGCACCGACGTAACGGTCATCGACCCGATTGGACTGAGCAACGCCTTGGGCTCGCATATTGAACTCGGTGATACTCGGGGCCGGCCCGGACACGAGAAGCATCTACCCAACGCATGGATCGTGGCCAGCTTCGCGAGGCCGGGGGCCGAGCTTCCGCCGGGGGTATCGCCGGCAAATGTTCGGGCTGCCCGCCGTGCGTTGCAGTGCGGGGGCCTTCGAGAACTCACCGACTCCGTGGAAGATTCCATTACGTTGGGACGGTTCCTGGAGAATCTGACCGATGCGCTCGGGAACACGACGCTGCGGATACCGTCCGATCCGAAGGTCGCCGCCCGCGAGCTCTGCTCGTGACCGGCGGCCTGCGACGGGTCGACGGGCGAGGTGAGCGACCACTCGATCTCATACGCGTACCGCCTCGTCGGCGCGGGCGAGGAGCTCGTGGTCGCCAGTGCTGTCGCCGTAGGCCACCACGTGGCATAGCCGGGAACCCAGCCACTCGTCGAGACGGCGCACCTTCTCGGCCCGGCGCACGTTGGGGCGCGCGAGCTCGCCCGTGAGGCACCCGTCGACGTCCACCTCCATCTCCGTGGCCAGGACGGCCTTGGCGCCGAGGAGCTCCCCGACGGGCTCGAGGTACAGCGCGAGTGACGCGGACACGATCACCACGTCGTCACGTTGTTCGCGGTGACGGACCAGGGTCGCCATCGTGTCAGGGCGCAGGTTCCGCGCCACCACGCGGTCGGCGTAGCGCCGCCCCAGATCGCGCAGCCACCGCTCGGACCGGCCCGCGAGGAGGCGGCGGAGCAGTGCGGCCTTGGCGTGGTCACGCCGGGCGTCGTCGAGGCGCGCGGCAACGAGGAGTGCTGCCGTTGACGCGGCTGCCACCGCCAGGTCACGGGTGCCGGCCACGACGCGAAGGAATCCTGTGAGCGTGTCGTGGCGCGTCAGCGTGCCATCGAAGTCGAAAGCGGCAACGACGTCCTTGCTCAGAGCTTGTCCCATTGCCCGCCCTCAGATCGGCAGGCGACGGAACACCGGCCGGGGCACATGGCGCAACGCCGACATCACGTAGCGCAATGCCGGCGGCACCCAGATCGTTCCTCGGCCTCGAGCCAGGCCGCGCAGGATGGCGGCGGCGACGGCGTCGGGGGTGGTCGACATCGGCGCCGGCTCCAGTCCCTCGGTCATCTTGGTCCGTACGAAGCCAGGGCGCACCACGAGCACACGCACGCCCGAGCCCACGAGTGAGTCGGCGAGCCCCTGGAAGAAGGCGTCCATTCCAGCCTTGGACGACCCGTACACGAAGTTCGAGCGCCGGGCCCGCTCACCTGCGACCGACGACAGCACCACGAGCGCGCCGTGACCCTGGGCCTTGAGCCGGCTCACCGTGGGTACCGCCACCGACACCGCGCCGAGGTAGTTCACCCGGGCGATCTCCATTGCCGCGCGTACGTCGCGTTCGGCCTCGTCCTGGTTGCCGAGCACGCCGAACGCGATCAGCACAAGGTCGAAGTCGCCAAAGCGGTCGAACGCCTCGTCGACGAAGGCCTCGTGCGTCTCGAAGGCGGTGGCGTCGAAGGGAAGCACGTCAACGGTGGCCGCACCCATACCTCGCAGCTCCTCGACGGTTCCGGACAACGCGGCGGGGTCGCGCGCGGCGAGCACCACGGTGCGCGCCCTGCGCTCCACGAGCTTGTGGACCGTGGCCTTGGCGATGTCGGATCCGCCGCCGAGCACGAGGACGGACTGCACGTCACCGAGTGCGTTCTCCACGGTTTCCCTTCAGGGCGCAGTGGGTCAGTCGAGGCCGAGGCGACGCGACAAGTCGGACTGGAGCACGTGTGACGGGTCGACGCGGGCGCGCAACTCCCGGAAACGCTCGATGTCGGGGTACATGGTACCGACGAGCGCGGGATCGAGGCGCGAGTCCTTGGCGAGGTAGACGCGCCCGCCCGCGTCCACCACGAGACGGTCGAGCTGATCGAGGAGCGGCGCCAGGTCGCGCGCGGAGGCCGGGATGTCGAGCGCCAGCGTCCAGCCCGGGGCCGGGAACGACAGCGGGCCGGGATTGCCCGGGCCAAAGCGCTTGAGTACCGCGAGGAACGACGCGCACTGCGCCGTGCTCAACACCTCGAGGGTGCGTCGGACCGTCTCGGTGGCGGCGTCGGGGACCACGTACTGGTACTGGAGGAACCCGTGCCGACCGTAAAGACGGTTCCAGTCGCGGATGCCGTCGAGGGGGTGGAAGAACTGGGTGATGGTCTCGAGCTGGCCCACCCGGTGTCGCGGCGCCTTGCGGTACCACACTTCGTTGAAGGCACGGACGGTGACCCGGTTGAGGAGCCCGTCGGGTACCGGTAACCAAGGGGGAATGCCCAGACGCGTGCGCGGCGCGAAACCCAGCGGGGCGGCGCGTCGCCGGGCCGGCAGTGCCTCGAGCGGCGCGTGATCGCCCCTCGTGAGGACGCCCCGGCCGAGTGAGCCACCCCGGGCCATGCAGTCGATCCAGGCCACGGAGTACCGGTAGCGGTCGTCGCGGGCGGTCAGGCGGGCCATGAGGTCGTCGAGGTCGCGCGTGCGCTCGGTGTCAACGCTGAGCAACGAGGTCTCGATCGGAATCATCGCTATCTCGGCGGTGCCGATCACACCGGTGAGGCCCATCCCCCCTGCGGTGCCCCAAAACAGCTCGGGGTCGCTGGCGGGGCTCACGGTGAAGCCCCCCTTGGGCGTGTGAAGCGTGAAACCGGTCACGTGGTTGGCGAAACTGCCCTCCACATGGTGGTTCTTGCCGTGGATGTCGGCGGCGAGAGAGCCGCCCACGGTCACGAAGCGGGTTCCGGGCGTCACCGGCACGAACCAGCCGAAGGGCACGAGCAGGCGCATCAGGTGGTCGAGGCTCACTCCGGCGTCCACGCGCACGGACCCGGTCTGGAGGTTTACGTCGTGCACCCGGGCCAGGGTCGTGACGTCGGCCACGAGGCCGCCGGCGTTCTGCGCGGCGTCGCCGTAGCTGCGGCCCAGGCCACGCGCGATCAGACCCCGCCGCCCGGCGCGGCCGATGGCCGGCTCGATCTCGCGCTCGTCGTGGAGCTCCATCACGTGCGCCGCCGTCGGCACGGTGCGCCCCCAGCCGCTGAGCAGGCGGATGCCGACCTCAGGCATACACACCGATCGCGAAGGCGGTGGCCCACAGCAGCCCGAGCACCAGGATCACGCGGTCGAACAGCATGATCTCCTCGGGCGCGCCACCCTTGCCCTGCTCCACGAGGTACGCATAGCGCAGCAGGGCGAGCGCGAAGGGCAGGATCGAGAGCCGGAACCAGGTGGTGTCACCGGTGTCGGCTGCCTTCTCGAACGCCCAGATGCAGTAGGCGAGGATCGTGACCGACGTGGCCACGGCGCGCACATACCCGAGGTACGCGGACGAGTACTCGGTGAGCGTGGCTCGGTGCGCCTCCGCTACCTCGCCGAGCTCGACCTGCTCGGCGTAGCGCTTGCCGGTGACGATGAACAGTGAGGCTCCGGCGGCGACGATCAGGAACCAATCGGAGATCCTCACCCCGGTCGCCGCCCCCCCGGCGATGGCTCGAAGCACGAACCCGGCGGCCACGATGCCGATGTCGACCACGGGCTCGTGCTTGAGCCAGAGGCAGTAGGCCGCAGTCATCGCCGCGTAGCTGCCGACAACAGCCGTGAGGTGGAGGTCGACGGGTACGGTCACGAGGATCCCGGCACCAACAAGGATCACGGCCATGGCGATGGCGGTCGCCTCGCTGATTTGGCCCCCCGCAATCGGCCGGTGGCGCTTCGTGGGGTGCTGGCGGTCGGCAAGCACGTCGAGCGCATCGTTGAGGAAGTAGGTGCCGCTCGCGGTGAGGCACAGCGCCGCGAAGGCGACCAACGTCTTGCCCAGCTGGGAGCCCTGGTCGAGGACGCCGGCCGCGCCCGGCGCCGCAAACACCAGGACGTTCTTGGCCCATTGCTTGGGCCGGGCCAGGCGTACGAGTGAGACGAGGGTCGACGTGCTCCGCGTGACGCGCTCCGCGTCGTCACCCGTGGGCGCGGGACGCACCCGGCGGGAAACGACAGACATGTTGCCAGGCTAGCGAAGCCTCTGCCTGGTAGCCCCCTGACAAGCGCCGCCAGGCTCAGCCCGAGGCGTCGACGGCCGTGATGGCTTCCCCCGGGTCGGGCGTTTGCAGGGCGTTTGCACACCGGGCGGTCCGTCGTGGCCGCGGGTACAAGAAGCTGGCGGAGGGAGTGGGATTCGAACCCACGGAGGCTTGCACCTCAACGGTTTTCAAGACCGTCCCGTTCGGCCGCTCCGGCACCCCTCCGGCCACGAGGCTAGAACGATCGCGCCGGTGATCAGGACGGGATCGGGCCGGATCAGGCGCGGGGCTCCACCACCTCGAAGCCGCACAGCGGCGCGAGCACCTCGGGCACCACGAAGGCGCCGTCGCCACGCTGGCCGTGCTCCCACAGGAACACCAGGGTGCGGCCCACCGCGCACGCGGTGCCGTTGAGGGTGTGCACGAACGTGCTCCCGCCATCGGTCTTGACCCGCGTGCCGAGGCGACGCGCCGAGTAGTCGCGGTAGTTGGAGCACGACGTGAGCTCGCGGTAGCGGCCCTCGGACGGCAGCCACACCTCGAGATCGATCTTGGACGCCGCGGCCGCGCCCAGGTCCCCCGCCGCGATGCTCACCACCCGGTACGGGAGACCGAGGCCGCCCACGATCGACTCCTGGATCGCCACCAGCCGCTCGTGCTCGGCGTCGGACTCGTCAGGGTGCGCGTACGCGAACATCTCCACCTTGTCGAACTGGTGGACCCGGAAGATGCCGGTGGTGTCCTTGCCGTGCGTGCCCGCCTCGCGCCGGAAGCACGTGGACACCCCCGCGTAGCGCGCCGGGAGCGCGGCGGCGTCGAGCCGCTCGCCGCGGTGCAACGCGGCGAGCGGGATCTCGCTCGTGCCCACGAGGAACAGCTCCCCCCCGTCCACCTCGTACACCTGGTGGCGGTCGGTGGGGAAGAAGCCGGCTTCCACCATCGCCTCCTCGCGCACGAGCACCGGTGGCGCCACCGGCGTGAATCCCTCGGCCACGAGGCGCCCGAGCGTCCACTGCACGAGCGCCACCTCGAGGAGCACCGCCTCGCCCATGAGCGAAGCGAAGCGCGAGCCGCTCGCGGCCGCGGCCTGGTGGGTCTCCACGAAGCCGAGCGCCTGGGCGAGCCCCGCGTGGTCGAGCGCCGCGGCGGGGCCGGGCTCGCCCACCGAGCGCAGCGTCACGCCGTCGTCCTCGCCGCCGTCGGGCACCGACGCGTCGGCCGGGTTGGGCACGGCGAGGCTCTCGGTGCGAAGGCGTGCCCGCCACCAGTCACACTTGGCCTCCAGGGCGGCGAGATCCTCCTTGAGCGCCGCCGCCTCGGCGATGCGGCGCTCCCGCACCGCACCGGTGGCCTGCGCGACCTCGCGCGAGCTGGCCTTCTGCGTGGCGCGCTTGGCCTCCACTGCCGTCTGAAGCTCATGGGCCGTGCGGTGCATGGCCACGATGTCGTCGAGGCGCTCGTCCGGGAACCCCTTGCGCACGATGCCGTGGCGGTACGCGTCGTCGCCGCGCGCCAGGCGAGCGAGGTCGATCACTCGGGGCGTACCTGGGTGCGCAGCCCCTCGACCCAGTCGCTGGCCGCGGTCCAGGCCTCGGACGCGGCCGCGCGCCGCGCCGGGCCTTCGGTACCGGCGACGGGGTACGAGCCGAGGAACTTCACCTCGGCCTGCTTGGCCACGAGGTTGCGCAGGCAGTCGGCCACGACCTCGTCGGCCACGTGGCCCTCCACGTCGATGAAGAAGCAGTACTGGCCCAGCCCGCGCTTGGTGGGACGCGACTCCAGCTTGGTGAGGTTGATCGCACGGGCCGCGAACTCCTGGAGGATCGCCAGCAGCGAGCCCGGGCGGTCCTCGGACTGGAAGCACACGATCGACGTCTTGTCGTGTCCGGTGGGCGCGGGGATGCCGTGGCCCACGAGCACGAACCGCGTCTCGTTCTCGGGGTGGTCCTCGATCTCGGACGCGAGCACCTCGAGCCCGTAGAGCTGCGCCCCCCGCGCGGTGCCGATGGAGGCGATGTCGCCCGTCTCGGACTCGGCCACCTGGCGCGCGGCGTCGGCGGTGGAGTTGGACGCCATGAGCTCGGCGTTGGGGAGCTCGCGGGTCAACCATCGCCGGCACTGACCATGAGGGTTGGGGTGCGAGACGACCACCTTGATGTCGGCCATCAATGTGCCGGGCTTAGCGCACAGGTGCAACGACACCGGGAGATCGATCTCGCGTCGGATGAGGAGGTCAGTGTCGAACGCGAGGGTGTCGAGCGTGACGGTGACCGTGCCCTCGATCGAGTTCTCGATCGGCACGAGCCCCACGTCCACCTCGTGGCGCTCGACCGCGGTGAGCACCTGGGGAACGTCCGCCAACGGAACGGGATCCGCGGCAACCAGGTCGGGCTGGGTGCGCAGGGCCTCCTCGGCGAACGTGCCCGGTGGCCCGAGATAGCCGACGCGCGTCACGTGGCGATGGTAGTGGTGGCCCCCGCGGCCCCCGCGTCTTGATTCGTCTCGTACTCACCGCTCGCTCGCGTACGGTGTCCGGGTGCGGACCTGGACACTCGAGGAGGCGACCGCGGCGCTGCCCCAGGTCCGCGAGCTCGTGCGGCGGGCGCGCACCTTGGCGGCGCGCGCCAAGCGCAGCTCACCAAGGACGCTTCTCAACGGTGGCGCGTCGACCAACGGCCACGGGCCCAGCCGCGTCGGGCCGGGAGTCGAGGGGGCCGAGCTGCGCGCCACCGTCGAGGAGCTCGAGGCGCTCGGGATCGTGGTGCGGGATCCGGGGCGAGGCCTGATCGACTTCCCGGCTCGGAGCCCGACCGGGCGCGACTACCTCCTGTGCTGGCTCGAGGGCGAGGACGCCATCGAGTGGTGGCACTGGCTCGACGCCGGCTTCGCCGGGCGCACGCCCCTCACCCAGCCCCCCGAGTGACCGACCCGTCGATCGGGTGACGACGGTGTGCGGCCCGGCCCGTTCACGAGCTGAGGCGCGCGGCTCCTGCGTCGGGACGGCCGGATGGCGTGGCCGTCCACGTCGACGGTGCGTGCGCGGTGATCGTGGGATCCGAGCAACGATCGGGTGCGATCGCCGCGCCCACGATGCCCGCTTCGTTGCGCAACGCCGCGGGTACGACCTCGGCGTGGGTGGTGAGGCGCCCGATGAACCGCTCGTGACGCTTGCTCACCCCGCCACCAAGGATGAACAAGTCAGGCCACAACAGCCGTTCCAGCTCGTGCAGGTAGATGTCGAGGCGCTTGGCCCACTGCTTCCACGACAGCCCCCGCGCCTGGCGAGCGGCGTCCGACGCCCGGCGCTCCGCTTCCCTGCCGTTGATGCGGAGGTGCCCGAGCTCAGTGTTGGCCAGGAGCACGCCGTCGGCGAACAGCGCGGTTCCGATCCCGGTGCCGATCGTGACCATCACCACCGTGCCGGTGCGCCCCCGCCCCACACCGAAGGTCATCTCGGCGAGGCCGGCGGCGTCGGCGTCGTTGACCACGCTCACGTCACAGCCGGTGGCGCGGGCGAACACCTCGGCGGCATCGATGCCCACCCAGCTCCGGTGGATGTTGGCCGCCGTTCGGGCGACGCCGCGCTTGGTCACCGCGGGGAACGCGCACCCGATCGGGCCCGTCCACTCGAAGTGACCGGCGAGCTCGGCAACCACCCCCGCCAACGCCGCGGGCGTGGCGGGCCGGGGGGTCAGAATGCGGAGGCGGGGCGCGAGCAACGTCCCGGTCGCGGCGTCGACCGGCGCGGCCTTGGTGCCCGTCCCACCGATGTCGATCCCGAGGCGAATGGTCACGGACCCCATTGTCATCCAGGCCGAGGCCCTGGCGTGACTCTCGCCGGGCGCGTTTGCCCCGGGCCGCCGCGGTGACGACGATGGGCCCGGAGTCGACGGAAGGACCGGTATGCAGCTGGGGATGATCGGGCTCGGGCGCATGGGGTCCAACCTCGTGCGCCGCCTCGTGCGCGGTGGCCACGAGTGCGTGGTCTACGACGTGAGCACCGAGGCGGTCGGCGCCCTCGAGCGCGAGGGCGTGACCGGCGCGACATCGCTCGCCGACATGGCCTCCAAGCTCGCGCCGCCGCGCGCGGTATGGGTGATGGTTCCGGCCGCGGTCACGGGCGCCACCGTGTCGGAGCTCGCAGGGGTGCTGGATGCCGACGACATGATCATCGACGGCGGCAACTCCTTCTATCGCGACGACGTCTCCCGCGCCGAGGCACTCCGCTCCAAGAACATCCACTACGTGGACTGCGGCACCAGCGGCGGCGTGTGGGGACTGGAGCGGGGCTTCTGCCTCATGATCGGTGGTGAGACACCCGTGGTGGACCGGCTGGCGCCGCTGTTCGCCACGATCGCCCCGGGCGCCGACTCCGCCGAGCGCACCTCCGGACGCACGGGCCCGGCGTCACCCGCCGAGCAGGGCTGGCTGCACTGCGGCCCCAACGGTGCCGGCCACTTCGTGAAGATGGTCCACAACGGGATCGAGTACGGGCTGATGGCCGCGTACGCCGAGGGGCTCAACATCCTCGAGCACGCGGACGTGGGCGCGCGCGCGTCGAGCGCGGCCGATGCCGAGACCGCCCCGCTGCGCGACCCCGACGCGTACCGCTACTCCCTCGACATCGCCGAGATCACCGAGGTCTGGCGCCGGGGCAGCGTGATCGCGTCGTGGCTGCTCGACCTCACCGCGAGCGCGCTGGTGGCCTCGCCCACGCTCGCTGGTTTCGAGGGCCGGGTGTCGGACTCGGGTGAGGGCCGCTGGACGGTGCGCGCGGCGATCGACACCGGCGTTCCCGCACCCGTGCTCAGCGCCGCGCTCTACGAGCGCTTCACGTCGCGGGGCGAGGACGACTTCGCGAGCCGGATCCTCTCGGCCATGCGCAAGGAGTTCGGTGGCCACGACGAGAAGCCAGGGGCCGCCAAGTGACCACGCCCGAGCACTCGGGGGCGCTCGTGTTCTTCGGCGCCTCGGGCGACCTCGCCCACAAGAAGGTCTTCCCCGCGCTGTACGGCATGGCCAAGCGCGGCACCATCTCGGTGCCGGTGATCGGCGTGGCGTCGTCCAAGTGGAGCCTCGACGAGTTCTGCGCCCGCGCCCGTGACGGCATCGAGCAACACGGGGGCGGCATCGACGACCAAGGCGCGTGGGACCGACTCTGTGGGCTCATGCGTTACGTGGCCGGCGACTACAACGACGCGGCGACGTTCTCGAAGCTCCGCGATGCGCTCGGCGACTCCCAACGTCCCGCGCACTACCTCGCGATCCCGCCGAGCTTGTTCCCCACGGTGGTGCGGGGATTGGCCGATGCCGGATGCGTGGACGACGGGCGCGTCATCATCGAGAAGCCGTTCGGCCGCGACCTGCGTTCGGCTCGTGAGCTCAACAAGGTGCTCCACGCGGTGTTCCCCGAGCGCAACATCTTCCGGATCGACCACTACCTCGGCAAGGAGGCGATCCAGAACATCTTGTACTTCCGGTTCGCCAACTCGTTCCTCGAACCCATCTGGAATCGCAACTACGTGCGCCAGGTGCAGATCACCATGGCCGAGGACTTCGGGGTGGAGGGCCGGGGCCGCTTCTACGAAGAGGTCGGCGCGTTGCGGGACGTGGTGCAGAACCACTTGCTCCAGGTGACGGCGCTCCTGGCCATGGAGCCGCCCACGGGCGGCGGCGTGGAGGACCTGCGCGACTCCAAGGAGCAGCTGTTCCAGGCCATGCGCCCCCTCGGGAAACGCGACGTGGTGCGCGGCCAGTTCGAGGGGTACCGCGACGAGGCCGGCGTGGCGCCCGACTCGGACACCGAGACCTTCGTGGCCGTCCGCCTCTACATCGACTCGTGGCGCTGGGCCGGTGTGCCCTTCTACCTCCGCGCCGGCAAGGAGCTCCCCGTTGAGTGCACCGAGGTGCGGGTGGAGCTGCACCGCCCGCCGCAACAGGTGTTCGCCGAGTTCGAGGAGCTGCCCTTCGACACCAACTACCTCCGGCTCCAGATGAATCCGAAGGTCCAGATCGCCCTCGGCGCGCGCGCCAAGAAGCCGGGCGAGGGATTCGTGGGCGAGCCGGTGGAGCTGGCCGTGACCGACGACCACCCCGACGAGATGAGCGCCTACGAGCGACTGCTCGGCGACGCTATGGACGGTGAGGACCTCCTCTTCGCCCGGGAGGACGGCGTGGAGGCCGCGTGGGGTGTCGTGGACCACGTGCTCACCCATCACGGTCCGGCGCACCCGTATGCACCGGGGACATGGGGCCCACCCGAGGCCCAGTCCCTCATCCCCGACGCCCACGGGTGGCACGATCCGCATCCTTGACGCCGTGTCGCGCGTCCCACCCAAGGAGCCTCATTGAGCGTCGAGCCCGTCGCCACGAGCAGCGTCCCCGCTCTCGGCCCGTACTCTCCGGTGGTGAGCGCCGGTGACTGGCTCGTGCTCGCGGGCCAGGTGGGCGTCGACCCCGCCACCGGCGCGCTCGTCACCGGCGGTCCCGAGGCCGAGCTCGAGCGCGCGCTCGCCAACGTGGCCGCGCTGATCGGCGAGTGCGGTGCCACCTGGCGCGACGTCGCCCGCGTCACGCTGTACGTCGCCACGCCGGCCCCGGCACCCATGACGGCACTGAACGCCCTCTACGCGACCACCGTGGGGACGCCCCCACCGGCGCGCACGACGATCGGGGTGTCGTGGCTGCCGCTCGGCGCCCAAGTGGAGGTGGAGGCCCTCGTGTATCGAGGTAGTGAGACGAAGCGGAGCGCGGGGCCGGACGGCCGGGAGCCCGAGCGGCGAGCGCCCGCGAGCCGGGTAACCCGGCAAGCAGCGAGGCGCGGCCGGAAAGACGGAGCGGAGTCGAGAGAACATGAAGGAACGATGACCAGCGAAGCCCCCCGCGAGGTCGACAAGCCCGACGACGAGTGGCGTGAGGAGCTGACGCCGGCCCAGTACCAGGTGCTGCGCCACGCCGGCACCGAGCCCGCGTTCACCGGTGCGTACTGGGACTGCCATGACGACGGCATGTACCACTGCGCCGCGTGCGGCGCGGCGCTGTTCGACGCCACCACCAAGTTCGATTCGGGCACCGGATGGCCGAGCTTCACCGAGCCGGTGATCGCCGAGGCCGTGGAGCTGCGGTCGGACTCGGCACACGGGATGCGCCGTACCGAAGTGGTGTGCCGCCGCTGCGGCGGGCATCTCGGGCACGTGTTCGACGACGGGCCCACCCCCGGCGGCCAGCGCTACTGCATCAACTCGCTCTCGCTCGAGCTCGCGCCCCGCGACGGCTGAGCGCGAGCCGTCGGGCACCGTCGATGGGGGGAGGGGCACTCGTCGAGTGGTTGACGCGAAGCCGGGTGAGCGGGACGGCCGCGGTCACCACTGGCGTGGTGCGGATCGTCAGCGGCCTCGCGTTCGTGGTGTTCTCGTCGGGCAAGTTCCTCGACCACGCCAAGGAGGTCGCCGACTTCGACGCGTGGGGCGTGCCCTGGCCCGAGGGCGCGGTCTACGTGGTGGGCGTGCTCGAGCTCGTGGGCGGCATCCTGCTGATCAGCGGTCTGCTCACCCGCCTCGCCGCGCTCGGGCTGGCTGGTGACATGGTGGGCGCGATCGCCACCGCGGGCCGGGTGGAGGGCGGGGTGTTCCACCTGGGAGTGGCCCCCCTCATGTTGGCGATCATGGGCTACCTCGTGTGGGCGGGCCCCGGACGCTGGTCGCTCGATGACCGCGCATCGAGGGCGCGCCCAACCACCGCGCCGTGACGAGACTCGTGTCGCCCAACTCATCTTCGGCGACGCCGCGTGGAGGAGACGCGGGCGGGGCGGGGCAAGGGTGTGGGTGTGGGCGAGGGGGGACTTGAACCCCCATGTCCTTTCGGACACAGGAACCTGAATCCTGCGCGTCTGCCAATTCCGCCACTCGCCCGAGCGCCGAGCGGGTCAGCGTACCAGTGGGCCGTGCGCGCGCCGCCGGCTAACAGCGCTGCGTGCCCGGCGCGCGAGGGGCCGCCTTCACCTTCCGGGGGTGGCCACGGCCCTTCACGGAACGGCAATCCCCCGCAGCCGAATCGACGCCCTGGCACGTACACTTCCCGGCGTGGGACTCCAGGATTTCGAGCGCCGGCTCGAGCGCCTCGTAGAAGGCAGCTTCGGCAAGGCCTTTCGCAGCGACCTCCAGCCCGTGGAGGTGGGCCGCAAGGTGGCCCGGACCCTCGATGACGAGCGCACGATGGGCGTCAACGGAGTGCCGATCGCCCCCAACAACATCGGCGTGTACCTCTCACCCTCGGACTTCGGCCACTTCCAGGAGTTCGCCGACGCGCTCGCCCGCGAGCTCGCCGAGATGGCGCGTGACCATGCCCGAGCGGAGGGCTACCAGTTCGTCGGACCGGTCACCGTCACGCTCGTGGACGACGATGAGCTACGCCCAGGCGAGTGCGACGTGGCCGCCGAGATCCACGAGGGGATCCGCGTCGGCTCGGTGGTGCTCTCCGACGGTCGCCGCGTGCAGCTGGGCGAGGAGCCGGTGACCCTCGGTCGTTCACCCGACGCCAACATCGTGGTCACCGACCCGCGGTCGTCCCGACGCCATGCCGAGATCCGGCCCGCCGGACACGGGTTCGTCATCACCGACCTGAACTCCATGAACGGGACGGTGGTGAACGGGGTCCCGATCCGCGAGCAACCACTCACCGATGGGGACGAGATTCGGGTGGGAACCACCGTCCTTCGCTTCGAAGAGTCCTGACTAGACCCCGCGTGCGGGTGCTCGGAGTGCCGTGCCCGAATCGGTTCTGACCGTCCTCAAGTACGGGTTCCTCGCGCTGCTGTACCTGTTCTTGTGGCGAGTGGTCACCGTCGTCATGCGCGAGATGCGGGGAACGACGGACGCCGAAGCTCCCGCGCGGCGTACGGGGCGAGAGCGGGGTGCCCGGTTGCGAATCATCGACCCGCCCGAGCACGCGGGGGAGGTGTTCCCACTCGCCGATGAGATCACCGTCGGGCGCGGCGCGGGCTGCGGCATCGTCCTGCCCGACGATCACTACGTCTCCACGGTGCACGCCCGCGTGTTCCGCCGGGGCGGTGACGTCTTCGTCGAGGATCTGGAGTCTCGCAACGGCACCTTGGTCAATGGCGAAGCCGTGGTCGCCGTCACCCGCCTGCGGCGGGGTGACCGGGTGCAGTTCGGCCAGACCACCGCGGAGCTGGTGCGATGACGCTGCGGCTCGGGGTGGGCTCCGTCACGGACGTGGGGCGCGCGCGCGACCATAACGAGGACGCCTTTTTCGTGGACACGACCGCGGGGCTGCTGGCCGTGGCCGACGGAATGGGTGGCCACCAAGGCGGAGAGGTGGCGAGCGCCACCGCGCTGGAGGCGCTCCGAGCCGCCATCGCCGAGGGCGCGTCCGTACCCGACGCGGTGCGGCGTGCGAACCAGGCCGTGCACGACCAGGCCGCCGCTGACGACCAGCTCCGCGGGATGGGCACCACGCTCACCGCCGCGACGTTCGGAGACGACGCCACGCTGGAGATCGCACACGTGGGGGACTCGCGCGCCTACCTGATGCGTGACGGCGTGCTCGCTCGCATCACCACCGACCACAGCCTGGTGCAGGAGCTCGTGGACGCGGGGGAGCTCACCGAGGAAGAAGCCAGAAGCGATCCCCGTCGGTCCATGATCACCCGTGCACTGGGTATGGACGCCGAGGTGGAGGTGGACGCGTACCCGGTGGGGTTGCGACGCGGCGACCGCGTGCTGCTCTGCTCGGACGGACTCACCAGCATGGTCGACGACGATGGGATCGCCGTGCTGCTCGCGAGCGAGGCGGACCCGACCGAGGCTGCACGCGCCCTCGTGACCGCGGCCAACGACGCCGGCGGGCTCGACAACGTGACCGTGATCGTGATCGACGTGATCGACGACGACGAGACCACCTCCGCAGTCGATCCCGTGGTCGACGACGACCCCACCGTGGCCGTCGCCCCCGTCGCCCCCGTCGCCCCCGTCGGCCCGCCTGAGGCCCGAGCGGCCGCCTCGAGCCCTACTCCCCCACGCACCCGCGGACGGCTGGCGCGCACCGCGCGCCGGTTGGTGCCGCTCGTGGCCGTGCTGGCACTGCTGGTCGGCGGCTCATTCTGGTACGCGCGCCGGGGCTACTTCGTGGGGGAGTACGAGGGCCGGGTAGCGATCTTCGACGGCCGCCCTGGCGGCTTCCTCTTCTTCGACCCCGCGCTCGAGGCCGACTTCGTGGGCCTGCCGGTGAACGAGCTTCCCCCCCGGGTCCGGGCCTCGGTGCGTGAGGGTGAGACGTTCTCCTCGATCGAAGCCGCCAATGATCGCAAGGACGAGCTCGCGGCCTTGATCGAGCAACGCTCGGGCGACACCGGCTCCTCGAGCGGGACCAGCACGACCACGACGACGACCACGAATGGGACCGGGGCCGGAGCGGGCGGCTCCCCGGCATGAGCGTCGCCACCGCGCGCTCGGCCCCGCGCCGGAGCACCGAGCTCTCCCTCGGCCTCTTGGCGGTGGTGATCGTGGGCGTCGGCTACCTGCTCGTGCAGCTCGCGGATCGCCCCGATGTCCCCCCTGATCTCTGGGTGCTGCTCCTAGCCCTGCTCGGACTCTTCGTGATCGCGCACCTCGCGGTGCAACGGCTCGCACCCGGCGCCGACCCGGTGCTGCTCCCCCTCGCCGCGCTCCTCAACGGCGTCGGCTTCGTGACCGTCGCCCGCCTCGACCCCGAGCTGGGGCGAGGACAAGCCCTGTGGGCCGCAGTGAGCGTGGCCGCGTTCGTAGGCACGCTCGCGGTCGTACGCCGGGTCCGCACGCTCGAGCGCTACCGCTACACGTTCTTGTTGCTCGGCATCGCGGCCTTGTTGTTGCCGCTGGCACCCGGAATCGGGCGGACGATCAACGGTGCGCGTCTGTGGATCCGGATCGGGCCGGTCAACTTCCAGCCCGGCGAGATCGCCAAGGTGCTCCTCGTCGTGTTCTTCGCCGCGTACCTCGTGGACAAGCGCGAGCTGCTCGCCAGCGGGACCCGGCGCCTGGGCCGGCTGGTGCTCCCCGGCGCCAAGCACCTCGGGCCGTTGATCCTCGCGTGGGGCGTCTCCATCCTCATCATGGTGCGCCAGCGCGATCTGGGTTCGTCGCTGCTGTTCTTCGCCCTCTTCGGGGCGATGCTGTACGCGGCGACTGAGCGCGCCGCGTACCTGCTCACCGCGCTGGTGCTGTTCCTGGGCAGCGCCGCCAGTGCCTACCAGATGTTCGACCACGTGCAGGTCCGGGTCGACACCTGGCTCGAGCCGTTCCGGTACGCCCAGGACGAGGGGTTCCAGCTCACGCAATCGCTGTTCGGCCTGGGCACGGGCGGCTTCGACGGCACCGGGCTCGGGCTCGGCAACCCCCAGGAGATCCCCAACGCGGCCACCGACTTCGTCTTCTCGGCCATCGGGGAGGAGCTCGGCCTCCTGGGGACGGTGGCGATCCTGATCGCGATCCTGCTGTTCGTGGGCACCGGGTTCCGCATCGCGCTCGGCGCCGAGCGGCCCTTTCCCAAGCTGTTCGCCGCGGGTCTCACCACGATCATCGGGCTCCAGAGCTTCGTGATCATCGGTGGCGTCACCCAGGTCATCCCGCTCACCGGCGTGACCCTGCCGTTCATCTCCTACGGCGGCTCGTCGCTGCTGGCCAACTGGGTGATCCTCGCGTTGCTGCTGCGGATCTCTGACGACAGCGCGCGCGGCCGCGCGTCGTCGCGCCAACCGGTCGGGGCGGGGGGACCGTGAACCGGGGCATCCGACGGGTGGGCATCGCGCTCGCGGTGCTCATCCTGGTGCTGGTGGGCCAGCTCACATACCTCCAGATCGTCGACGCCGACAACCTCGCCAACGACCCCCGCAACGTGCGCGCCGCGCTGCGCGATGCCAACAAGCCCCGGGGCGAGATCGTGAGCGCCGACGGCGAGGTGCTCGCACGGTCCGTACGCAGCCGAGACGGCACCGAGTTCCGCTACCAGCGCGAGTACCCCACCGGTCAGCTCTTCTCCCAGGTAGTGGGCTACCAGTCGTTCGTGTATGGCAACACCGGTGTGGAGCGCTCCTACAACGACGCGCTCGTTGGCCGTGGACTCGGCATCCCCGACCTGGGTGACTTCTTCTCGGGAACCACCGGCACGGTGGTGCTGTCGATGTCGGCCGCCGCGCAGCGTGAGGCCCAGACCGCGCTCGCCGGCCAGAAGGGGTCGGTGGTGATGCTCGACCTCCAGACCGGAGCCGTGCTGGCGATGTACTCGACGCCGTCCTTCGACCCTCAGCCCCTCGCCGGCCACGACTCCCAGGCCGTGCAGCAGTACTACGAAGCACTCCAAGCCGACCCGGCCAAGCCCGATCTCCCCCGCGCCTACCGCGAGCGCTTCGCGCCCGGGTCCACCTTCAAGGTGGTGACCGCCACGGTGGCCATCGAGGACGGCGTCGCCACGCCCGACCGCACCTTCCCCGTGCGCACCCAGCTCGACCTGCCCCTCACCGACAACGTGCTGCGCAACGCCGGCGGCAGCTCGTGTGGCGGCACGCTCACGGAAGGCCTCGTGGTGTCGTGCAACACCACCTTCGGCCAGCTCGGCCTGGAGCTCGGGGACCGGTTTGTGACCGGGATGCGGCGCTTCGGGATCGGCGACGCGCCACCCATCGACCTGATCCCGGGCGCGGTGCCCAGCGTGGGGCCCCGGCCCGGATCGTTCGACCAGAATCAGCCGCTGTTCGCGTTCGCCAGCTTCGGCCAGGGTGACGTGGCCACCACACCGCTCCAGATGGCGCTGGTGGCGGCCGCGATCGGCAACGGAGGCGTGATCATGGAGCCCCACGTCGCGGCCGCGATCCGCACTCGCGACGGCGATCTCGTGCGCAGAGTGCAGCCGGGCGAGTGGCGACGCGCCACCACTCCCCAGGTGGCCGCGGCGATGACCGCGATGATGGTGCAGGTGGTGGAGCGCGGCACGGGCACGCGCGCCCGCATCCCCGGCGTCACCGTGGCCGGCAAGACCGGCACCGCCGAGGTGGTGAGCGGGGCGCATGCGTGGTTCATCGCCTTCGCGCCGGCCGAGGAGCCCCGCTACGCGGTGTCGGTGCTCGTGGAGGGGGGCGGCGTGCTGGGCAGCGAGGCCAGCGGCGGGCGCGTGTCGGCACCGATCGCGGCCCGGATGCTCGCCTTTGCCCTGGAGAACAACCTGTGAGCGGCGCCCGCGGGCGTGGGCGCGCGTGCGGTGCTGATCTCGGGGTCGCCGCCACTACCCTGTGCCGCCGATGACACAAGCCGGCGACGTGTTCGCGAACCGTTATGTGATCGAGCGTCACATCGCTCGGGGCGGCATGGCCGACGTGTACCTCGCGCGTGATGAGGTGCTGGACCGGCGCGTAGCGGTGAAGGTGCTCTTCGCCGAGTTCGCCCGCGACCCCAGCTTCGTGGAGCGCTTCCGCCGCGAGGCGCAGAGCGCGGCAGCGCTCAACCACGCCAGCATCGTAGGGATCTACGACTGGGGCCAGGAGCACGGCACGTACTTCATCGTCATGGAGTACGTCGACGGCCAGTCGTTGCGCGACATCATCCGCGCCCAGGGTCCGCTCGGCGCCACCCAGGCTGCGGCCATCAGCGCGGAGATCGCCGACGCGTTGGCGTTCGCTCACCGTCATGGCGTGGTGCACCGCGACATCAAGCCCGGCAACGTGCTGATCACGACCAACGGCCAGGTGAAGGTGGCCGACTTCGGCATCGCCGCCAACCCGGCTGACCCTGCCCAAGGCCTCACCCAGACGGGGGCGGTGATGGGCACCGCCACCTACTTCTCGCCCGAGCAGGCCCAGGGCTTCACGGTCGACGGCCGCTCCGACGTGTACTCGCTCGGCGTGGTGTTGTACGAGATGGTGACCGGCGCGGCGCCCTTCGCGGCCGACACCCCCGTGGCCGTGGCCATGAAGCACGTGCACGAGGCCCCCGTCCGTCCCTCCATCAAGGTGGCCGACGTGCCGCCGGAGTTCGAGCGGATCATCGCCGGGGCCATGGCCAAGAACGCGGACCGCCGGTATCAGACCGCCGATGAGCTGCGCGACGACCTCGTGCGCTTCGAGCGCGGCCGCGAGCCCGTCGGCAGCCTCGCCGGGAACGGCAACAACGACGTGACCGTGGCGGCTGCTCCACTCATGCCGGCACCCACCCTTGCGCACGACGACCGCTCCGGTCGGCGCATGGGCGGGACCATCGTCACCATCGTCGGCCTCGGCCTGCTCGCCGGGCTGCTCGCGGTGATGCTCGTACCGTCGCTGCGCGAGCAGGTGTTCGGCAAGGACAAAGCGGAGGTGCCCACCTTCGAGGTCCCCGACGTGGCGACGGGCAACCCCACCTACGAGGAGGCCGCGGCAAGGATCCGGGGTGTCGAGGGAGCCAACTTCAAGGTGGAGCGAATCGACGCGGAGAACTCCGACGTGGAGGTGGACCACGTGTTCCGCCAGAACCCCGAAGCCGGGCGTCTCCTGGCCAAGGGACGCACCGTGCGGCTGTACGTGAGCAGCACCGAGGTGACGGTGCCCGACCTCGTGGGCAAGCAGTTCGACGAGGCGGCCGAGATCCTGCGCAATCGGGGCCTGGTCGCCGAGCGCATCGACGTGGACGCACCAGCAGACAAGGCGCCCGGCGAGGTCCTCTCCCAGGATCCCGCGGCGCGCGCCAAGGTGGATCGCGGCACCACCGTCAAGCTCACCGTGGTGAAGGAGCCCCTGGTGCCGGTGCCGAGCGTGGTGGGCCAGAGCCAAGCCGCCGCGTCGGCGACGCTCCGGGACGCCGGGTTCGTGGTGGAGCTCGTGCCCGCTCCGAGCAACACCGTGCCCGCGGGCCAGGCCATCGGTACCAACCCGGCGGTCAACACGCCGTTGCCCAAGGGCTCAACGGTGCGGCTCTACGTTTCCACCGGTCCGGATACGGTGCCCGTCCCGAACGTCGTCGGCTACCAGCGCGACGACGCCATCTCGACGCTGCAAGCCCAGGGCTTCGGTGTGACGGCCAACTGCGGTACCCCCACCGCCACGGTCAGCTCGCAGAACCCGACCGGCGGTACGCAGGTGCAGCACGGCTCCAACGTCACGATCAACTGCTCGTCGTGAACGGACGCCTCCGAGCGGGGGCCGGGCCGGCCCCACCACTGGCGCGCTGGTACCACGACCGCGGGCGTCACCACCTGCCCTGGCGCGCCACGCGCGACCGCTGGGGTGTGCTCGTGGCCGAGGTGATGCTCACCCAGACCCAGGCGGCGCGCGTCGAGGCTGTATGGGCGCCGTTCGTGGCGCAGTTCCCGACGCCCGACGTCACCGCCGCGGCCGGCCCCGGGGCGGTCATCGCCGCCTGGGGGCGCCTGGGCTATCCGCGCCGCGCGCGGCGCCTGTT
>CAZCYE010000015.1:1548-24946 GCA_964502775.1 uncultured Bifidobacteriaceae bacterium | reverse complement strand
TGGTGCTGGTGGAGGGCTCGGATCTCGTTCGGGCCGTCAACTACGCGGCCGTGACCACGCTCGAGCAGCGCGAGCACCTCTTCGATGCCGCGCTCCGCCGCTCGGATCGGCTCGTGGGTGCGCTCCTCGACCATGTCGACACCACCACCGATGCGGTGCTCGTCGTGGCTCCGGCGGCCCTGCCCGAGACGACGACGTTGACGATCGCGAGCCTGCACGCGCCCGGTGTGGATCCGGGGCTGTTGCGCTCGGGCACCACGCGTCGAGCCGGCTTCGTACAGGTCACCGACATCGCGCCCACGATCCTCGACCAATTGGGTGTGGCGCGCCCGGCGGCAATGACGGGACGCGCCATGGAGGTGGTCGAGGGTCCGTCCGCGGCGCGCGGTCGGGCTGCGCTCCTCGCCGACGAAGCCGAAGCGGCCGAGTTCACCGCTGCCCGGCGGGCGGGCGTGGAGGTGGCGCTCGTGGTGCTCGGCTTGGCGGCGCTCGCGCTGGCCCTCGTGGTGGGAGCGAGGCGTTCGAAGTCCCGGTCCCCGAGCACGGCGCTGCGGGCGTTGGCGCTGTACCTGCCCGCATTCCTCGCGAGCACGTATCTCCTGGGGCTCGTGCCGATCGAGCGCACGAGCGGTCTTGTGTACTGGGCGGCACTGCTCGGGCTCGCGGCGGTGCTGACCGCGGTGGGCCACGAGCTGGGGCGCGTGACGCGTACCGATCCGCTCCTGCTCGCGCTGGGCGGCCTCGTGGTGCTGCTCGGCGTCGACACGATCGTGGGCACGCCGTTGCAGTTCGTCACCCCCCTCGGTCCCTCGCCGGGAACGGGGGGAAGATTTGATGGGCTCACCGACGGATCGTGGGCGGTGCTGGGGGCGAGCGCGCTCGTGGTGGCACCGATGCTCGCCACGCGCCTGGGAGCACGCCTTGGAGGGCGCGTGGCCGTTGCGCTGCTCGGCGCATGCGTGCTCGTGACCGGACTCCCGTTCCTCGGCGCCGACCTGGGCGGCGCGGTGGCGATGATCCCCCCGTTCGCCCTGGTTGCGGTCGCGCGGGCCGGCACCGGGGTGCGGCGGCGATTAGGTATGGCCTTCCGTGGGCCGGCCGCAGCCGTCGTGGCGGTCGTGGTGCTCGCCGGCGCCGTTGCCGTCGCGCTGGTCGCGGTAGACGTCGCGCTGGACGGGGCCCACCGGTCCCACGTGGCGCGTCTGCTCGAGCGAGCGGACGCGGAGGGGGTCTCGGTGCTGGGGACCACGGTGATGCGGCGCCTCGCCGCGGGCGCGCGCTCGTTCGGCGACGCGAGGCTGGGGATCCTGGTGCCGTTCGCGTTGGCGGGGCTCGGGTGGTGCTGGATCACCCGACGCGCGCAGCTACGTGGGCTCGTGGCCCGGATGCCCGGTGGCGTGACCACGGCCGCCGCGCTCGGGTTGCTCGGGATCCTGGGCTGTGTCACCCAATCGGGGGGCATCGCGGTTTCCGGGCTCGTCGTCGTGGTCGCGCTCGCGGTGCTGGGGTGGGACCTCGGTCGTGATGGTGCTGCGTTCGGCGTGAAGCACGACTCGCCCGGGGCCGCGCCCGGGCCGGGTCCGGCTGTGAGCGCGGCGGCGCGATGAGCGTCGTGCTCGGCGTCGCGGTCGGTGCGCTCACCGTACACTTCCTCCGCATCGCCGCGGGGCGGATGTTCGAGTCCCCGTTCCTGCACCGCACGAACTACCGGGGGGTGACCGTACCGACGGCCGGCGGTGTCCTGATCGTCCTGGCGGTCCTCGTCATCGAGGCGGGGCGTGCGGTGTTCGGGGCACTCGGCGTCGGCGAGGCCGCCGGCCTCAGCGTGGCACGCAGCGAGGTGCTCTTTGCCGCGTTCGGGTTCGGCCTCCTGGGGCTGATCGACGACCTGCTCGCCACGGGCGATGCCCGTGGCTTCGCGGGTCACGTGCGCGCGGCGGTGCGGGGGGAGCTCACGACGGGCCTGATCAAGCTCCTTGGGGGTGCCGGTGTCGCGGTGGTGCTGGTGGCCACACCCGGCTTCGCCTCCGGGCGCCGGCTTGTGGTGGACGCGGTCCTGATCGCGTTGAGCGCCAATCTCGGGAACCTCTTGGACCGTGCCCCCGGACGCACGATCAAGGCCGCCCTGCTGGCCTACGTGCCGCTCGGCATCGTGCTCGGCACCGGGGCGGTGGGGGTAGCCATCGCCCCGGTGATCGGCGGCGCGCTGGCCCTGTTGATCCCGGACCTGCGCGAGCGCCTGATGCTTGGGGACACGGGGGCGAACGTGATCGGGGCCACGTTGGGGCTCGGCGTGGTGCTCGGGCGGGGCGAGGCATCGCGGATCACCGCGCTCGCGGTGCTGGTGGTGGCGAACGTCGCCGCCGAGCTGGTGTCGTTCAGCGATCTGATCGAGCGGGTACCGCCGCTGCGCGCGTTCGATCGCGCGGGTCGTCGCCGCGCGGGACCGGGTGAGGCCGAGTCGTTCCCCGGTGTCCCGGTGCCACCGTGATAACCTGCGGTCCCGTGGCGAAGCACATCTTCGTAACCGGTGGGGTCGCTTCCAGCCTCGGCAAGGGACTCACCGCTGCTTCGCTCGGACGACTGCTCAAGGCCCGGGGACTGCGGGTCACGATGCAGAAGCTCGACCCGTACATCAACGTCGATCCCGGCACGATGAATCCGTTCCAGCACGGCGAGGTCTTCGTCACCGATGACGGCGGTGAGACGGATCTCGATCTCGGTCACTACGAGCGGTTCATCGATGTGCCGTTGACGAAGAAGTCGAACGCCACCACCGGATCGATCTACCAGGAAGTGCTGGCCAAGGAGCGGCGCGGCGCGTACCTCGGCCAGACCGTCCAGGTGATTCCCCATATCACCGACGAGATCAAGGAACGCATCCTCCGCCTCGCCGACGACGACGTGGACGTGGTGATCACCGAGATCGGCGGGACCGTCGGCGACATCGAGATCCTGCCGTTCCTCGAGGCGATCCGGCAGTTCCGCAAGGACGTCGGCCGCGACAACGTCTTCTACGTGCACGTCACGCTCGTGCCGTTCATCGGCCCCTCGGGCGAGCAGAAGACCAAGCCCACCCAGCACTCGGTCACCGAGCTGCGCAGCCGGGGCATCCAGCCCGACGCCATGGTCTGCCGCTCCGACCGTCCCATCCCGCTCCGTCTCAAGGAGAAGATCTCTCAGCTCTGCGACGTCCCCGAGGAGGGCATCGTCTCCGCTATCGACGCGGACTCGATCTACGAGATCCCGCTCGTGCTGCACGAGGAGGGGCTCGACGACTACGTGTGCCGTGTGCTCCAGCTCGAGCCCCGTGAGCCGGACCTCGCGGCCTGGCAGGCGCTCGTCGAGGGCATCCGGATCATCGACCAGGTGGTCCGCATCGGGCTCGTCGGGAAGTACGTCAACCTCCCGGACGCGTACCTCTCGGTGGTCGAGGCGATGCGTCACGGCGGCTACGGCGCGGGGGCTCGGGTGGAGATCGACTGGATCGCCTCGGACGACGCCGAGGGCCTGCTCGCCGAGGGGCGGCTCCGCGAGCTCGACGGCATCGTGATCCCGGGTGGCTTCGGCTTTCGCGGGATCGAGGGCAAGATCGCGGCGGCGGGCTACGCCCGCGAGCACCGGATCCCGTTCCTCGGCCTGTGTCTCGGCATGCAGTGTGCGGTCATCGAGTTCGCCCGGGATGCGTGCGGCCTCGCCGGTGCCAACTCCAGTGAGTTCGATGCGCACACACCGCATCCGGTCATCGATCTCATGGATACCCAACGCGAGATTGCGGACTACGGGGGCACGATGCGCCTGGGGACGTACCCCGCGCGGTTGGTGCCGGGATCGATCGTGCAGCGGGCCTACGGTGCAGAGATCGTGTACGAGCGTCACCGGCATCGGTACGAGGTCAACAACCGGTACCGGGCGCGGCTCGAGGCCGCGGGATTGATCTGTTCCGGCACCTCGCCCGATGGGCGGTTGGTGGAGTTCGTGGAGCTGACGACCGACGCGCACCCGTTCTTCGTGGCCACCCAGGCCCACCCCGAGTTCACGAGCAGGCCGGATCGACCCCATCCGCTCTTCGCGGCGTTCGTCCGAGCGGCGGCGGAACGGGCCGAGGGGCGAGCGCCGCACCTGCCGATCACGACGTCGGGCGCCGCACCGTCGGCGTGACCGGTTTCCGCGTCGTGTCGCGCACGACGCAATGGGCCGGAGGCTTTCTCGAGCTCGAAGCCCTGGAGGTGGAGGGACCGGACGGCGAATCGTTCGAGCGCTTCGTGGTGCGACATCCCGGTGCGGTGGTGGTGGTCCCGATCGATCCTGATGCCACCCACGCGCTGTGCGTACGGCAGTACCGCGCCGCGATCGGGCGGCACCTCCTCGAGGTTCCGGCCGGCAAGCGCGACGTTGCCCACGAGGCTCCCCACGAGGCCGCGGCGCGGGAGCTCGAGGAGGAGATCGGCATGCGCGCGGGCCGGCTCGTGAAGCTCGGCGAGTTTTACAACTCTCCTGGCTTCTGTGACGAGTACAGCCACGTGTTCGCGGCATTGGACCTCGTACCGCTACACACCGCGCATCCGGTGCGCGAGGAGGAAGCCGAGATGACCGTGGAGCGCGTGCGCCTCGCGGACGTCCACGACCTGATCGCACGCGGGGAGCTGGTGGATGCCAAGTCCATCGTGGGGCTCTTGCTCGCCCGGGAGCTCCTTCGCGGCTCGCCGCCCCCGGACGCGACCGGCCGAGACGAGACGAGCCGGGACGAGGCGGGGCGAGGCGGGACGGGATGACCGGTGCGCGATCCCCCGAGTCCGCCGAGCCCGCCGAGCCCGCCGGGTCATCCGATGGACTCGTTCGCGCGCTCGAGGAGTTCGTGGACTTCATCGCCATCGAGCGGGGCTTGCGCGCCAACACCGTCGTCGCGTACCGCCGTGACCTGGACGCGTACATCGTGTTCCTGCGCCGCCGGGGCATCCGTGCTCCGAAGGACGTGACGCCGGCGGCGGTCGCGCAGTACGCGCGCCATCTCGCCCGCGCCCGCGGTGACGACGGCCGGGCGCGCTACGCGCCCGCGTCGGTCGCGCGTGCGCTCGTGGCCGTGAGGTCGTTCCACCGCTTCTGCGTCGACGAGGACATCGCGCCGTCCGATCCCGGCGACGAGCTCCTGGGACCACGCGTCGCACCCGGATTGCCCAAGCCGCTGGACGAGGCCGAGGTGATCGCGCTGCTGGGCAGCGCCGAAGGCTCCGAGCCGCGCCGGCTGCGGGACCGGGCGCTTCTCGAGGTCCTCTATGGCGCGGGCGTCCGCATCTCGGAGCTGGTCGGGCTCGACCGGGGTGACGTGGACCTCGAGCGGGGTCTCGTGCGGGTGCTGGGGAAGGGGGGGAAGGAGCGAATCGTCCCTCTCGGCCGGCCGGCCCGGGCCGCGGTCGCCGCCTACCTCGAGCAGGGCCGCCCGTTGATCGCGGAGGCCGGCGCCGGCGCACCCGAGCGCGACGCGGTCTTCCTCAACGCTCGGGGGCGACGGCTCACGCGCCAGGGGTGCTGGGGCATCGTGCGGACCGCGGGCCGCCGCGCCGGTCTCGGCGAGCGGGTCCACCCCCACGTGCTGCGGCACTCCTGTGCCACCCACATGCTCGATCGGGGTGCCGACCTGCGAGTGGTCCAGGAGCTCCTGGGCCATGCCAGCGTCTCGACCACCCAGGTGTACACGAAGGTCTCGCCCGAGCGTCTGCGGGCGGCCTTCCTGCGGGCCCATCCCCGGGCCCGATCCCCCGGCGGGTAGCGGGCCCCGGTCGGCTGGGGCTCGGAATGCCCCCCGAACGCCCGAATCATGTGGGGGTTCGGGGTTGGAGGAGGGGGGTTAGCATTGCCCATGGCCGAGATCTCTCAGCAGGCGATGCGCGCGCGGCTGGTCGGCGAGCGGGACCGGATGCAGACCCAGCTCGCCGAGCTGGGCCTGGGCCCCGATGCCCCCCTCACGTTCGACGAGGGCTTCGCCGATTCCAGCCAGGTGACCGCCGAGCGGGGCGAGATCGAGGCGCTGGCCGGTCGGCTCCGTGAGACGCTGGAGGAGATCCAGGCCGCGCTGGACCGACTGGATGCCGGCACCTATGGCATCGACGAGGTGACGGGGGAGCCCGTCGCCCCCGAGCGCCTCGAGGCCGTCCCGTGGGCCCGCACCAACGTGAACACGGCTGCTCGCCCACGCCGCCGCTGACCGGTGCCCGCACGCGAGGCGCTGATTCTCTTCGGATGCCTCGTCGTGGCGGTGATCCTCCACGAGATCAGCCACGGCGTGGTGGCGTTGTGGCTCGGTGACGACACGGCCAAGCGGGCCGGGCGGCTCTCGCTCAACCCGCTGCGCCACATCGACCCGTTCGGGTCCGTGATCCTCCCCGCGATGGGAGCGCTCGCGGGCGCGCCCGTACTGGGCTACGCCAAGCCGGTGCCCGTGAACCCGGCCCGGCTGCGCAAGCCGCGCCGTGACATGGTGCTCGTGAGCCTCGCCGGCCCGGCCACCAACCTGATCCTGATGGCGGGCGGCGCGCTCGTGGCTCGTGCGCTGGTGCGGAGCGGCGAGCCGCTCGCCGACACGATCGATCGAGCCACCCCCGACCTCGCCCTCCAGATCGCGTTCGCGTTCGCGCTCGTGAACCTCTTGCTCGGGCTGTTCAACCTGCTGCCCATCCCGCCCCTCGACGGGTCGGCCCTCCTCGAGCGGCTGCTGCCGGCGCGTTGGCTCCCGACCTGGTACCGCGTGAGGCCATACGGGCTGCTCGTCCTCGTGGTACTGGTCTTCGCCACGGGCATCGTGCGCACGATCGTCGACCCGTTCTTCGATCTCCTCCGCGACTTCGTGGTCCGGTGACGCGGCGCGCGCGCCATCTCGTGCGGCGCTTCCTCGGTGCGATCATCCCCCGGGGGCCACGGCTCTCGGAGCGGGCGTGGGTCGAGGAGATCCTGTCCGATGGCGAGCTCGCGCTCTGGCGACAGCTGCCACGCCACGACCGGCGTCATTCGATCGCGGTGGCGCGTCGCGTTGCGAGGGCATTGGGTTCCACACCCGATGCCGACGACCCCCGGTGGGTCGCCGCGGCGCTGCTGCACGACGTGGGCAAGCTCGACGCCCGCCTCGGGGTGCTCGGGCGGGTGGGTGCGACCCTCGCCGGGCTCGCGGCCCCCGACATGGCCGAGGTCTGGTCGGCCAAGCGGGGCATCACGCGCCGGGTGGGTCTGTACCTGCGCCATGCCGAGCTGGGAGAGGACCGCCTGCGCATGGTCGCCGCCCGGCCCGAGGCCCAGCGCTGGGCCGGTGCGCACCACCGCCCCGACTCGGCCGACGTGGGGTTCCCGGCCCACGTCGTGGCCGCCCTCCTCGAGGCGGACGACGACTGACGACGTTCTGGTCGCGCTCGCTGCTCGCCGGGTTACCCGGCTCGCGGGCGCTCGCTGCTCCGGCGAGCTCCTCGCTGCGCTCGTCGCCGCCCAATCCTCTGGTCGTGTCTCTCAGAGCAGGCCGACGGCGGCGCGCACGCGCGCCAGCACGGGCGCCGAGAGCGCCCGGGCCTGTGCCGCGCCCTCGGCCAGCACCGCGTCCAGCCTCGAAGGCTGCGCGGTGAGCTCGCCGTAGCGGACCCGAATCGGGGCCAAGAGCTCGGTCACCGAGGACGCCACCGCCTCCTTGAGCGTGCCGTAGCCCGCACCGTCGAGGTCCGCCGCGACGGCCGCCACCGCGCGATCGGCGGATGCAGCGAGGATGGTCAGCAGGTTCGAGACCCCGGGCTTGGCCTCGGGATCGAAGCGGATGTCGCTGCCCGAGTCGGTCACCGCCGACATCACGCGCTTGCGGATCACCTCGGGTTCGTCGAGGAGGGCGATGGTGCCGTTCGGCGAGTCGGCGGACTTGGACATCTTGCGGTCGGGATGCTGGAGGTCCATGACCCGGGCCGCGACGGGCGGGATGGCCGCCTCCGGCACCACGAGCGTGGGACCGAATCGGTGGTTGAACCGCATGGCCATATCCCGCGCCAGCTCGAGATGCTGGCGCTGATCGTCGCCCACCGGCACCTTGTCGGCGTCGTAGGCGAGGATGTCGGCCGCCATGAGCACCGGATAGTCGAACAGGCCCACGGTCACGCTCGCTTGCGCCCGACCCTTGTCCTTGAACTGCGTCATGCGCCGGAGCTCGCCGAAGGTGGCGATGCAGTTGAGGATCCAGGTGAGCTCGGTGTGCGCGGGTACGTGGCTCTGGGCGAAGAGGACGCAGCGGTCGGGGTCGAGTCCCGCGGCGAGCAGGAGCGCCGCGGTCTCACGCGTGCGTCGCGCCAGGTCGGCGGGCTCGTAGGGCATCGTCATGGCGTGCAGGTCGACGACGCAGTACAGCGTCTCGTCGGTCGTCGAGTCCTGGTGGGCGACCCAATGGCGGATCGCCCCGAGGTAGTTCCCCAGGTGCATGTCACCCGTCGGCTGGATTCCCGAGAAGACCCGTGCCATCGGGCGCCAACGCTAGCGGCGCGACCGCGCGCGACCCCGGCGCTATCTTGACCACGATGGGCTACGAAGTGCGGACCGAGGCCTTCGAGGGTCCGTTCGACCTGTTGCTGCACCTGATCCTGACCGAGGAGGTCGATCTCTGGGAGGTGTCGCTGGCCACCATCGTGGACGCGTACCTCACCGAGCTCGACCGCATGGAGTCGCTCGACCTGGAGGTCGCCACCGAGTTCCTCCTGATCGCCGCGGTGCTCGTGGAGCTCAAGTCCCGGCGCTTGCTCCCCGGCCGGGCCCTGGCGGACTTCGACGAGGAGCTCTTGCGCTTCGAGGAGCGTGACCTGCTCCTGGCCCGACTGCTCGACGCCAAGACCTTCAAGGACGCGGCCGGCGCGTTGGCGGGTCGGATCCGCACCGCGGCCCTCAGCGTGGGGCGGTCGGCAGGTCCCGAGGAGCCGTTCCGGTCGCTGCTCCCGGATCCGCTCGACGGTGTGCGCCCGGAGGCGATACGGAAGGCCATGGTGCGCACCCTCGAGCGTCGACCGCCCACCGAGGTGGACACCGACCACGTGGCTCCCATCCGGGCGAGTGTGGCCGACGCCATCGACGCGGTCCTGGCCGAGCTCCCCGAACAGGGCGCAGTGTCGTTCCGTGCGCTCACCCACGACGTGACCGATCGCCTCACCGTGATCGTGCGGTTCCTCGCGGTGCTCGAGCTGTACAAGCAGGGGATCGTCGAGCTCGAGCAGATGTCGACCTTCACGGAGATCCGAGTACGACGACTGGCAACCGCGGCGGTGCTCGACACGATGAGCGTCGCCGATTGGGACGACCACCCTCACCGCGAGGGCGGGGGCACGGTGGCCGGTGGAACCGCTTCCCGCTCGTCGGGGGACTCGTGATCCCAGAGGACGCGAGCCCCGCCGACCACGAGGCGCGCCGCGCGATCGAGGCCGTGCTCGTGGCCGCGGTCGAACCGGTCGAGCCCCGGTTCCTCGCGCAGCTCCTGGAGCTGGGGGTGGATCGGGTGGAGGAGCTGTGCCGCGCGCTCTCGGCGGAATACGAACGCGAGGGCCGGGGATTCGTGCTGACCCGGATCGCCGGCGGCTACCGGTTGCAGACCCATCCGGAACTCGCGCCCTACGTGGAGCGCTTCGTGCTCGAGGGCCAGCACGTGCGCCTCTCCGGTCCCGCCCTCGAGACGCTGGCGGTGGTGGCGTACAAGCAACCGATCTCGCGGGGCCAAATCTCGGCGATCCGGGGCGTGGACGTGGAGACGACGCTCAACACGCTCGCGCAGCGCGGCTACATCGCCGAGGTCGGGCGCGATCCGGGTCCGGGGCTCGCGGTCCTGTACGGCACGACTCGCGCCTTCCTCGAACGCCTCGGCCTGGACTCGTTGGCCGACCTCCCGCCGCTGGCGGACTTCGTACCCGACGCGACGGTGGTCGATGCCTTGGAGCGCGGTCTTCGGATCTCCGAGGCGCCGGCGGCCGGGAGCACCGTCGATGGCGACGCCCCCGGTGGTTTCCGCCACCCGGGCGTGACGCCCGTCTGACACCGCCATCCGTGCGGGATCGCGCCCGCGAGGCGTCCGAAAACGATCCGGGGATCCGAGTCCAGAAGATCCTCGCCGCGGGCGGGCTCGGGTCGCGCCGGGCCTGCGAGGACCTGATCCGCGCCGGGCGCGTGCAGGTGGACGGTGCGACGGTGTGCTTGGGCGACCGCGCCGATCCGGAACGCGCTCGGGTGTGTGTCGACGGGGTTCCGGTGCCCACCCGAGGGGACCTCGTGTACCTCCTGCTGTGCAAGCCCGTCGGCGTGGTGACATCCGCGCGTGACCCGATGGGGCGCCGAACGGTGATCGACCTCGTGGGCGACGTGGGTCGGGTCTTCCCGGTGGGGCGACTGGACATGGATACCGAAGGGCTGCTCCTGCTCACCAACGACGGCGACCTGGCGCAGCTGCTCACGCACCCGAGCCACGGAGTGGCCAAGACCTACGTCGCGGAGGTGCTGGGCGTGCCCGGGCGTGACGCGTTGCGCCGGCTGCGTGACGGCGTGGAGCTCGAGGACGGTCGGACCGCACCGGCGCGGGCGCGGCTGGTCGCCCGCAAGGCCGAGCGAGCAGTGCTGGAGCTCACGCTCCACGAAGGACGTAACCGCCAGGTGCGCAGGATGTGCGAGGCGATCGGCCATCCGGTGGAGCGGCTGGTCCGCACGCGGATCGGTCCGCTTCGAGATCGCGCGTTGCGCCCCGGTGACTGGCGGCCGTTGCGCGCGTCCGAGGTTCGCGCGCTCTACGAGGCCGGAACGAACCCCGGCGATGCCGGGACCGGGCACTAACCTGTTCGCACGTGAGACTCCACGCGATCCGCGGCGCGATCAACTGCAGCGAGGACTCCAAGGCCGAGATCGGCGCCAAGACGCAGCGTCTGATGCGCGAGCTGCTCGCACGCAACGAGGTGGCGCATGACGACCTCGTGAGCATCATCTTCACCGCGACCGAGGATCTCAGCACCGAGTTCCCCGCCGCGGCCGCGCGGAGCATGGGGCTGGGCGATGTGCCGCTCCTGTGCGCACGGGAGCTCGCGATCGCCCATGGGATGCCGATGGTGATCAGGGTGTTGGTGCATTGCTACACGGAGCGCTCCCGCACCGAGCTCCATCACGTGTACCTCGACGGAGCGCGGTCGCTGCGCGACGACCTGCCGGAGTGAGCCGGGCCACGGTCGTCGGCACAGGGCTCGTGGGCGCCTCGGTGGGGTTGGCGCTGCGCCGCGCCGGCTGGTCGGTGCGGGGCCACGACCGGGATCGAGCCCGGTCGGATGCCGCGCGGGCCCGAGGTGCCCTCGACGATGTTGTGCCGACGGCGGCCGCCGCCGTAGCCGGAGCAGACGTGGTCGTGGTGGCGGTACCGGTCACCGAGGTGCCGGGCGCAGTGATGGCCGCCCTGGACGCGGGCGCGCCGGTCGTGACGGACGTCGGCTCGGTCAAGGGGCCGATCGTGGCCGCGGTGCGCGCCGGACGTCCGGGCGCCGCCGCGAAGTTCGTGGGTGGCCACCCCATGGCCGGCTCCGAGCAGGACGGTCCGGAGGGCGCCGACGCCGATCTCTTCGTGGGCGCGACGTGGGTGCTCACCCCCACCGAGGAGACCCAGGTGGGCGCGTTCACCGCGGTGCGAGCCCTGGTCGCCGATGTGGGCGCGGAGGTGATCGCGATCACTCCCGAGCACCACGACGAGCTGGTCGCGGTGGTCAGCCACGTCCCGCAACTGGCGGCGGTCACGCTGATGGACATGGCCGCGAGCGGCGACGAGGAGCACGCAACGCTCCTCCGACTCGCAGCCGGGGGCTTCCGCGACATGACCCGCATCGCGGCCGGGCATCCCGCGATCTGGCCTGACATCTGCGTGGCGAACCGCGATGCCATCGTGGTCGCCCTGGATTCCTACCGGCACTCACTCGACGCGGTGCGGGCACTGGTCGCCGATCGGGATCGCGACGGCCTGCTGGCGCTGCTCGAACGGGCGCGGCGGGCGCGGCGGCGCCTTCCCACCGGGGCCGCGGGTGGCGCGGCTTTGGTGGAGCTGCGCGTGCCGGTTCCCGACCGGCCCGGTGTGCTGGCCGAAGTGACGACGCTGCCCGCCACACTCGGCGTCAACGTGGTCGACCTCGAGATCGCACACTCCGTGGAGGGCGGGGGCGGCGTGCTCATCCTCACCGTGGACGCGGATACGGCCGCCGCGCTCGGCGCCGCGCTCGACGAACGCGGCTACCGGCACTCGGCCTCCGCGCTGCCGTGAGCGAGCCCCCGCTCCCCGAGGTGCTCACCGTCGCCGGTCCGCGGGCGCGGCGGGGCCGGGTCCGCGTCCCCGGCGACAAGGCACTCTCGCACCGGGCCCTCCTGTTGGCGGCGCTCGCCGACGGAGCCTCAGAGGTGCGCGAGCTGCCCGATGGCGACGACGTCGCGGCCACCCTCGACACGCTGCAGGTGCTTGGCCTCGCGGTGGCGTACGACGACGCGGGCTGTGCGCGGCTCGAATCGCACGGCGCGGAGTCGTTGCGTGAGCCGGGCACGGTGCTCGACTGCCGCAACTCGGGCACGACGATGCGGATGCTCCTGGGAGTGCTGGCGGGGCGACCGTTCCGCTGCGTGCTGACCGGCGACGCGTCGCTGAGCACGCGCCCGATGCGCCGTGTCGTCGCCCCGCTGCGCGCGATGGGCGCAACCGTGGACGGCCGCGACGACGGCGAGTACCCGCCGCTCACGATTCACGGCGGCGCGCTCGTGGGCGCCGACATCGAGCTCGAGGTGCCCAGCGCGCAGGTCAAGAGCGCGATCCTGCTCGCCGGGCTCCAGGCCCGAGGCGTCACCCGGGTGACCGAGCCGCGCCCGAGCCGCGACCACACCGAGCGCATGCTCACCGCCTTGGGCGTGCCCGTGACGCGGGTGAACGCGCGCACGGTGGAGCTGCGCGCGGGCGCCCCGGCTCCGTTCGAGTTCGACGTCCCCGGGGATCCGTCGTCGGCGGCGTTCCTCCTGGTCGCCGCGATCGTGGTGCCGGGCTCGGACGTGGTCGTGGAGGACGTGGCGCTCAACCCGGCCCGGATCGGGTTCGTGCGCGTCTTGGAGCGCATGGGCGCGTCGATCGAGGTGCACGCACGCGATGAGCGCCTGGGCGAGCCGGTGGGTGATCTCGTCGCACGCTCCTCCACCCTGGTGGGCACCGTGGTCGAGGGCGACGAGATCCCGACCCTCATCGACGAGATCCCGATCCTGGCGGTGGCCGCGGCATTCGCGAACGGCACCACCGAGTTCCGGGACGCGGGGGAGCTGCGCGTCAAGGAGAGCGATCGCATCGCGGCGTTGGCCGCCGAGCTCCCGAACTTCGGGGTGGAGGTCACCGAACGCGAGGACGCGTTGGCCGTCACCGGCGCCTCACCGCACGCGGGCAACGCCCAGAGTCACGGCGACCATCGGATCGCCATGGCCCTGGCCGTGCTCGCCGGCGCGGTGGAGGGCTCGTCCCGCATCGGGGGCTGGCCCGCGGTGGCGAGCTCGTACCCGGGCTTCGCCGTCGCCCTGGCGAGGCTGGGCGGGCAGGCCGAGTGACGACGCTCGTGGTGGCCATCGACGGGCCGTCGGGGGCCGGGAAATCGACGGTCGCCCGCCGAGTCGCCGAGATCCTGGGGTTGGAGGTCCTGGACACCGGCGCGATGTACCGCGCCGTCGCCTTGGCCGTGCTCGAGGACGGTGCGGACCCGGACGATGCGCGGCGGTGCGCGGCCATCGCGAGCACGGCCCGGATCGAGGTGGGCGACCGGGTCACCTTGGACGGTCGGGATGTGACCGACGCGATTCGCGGCCCGCAGGTGACGGCGCACGTGTCCCGGGTCGCAGCCCATCCTCCGGTGCGCGAGGTGCTCGTTGCGCACCAGCGGGCGTGGGGCGCCGCGCACGGCGGTGGGGTCGTCGAGGGGCGGGACATCGGGACGGTGGTGTTCCCGGACGCGACGGTCAAGGTGTTTCTCACCGCGAGCGAGTCGGAGCGGACCCGCCGGCGCCGGGTCGATGAGGCCGGCGCCCGTCGCGAGGTCTCGCACGAGGAGGTCCGGGCCGCGCTCGAGGCACGGGACACCCTCGACTCGTCTCGGGCGGCGTCCCCGTTGCGCCCGGCGCCCGACGCGCTGGTCATCGACACCACGACCCATGCGATCGACGACACCGTGGCCCAGATCGTCGCCCAGGCCCGGGGCCGGAAGCGTTCGACCTCGTGACGTACCGCGTCGCGCGCGCACTGGTGCTCTCCACCTTCAAGGTGCTGTTCCGTGTACGCGTCCACGGCAAGGAGCACGTCCCGTCGCGCGGCGTCTACATCGCCGCCGCGTCGCACCGGTCCGCAGCCGATGTTCCCTTTGCCGCGTTCGTGACCCGGCGCCGTCTCCGCTTCCTGGCCAAGCAGGAGCTGTTCGGTACCTGGATCGGCCGGAGGCTGTTCGGGGCACTGGGGGCGATCCCGGTGCACCGTCACGGCGTCGATCGCGCGGCCCTGCGGGCGTTGGGCGACGTGCTCGCGTCCGGGGAGCCGGTGGCCATCTTCCCGGAGGGGACGCGCCACGCGGGCCCGACGCTGGGGCCGCTCCTGGACGGTGTCGCCTACGTGGCGCTGCGCGCGGGCGTCCCGATCCTGCCCGTGGGCATCGGCGGCAGTGAGCGGCTGCGGGCCGGCACGCGGTGGCGACGCCACCCGGCCCGGGTGGTCGTCGTGATCGGTGCACCGGTGGTGGCCGCCTCCGGCGCCTCGCCCGGTCGCCGACGAGACGTGGTTGAGCTCACCGAGCGCCTGACCGAGGCGCTCCAGGTGTCGTTCACGAGCGCCTCGGCGCGGGCGACCGGGAGGCCGACCTCAGGTGTCGAGGTCCGCGAGCACGCGTGAGGCGCTGGCGGCCCGGTCGTCGTTGAACGGGCCGCTCAACGGCCGAGCCGCCTCCGGATCGCCACCGAACACGAACGTGGCCAGGGCGTCGAGCGCGGGCACCAGCTCCCGCAGCTCCCGAGGGGGCGGGAAGTACTCGTCCTCGTCGGTCACGAACACCGGCACCGTGCCCTTCGTCGGCGCGAGCTTGTCCACGATCTGTTGCACGACGCTCTCGGGCGCGCTCGCGCCGGCGGTCACGCCCACGACGCGCGCGTCGCCCAGCGCGGCGAGATCGAGCTGGTCCGGACCGTCGACGCGGACCACGTAGCGGCAACCCGCGTTGAGTGCGACGCGGGTGAGGGCGAGCGTGTTGGAGGAGTTGGCACTGCCGATCACGATGATGGCGTCGGCCTTGTCGGCGATGGCGCGGAGCGCGGCCTGGCGGTTCGTGGTGGCGAAGCAGAGGTCGTTGCGGGCTGCCGTCCACAGTCCCGGGAACCGCTCCTGGGCCTGCTCCATGACGCCCTGCCATTCCTCCAGGGCCAGGGTGGTCTGGGCGAGCAGGGCCACCTTGGAGGGCTCGGTGATCGTGGGCACCGCGGCATCGAGATCGCCGTCGGCCTCGATCAGGCGCATGGCGTCGGGCGCGACGGCGAGGGTCCCCACCGCCTCGTCGTGGCCGTCGTGGCCGACGTAGAGGATGGTGAATCCCTTCTGGGCCCGGACCTTCGCCTCGTGGTGGACCTTCGTCACGAGGGGGCACACCGCGTTCACCACGAAGCGGCCGTCCGCGCGTGCCGCCTCCACGATCTCGGGTGCGGTGCCATGCGCGGAGAGCATCAGGGGCGCACCCGGCGGCACCTCGGCGATGTCGTCCACGAACACCACGCCCAGCTCGCAGAAGCGGTCCACGACCAAGCGGTTGTGGACGATCTCGTGGTAGCAGTACACGGGCGGATCGAAGATCCGCAGCATCCACGCCAGCGCCTTGATCGCCATCTCGACCCCGGCGCAGAACCCACGGGGCTGGGCGAGCAGCACCTGCTCGACGGCCATCAGTGGTCCGCTCCTGTGCTTGCCCGGGACCGTTTCCTTGGCGCGCCGCGGGCTGACATCGTGGGCCAGGCTACCGGCGGAGCCAGGGGACCGTAGACTCGCTCCTCGTGGCCACCGCTCGTGTCGTGGCGGTCGCGCCCGGATCGCCCGCCGCCGGTGCTGGAGTGCTCCCCGGTGACGAGCTCCTCGCCCTGAACGGTGAGGCTCCGCGCGACGTCATCCGCTACCAGATCCTCACCGACGAGGGCCTCGTCGAGCTCGACGTGCGACGCGGGGGCATCGAACGCACGCTGGTGGTCGCCAAGGCCGCGGGCACCCCGCTCGGCCTCGAGCTGAAGAGCGCGGTCTTCGACCGCGTGCGCACGTGCGACAACCACTGCCCCTTCTGCTTCATCTACCAGCTTCCGGCCGGGATGCGTCGCAGCCTCTCGGTGAAGGACGACGACTACCGCCTGTCGTTCCTCTACGGGAACTTCACCACCCTGACCCGCTTCACGGAGGCCGACCTCGAGCGCGTCGTGACGGAGCGGCTCGGACCGTTGTACGTGAGTATCCACGCGACCGACCCGATGCTGCGGGCGCGCCTGTTGCGCAATCGGCGGGGCGCGACGAGCCTCCGCTTCCTGGCCGCGCTCCTGGACGCCGGTATCGAGGTGCACGGCCAAGTGGTGGTGTGCCCGGGGCTCAACGACGGGACCGCGCTCGACGAGACGATGCTCGGCGTGCTCGACCGCTACCCGGGTCTTCGCAGCCTCGGTGTGGTGCCCGTGGGGATCAGCGACCACAGCACGGAGGACGAGCTGCGCCCGCACACGGCCGACGACGCCGCCCGGGTGCTCGACCAGGTGGAGCGGTGGCAGCAGCGGTTCCTCGCCGCGTTGGGGCGCCGGGTCGTGTTCGCGGCCGACGAGTACCACCTGCTGGCCGGTCGTGCCTTCCCGAGCGAGGGCGCCTACGAGGAATTCCCGCAGCACGAGAACGGGATCGGGATGGCGGTCGCCTTCCATCGGGAGGTGCAACGCGCGCTCGGCGCGGGACCGGCGGGACCGGACGGCGGCGGGGCATCGCCGGTCTCCCTGTCATCAGGGGCCCGGGGCGGCTTCTTCGCGTCGGTCGACGGCGCGCCGGCCGAGGGCTACCGGGCCGAGCGCGTGACGATGCCGGGAAGCGCGCGGCGAGGAAGCGAAGGACCGTCGCGCGACGCACCGATCGGGATCGTCACCGGGGGCTACGGAGCCGCCGTGCTCGCCCCGCTGCTGGCGATGCTCGAGGGCGTCGCGCGGGGGCCGGTGCGGCTGGTGCCGGTGGTCAACCAGTTCTTCGGGGGCAACATCGCGGTGACGGGCCTGCTCACGGGAGCCGATGTGGCCCGCGTCCTGGCCGAGCAGCCGCGCGGGCACCGCTACCTGCTCCCCGATGTGGTGCTGTCCCAGGGTCGCTTCCTCGACGACAGCACCGTGGCCGATCTTCCGCGCCCGGTGGAGGTGGTGGGCACCAACGGCGCGTCGCTCGTCGCCGCGCTGAGATGACCGAGCCCCTGGTCGCGGTCGTCGGGCGCCCGAACGTGGGCAAGTCGACGCTGGTGAACCGCATCGTCGGTGGCCGGCCCGCCATCGTCCAGGAGCAGCCGGGTGTCACCCGCGACCGCAAGGAGCTGGACGCGCAGTGGCGGGGACGATCGTTCCGGGTCGTCGACACCGGCGGCTGGCTCGCGCCGGGGACCGGCACCGGCGACCTGGCGCGCCAGGTGAGTGCCCAGGCGGAGCAGGCCATCGCCATGGCCGATCTGGTGCTGCTGGTGGTGGACGCGGTGGTGGGCATCACCGAGGAGGACGCGCACGTCGCCGGCGTGCTGCAGCGGGCATCCGTGCCCGTCCTCGTGGTCGCGAACAAGGTCGACGACGATCGCCGGGAGGCGGGGATCTGGGAGCTCTGCGGCCTCGGACTGGGGGATCCGATCCCGGTGTCGGCCACGCACGGGCGGGGGAGTGGTGACCTGCTCGATGCGGTGGTGCGCGCGCTGGAGCCCTCCGGTGTGGCGGAACCCGAGCCGGGCCTGGCGGAGGCCGGAGAGGCCGGGGACGTCTCGGACGCTCGTGCCCCCGAGGAGGCCGAAGACGGCGTGGGGCGCACACCCGACGGGGCCCAGCCGTTCGCGGTGGCGATCGTCGGACGTCCGAACGTGGGCAAGTCGACGCTGTTCAACCGCCTCGTCGGCGAGTCGCGCGCCGTGGTCCACCACGAGCCCGGTACCACCCGTGATTCCATCGACACGGTGGTGGAGACGGCGGATGGGCCGCTCCGATTTGTCGACACCGCGGGTATGCGACGCCAGACCCGCATCGACGAGCCGACGGAGTACTACGGCCTGCTACGCGCGCTCGAAGCGATCGACCGCGCCGATGGCGCGTTGTTCGTGATCGATGCTTCGGCCGGGGTGACCCACCAGGATCAGCGCTTGGCGGAGCGGGTCGACGGCGCGGGCAGCGCGATCGTGGTGGTGCTCAACAAGTGGGACCTGCTCGACGGGGACACCGCCGCCCGCGCCCAGATCCTCGCCGACGTGGGCGACCGGCTCGGGTTCCTGGCCTACGCACCGGTGCTCAAGGTTTCGGCGGGCACCGGCCGGGGGCTGCGCCATGTCCTCCCCGCCCTGCGGGCCGCGGAGGAGGCCTACCACCGGCGCGTCCCCACCGCGGCGCTGAACCGCCTCGTGCAGGATGCCCAGGCCCATCACCCGCCGCCCGCGGTCCGCGGCCACCACCCTCGGATCCTGTACGCCACGCAGGGCGCCAACGACCCGCCCACGTTCACGGTCTTCGTCACGCACGCGCTGCCGGCGACGTACGTGCGCTATCTGGAGCACCGGATCCGGGAGGCGTTCGACCTCGGGCCGACCCCGATCAAGCTCCGGGTGCGGCGCCGGGGGTCGTGACGATCGCTACTCGACGAGCTGCACGTAGTTGTTCTGCCCGATCGCCGAGGGGTTCGTCTGCAGGCCGACCGGGAGCATCGTGAGGGGGAACACCCACGCCGTCATGGCCTGGGCCTTGTCGTTGGCAGCGCCCTGTGACGTGGTGTTCCAGGGCCCGGGGGTGAAGGCCACGTCGCAGTTGCCGCGCGAGCTGCACTTGGCGAAGACCTCGAAGATGTACACGGGCCGGAATGCCGCGATGTTGAGGTTCTCGCTCGAGCCCGACGGCGGGTCGGTCTGCACGAACTGGGGCACGTAGGCGAGACGGGGCGACAGCTGGATGTCGTAGAGGTTCGGGACCTCCTCGCCGAACGGGTCGGTGTCGGCCACGAGGAGCTCGCCGGTGGACCCCTGGGCGGCGTACTCGGTAAAGCACGTGTCCAACGCAGCCGTCATCACCGCCTGCTGCTCGCCGGCGGGAGTGCTCACCAGCAACTGGTCGAAGGTCGCCCGCTGGCAGGAATCGGGTACACCCTCGAGCTCCTCCTGGGGGATGAACTCCCAGAGTGGGGTGTTGTCGAGCTCGACGCCCATCATCGTCACCTTGTCGAAGTCGCCTCGCCGGAGTCGCCCTCCGCCGCCATCCGAGATGTAGCTCTCGCTGCCGTGCACGAGACCCAGGTCGAAGGCATCGACATCGTTGCCCGTGCGAGGAGGCAGCGTGTTCGGCCCGGGGGTGTCGCACGCGTCGACCACTGGGAATCCCTCGTAGAGCGTGAAGCCGTGGTCGGCCCCGATGGCGATGTTGTCGGCCATGCGCTGGCGCTGCGCCGAGTTGCCACAGTTCCGCGGCGTTCCCAACGTGTCGTTGCCGTACTGGGTGATGTCGAGCAGGTTGAAATTCCCCGTCTCGGGCTCGTCGCAGGTCTCGATGCTATGGCCACTCGGCCCCTGCTTCAGGCACGCGAGGCCGCTCTGGAAGCCGGAGTAGAGCGCGAAGGGCTGGATCGATCCGAACCCGGCCCCCACGAGGCGCGCGGTCGCGGCACCCGTCGTGCTGATGGTGTCGATGCCCAGGACCCGCGCGAAGTAGGTGTCGTACGTCTGTTGGGGGATCTTGACTCGCACGCGGGTGAACGAGGTGTCGAAGGAGATGCACTCCGACGACTCGGACACGAAGGTGAGGTGCTTCGGGTCGCTGCACGCGTCCCAACCGAGCGTCGCGCCGGGGAGGTTGTCGGAGGTCAGAGATTGGGCGGCCGTGACCGAGTCGTCGAGAGCAGGCAGGTCCTGCGTTGCCCCCAAGGCCGCCGCATCGGCGCTGTTCTGCACCTGGCGCCGCTTCTGGAGCCCGAAGCCGAGGTCGACCACCAGGGCGGAGATGCCGAGCAGCGCGGTCATGCACAGTACCGCCGTGACCATGACCGCTCCCCGTTCGTCCCGCCGGCTCGCGTGCCGTCTCAGCACGACGCACCCTCCTCGGCGTACTCGGCGAACTCGGGTACCTGCTCGAGCCGCATGGTGACCGCGCTCACGAGCGTCTTGTCCGAGATGAATGGGGCCGCGATTCCCGTGATTGCCTCGAGTGGGAACGAGGCACAGACCTTGAGGTTCTCACCCACCGCCGGGCCGGTGACCGCGATGGTGATCTTGGTCTTGGTCTCGTCGAGCCCGATCTGGTCCTTGGTCTTGCAGATCAGCGCCTGGGTGGCGCCCACGGACTCCGTGGGCGCGGTCGGGGGTGTGACCGTGACGCCGTCGATCTTGCACGCGGGCGCGCCGTCGAGGTCGTTGACCACACCTAGGCGCGCCGCCTCGCGGGTGCCACTCCGCACTGAGAGGTAGTCGTTGTAGGCGATGCCGAACTCGATGACGCCGAACACCAGGAGGAGCAGCGCTGGCACCACGATCGCGAACTCCACCAGCGCCGCCCCTCGCTGATCGGGCCGCCGACCGGGCCGCCGACCGGTTCGTTCACGGGCCCGACGGGCGCGTCGGGAGCATCGCTTGCCGATGCCCCACGTGGAGTGCGAACGCACTACCAGGTGCATCGGCAAGCGGGCCCAGGGTCTGAAGGGCGACCCCTGGAGCGCTCGTGCCGGTGACCCAAGGCTCAAGTCGGGGCCCCGATGATGCCGATAACGCTCGTGACCCATCCTCAGACCAGTTCCATATGTTTCGCACGAGGGGCGCACCGGTGCAGAGACGATCCGAACGCGGCGCGGCCATGGTGGAGACCGCACTCGTACTGCCGCTCCTCCTGCTCGTGGTCTTCGGGATCGTCGAGTTCTCCTCCGCCTTCCACGACTCCTCCATCACCAGCGACGCAGCGCGGGCGGGGGGTCGGATCGCATCGGCGCAGGCTCGCAACCCCGACTACGCGCAGAACGCGGCCGAGGCCGTCGCCGCCGCGCTCAAGACGCTGCCCGCCGATGCCCCCCAAGAGCTGTGGATCTACGACGCCAACGCACAGGGATATCCGGGCGCAGGATCCGACTTCCAGGCGTGTGTGACCGGCTGCATCCAGTACCAGTGGGTGCCCGCCGACCGGGATTGGGACTACACCGACCACGGCGGGGGCTGGGACTCGACCACCCACCAGGTGTGCGCCGAGCCGTTCGACCAGATCGGCATCTACGTCAAGATCCGCCACGACTTCATCACGAGCCTGTTCGGCGTGTCGCTCACGCTGGATGACCACAGCGTGTTCCGGTTCGAGCCCACCCCCAGCGCGATCTGCTCGTCGAATTGAGGACGGACCGCGTGATGGGTCACCACCGGCGTCGGGGAGAGCATCGGGAAGCTGGACGCCGTCGCGAGGAATCCGGGTTCGTGCTCGTCTGGTTGGCGGTCATGCTCGTGGTGCTGCTGGCGCTCGCCGGGTTCTCGGTCGACTTCTGGCACTGGAACTCGGAGGGGTCACGAATCCAGAAGGCTGCAGACGCCGCCGCGCTCGGCGGTGCGGTGTTCATGCCCGAGAACGTGGGGAACCAGGCGTTCACCATGGCCAAGGCCGTCGCGACGAAGAACGGCTTCGACGATGTGGACTCGGACGTGGCGGTCCAGGTGAGTGCCGGCCTTCGCCCCAACCAGCTCAAGGTGAGGATCACCAAGACCGTCAACAACTTCTTCGGGTCGATGGTCGGTGTCGACAGCACGACGATCGTGAAGTCGGCGGTGGGTGAGTACCAACGCGCGGTCAACATGGGCAGCCCCGCCAACTACTACGGCAACGACCCGGAGCTGGGGACGAACGGTACGCCGAGCTATCCGTTCTTCTGGGCGAGCATCGCCGGACCGAGCACCGACAAGGTGCAGGGCGACGCCATGCACTCCACGACCTGTGGGACCAACGCCAACGGCACCCGGCCCGACAACTGCCCCAGCACCACCAACACTGAGTACGACTCCAAGGGCTACTTCTACGGCATCGAGGTGGCCAACGGGGCTTCGGGCCCGATGGCGCTCGAAGCATTCGATCCCGCCTTCGTGGAGGTGGGCGGCACCTGCGGCAACAGCACCAACGGTTCCAACCTGAGTGGCGCGGCGGCGCTCACACCCGCGCAGATCCCGGGGTACCCGGGCACGGTCCCCCCGGCAACCCGGTTCTCGCCGGCCGCACCCAGTGCCACGGCGCGCTACTGCACCGGCGACCAGTCGTACACCACGAGCACGTACACGCCGCCGTGGACGACCTACACCGTCCTCGCGCCCGACGACAGCCCCTGGGACCCCACCGACAATCCTCCGGTGAGTGGGTGCACGAAGGACTTCAGCGGCTACCGCGACGACATCCGCGCCGCGCTGGTCAATGCCAGCGCGGTCGTCACGACCGACGGTGACCCGAAGCGGTTCTCGGAGTACTTCCGCCAGTGGTACCGGATCTGCTCGGTCTCTGCGCCCGAGGCCGGCACCTACTTCGTGCAGGTCCGCACCGCCACCAAGGCCGACGGAACCGCGGCGCCGAGCGCGGGTCACGGACAGAACCGCTTCGCCATGCGGGTGGGCATGGGCGGCAGCTACGCCACGACCCAGGCCCGCATCTACGGCGAGGCCCGCATGTCGATGTACTCGAACGTTCCCAACGCCAACGCGACGTTCTACCTGGCCCGAATCCTGCCCGGCGCGCCCGGACGGTCACTGGTGCTGGCGTTCTTCGACATCGGTGATGCCAACGGGGCGGGCGGCGGCACGCTGCGCGTGGTGCCCCCGACCGATGCCAACGTGAGTGCCTTCACGGGTTGCACCTACACGCGTCCGCCCGGCACGGCGACGGGTCCGCCCTGGGGGACGTTCCAGAGCACCGGTAGCAACTGCCAGATCACGAGCATCGTGCCGGGTGGCACGAACGGCTTCGACGGCCAGTGGGTGCAGCTGCGGATCCCCATCCCCGACGACTACGACTGCGACATCGAGGAGCCGCTGGGGTGCTGGGCGAGGATCGAGTTCTCCTTCACCAACACGGTCACCGACACCACCACCTGGGTCGCCCGCATCGAGGGGGACCCGGTCCGGCTCGTCGAGTAGGGGCG
>CAZCYE010000015.1:0-1448 GCA_964502775.1 uncultured Bifidobacteriaceae bacterium | reverse complement strand
CTCGCGGGCTGTGGCGCAGCTTGGTTAGCGCGCTTGACTGGGGGTCAAGAGGTCCCGGGTTCAAATCCCGGCAGCCCGACCAAGAATGGGCAGGTCAAGAGCGGTGCTCCGGCTCGCCCGAACTGCTGGACTGAACCCATGATCCGATTGGTCGGCCTCTTGCTGATAGTCGTGGCGGCCATGACAGCGCTTGTGGTGCCCGATGGATCGGACGAGCGACCGCCTGCTGAGGTCGTCGTCCGTGTCGTTGATACCTCGGGGATCGAGGGGGCCGGCCTCGATTTGGCGAACGGTCTGCGCGGTCGGGGCTACCTCATCGCGGGAGTAACCGCGCGAAGGCGCTTCAACTTTCGGGGCCAAGGGGCTGTGACAGTGGTATGCCGCGCTGGATTGGAGCGGGAGCGAGCAACGCTGGTGAAGGCCGTTCACCGAGCCGACGTCTACGAGGCGAAGGTCCCCTTACCTCCGACCTTCGCGCCTGATTGTATCGTCGGCCTTAGGCGGCTAACTGAGCCACTACCGATCATCGCAACCACGACCACGACCACGGATCCTCGCAACGAGATAGAGGTCACGGACGACCAGATCGTCGCCGCGATCGGGGGGTGTCCAGGTACGCGCTGTCTCGTGACCGGCCGCATCGAGTTCGACCACCCGACGTGGGGGCACAGCGCACTCGTGACGCTCGTCGAGCGTGATGCCGATTGTGGGTCCAGGCTCGCAGTCATCGACCAGTACGGACGAGCCCGCTGGCAATCGCCCGCGGGGGACGGGTGCTTTCTCGATGCGGCACCGCCCTTCGTCGATGGGGTCCCAGCGTTGCCTTCCGTGGATGGTGCTGGGCACCTGTTCCTGCGTTACAACCCCGGCCGGTATGACGGTGTCATCGTTCTCAAGCCGATACCCGACGGTTTCGACGACTTCAACTCTCTTCCCACTGCAATCACAAGTGGGGCTTACAACGCGCGCTTCTATAACGCGTACGTCAATGACGCCGACCACGATGGCGTGTTTGAGATTGTCGAAAGCTCTAACGAGTGCCCCAGTTGCGCTGATGGAACGATCACCACAATCACCAACAAGTGGAATGGCGCGGACTACGTCGACTACAACGCGTCGCCAGTTGCGCTCACTGACCTCATGGGAAACTGGGAAATGTATGACGGAACTCTTCGAGTGCGCTCGGATGGAACGATTGAGTACGCAGAGCGGGAGCTTCTCCCCCCTGAGTACGAGTGGCGGAGAATTCGGCTGACACTCCGTATCGTCGCGGTTGAGGGCAACGTCGCCCGAGCGACAGTGGACACGACCAACTTCAGCGCAATTCCAGTTGGGACGAGCTACCGCTTCAGCATTCAGCGCGGCTATCTCATCTCCAATGGACCGAATGGCGCTGTCTACTGGTGTGGTGTCGCCGACAGCGAATGCGAGACCTAGGGCTACCGGTT
>CAZCYE010000014.1:17491-26223 GCA_964502775.1 uncultured Bifidobacteriaceae bacterium | reverse complement strand
GTCAGTCCGACTTGGCCTTGCCCTTGGCCTTCTGGGCGCGCTTCCACTCCCGCACCCGGGCAAGCATCTCGGGCGAGTCGATGTCGGCGACGGAGCGGGGCACGTCGTCGGAGAACGGTGCCGCGGCCGCCTCCCAGCCCGGTGGCCGCACGCCCAGGCGCTTGGCCAGCAGCGCGAGGAAGATCCTCGCCTTCTCGGCCCCGAAGCCGGGGAGCGCGACCAGGCGGTCGTAGAGCTCGGCGCCCGATCCCGCGTCGCGCCAGACTGCGCTCGCGTCGCCGCCGTACTCGTCGACGAGCACCCGACACAGCGCATGCACTCGTTTGGCCATGGCCGCAGGGAAGCGGTGCACGGCAGGCTTGGCCCGGAACGCAGCCTCCACGTCGGACTCGGGCATCGCCGCGATCGCGCCTGCGTCGAGCTCCCCGAGACGCGCCTTCAGCGTGTGCGGCCCCTTGAACGCCCACTCCATGGGTACCTGCTGGTCGAGCAGCATGCCGATCATGAGGGCAAGCGGATCATCGGCGAGCAGCCGATCCGCGTCGGCGTCGCCGGTCACCTGGATCGCTGACGGGGCCACGGGACCACGCTACCGGCACGAAACCTGAGCCCGCTCTCAGGCTCACCCCGCGCACCACGCACCGCGGGTGCACAATCGGGTGATGCGCGTGCTGATCGTGGAAGACGAAGTCCACCTCGCCGAGGCCATCAGTCAGGGCCTCGAGGCGGAGGGCTTCGACGTCGACGCCGTCCACGACGGCCTCGACGGCCTGTGGCGCGCACGCGAGGGCTCCTACGACGCCATCGTCCTCGACATCCTGCTGCCCGGCATGAACGGCTACAAGGTGTGCGAGACGCTGCGCGGGGAGGGCGTATGGACCCCCATCCTCATGCTCACCGCCAAGGACGGCGAGTGGGACGAGGCCGAGGCCCTCGACACCGGCGCCGACGACTTTCTGTCCAAGCCCTTCTCGTTCGTGGTGCTGCTCGCCCGCCTACGCGCCCTGTTCCGTCGCGGCGCACCGCCCCGGCCCGCGGTGCTCGAGCTCGGCCCACTGCGCCTCGACCCCGGCGCGCGCACCGTGAGCCGCGACGCCGACGAGATCCGGCTCACGGCGCGGGAGTTCGCGCTGCTCGAGTTCCTCATGCGCCGCGACGGCCACGTGGCATCCAAGCCCGAGATCCTCGACCACGTGTGGGGCATGGACTTCGGGGGCGACCCCAACGTGGTGGAGGTGTACGTCGGCTACCTCCGACGCAAGCTCGACCAGCCCTACGGGTCCGCGCTCATTCGCACCGTGCGTGGCGCCGGGTACGTGCTCGAGGCCGGCGAGGCCGGCGAGGTCGGTGACTCCGTGACCGACGACGACCCCGCGCCGGAGCGACGATGACCGACCACGACGACGCCCTGGACGCTCCCCGCCACTCGCGCTGGCCCGGGCTGTCGTCGGTACGGCTGCGCATCACGCTGGCCGCGACCGGGCTGGTGGCCGTCGGGCTGGCGGCGGCGTCGTTCGGGTTGGTGCGGGTGGTGGACGACAACCTGGTCGACGACATCGAGCGCACCAACCGCCAGCAGCTCGCCGAGGTGGCGCGTCAGGTGCGCCAAGGGACGCCCCTCGACGAGGTGCGGGCTCCGGCCCAAGGCGCGGGGACCGCCCCCCAGATCGTGATCCGGCGTCCCGGTGGCTCCACGATCACGCTCCAGGGCACACCCAACGGGCCCCGACCCCGGAGGGACCAGGCCCTGGAGACGCGCCGCACGGTCGAGACCCAGGTCGGCCAGATCACCTTGATCGCGCAACGCTCGCTGGCCGAGGTGGACCGGTCGGTCGACAGCGTCACCGACGCGCTGCTCATCGGCGTGCCCCTCGTGGTGCTCGTGATCGCCGCGCTGGCGTGGTACCTGGCGGGGCGCGCCCTTCGCCCCGTGGAGGCCATCCGCGCCGAGGCGGCCGCGATCACCCCCACCACGATGCACCGGCGGGTGCCCGACCCCGGCACCGACGACGAGGTCGGGCGCCTGGCCCGCACGATGAACGAGATGCTCGAGCGTCTCGACGCCGCCGCGGTGCGCCAGCGTCAGTTCGTGTCCGACGCCTCCCACGAGCTGCGCAGCCCCATCGCCGCGGTGCGGGCCCAGCTCGAGGTGGCGCTGCGCCGTGACGACCCTGACTGGCCCACGGTGGCCAAGGCCGTCCTCGACGAGGACGGCCGGCTCGAGGAGGCCGTCGACGAGCTGCTCGAGCTCGCCCGCCTCGACGAGGCCGGGACGCGCTTCGATGCCGAGGACGTGGACCTCGACGACCTCGTGCTCGACGAGAGCCACCGCACGCGACAGGTGGCCATCGACACCACCCACGTGTCGGCGGGCCGGGTGCGCGGCAACGCGCGCCAGCTCGGCCGCGTGGTGCGCAACCTCCTCGACAACGCGTGCCGGCACGCGACCACACGGGTGACGGTCGCGCTCGAGGTCGACGGTGCCCAGGTGGTGCTCACCGTGGACGACGACGGCCCGGGCATCCCGGGCGAGGACCGCGTCCGCGTGTTCGACCGCTTCACCCGCCTCGACGAGGACCGGGGTCGCCCGGCAGGAGGCGCCGGGCTCGGCCTGGCGCTCGTGCGCGCCGTCGTCGAGCGCCATCACGGCCGCGTGGCCGTGGAGGACACGCCACTCGGAGGTGCTCGCTTCGTGGTGCGGATCCCCGCGGCCGCGTCCTCGTAACGTTCGGGCCTATGCCCGAGCTCGAGCTGGTCAGCTTCAACTGCCACTACGGCCTCGGGCCGACCTGGCGGGGCACGGAGCCCTATGACCTCGTCGGCGTGCTCGAGCGCCACGCCGCCGACGTGATGGTCGTCCAGGAGGTGTGGCGCCCCGACGGGCACACGGGCGAGGTGGACGAGTTCGCGGCCCGCCACGGCTACGCCGTGCACGACCACCTCGACAGCCCGGCCCGGATGGAGGCCGGTGTACTGCGCTTCGACCCGCAGGGACCCGGCAGCATCGGGCTCGCCATCCTCACGCGGGTGCCGGCACGCGCCGTGGGCCGCGTGCTGGACGACCCGCCCTCACGTACCGGGTCCCAGGGGTGCGGGGCGCGGCGCTCGGCGTTGCGGGTGACCGTGGGCACGGAGCACCCGCTCGAGGTGATCGGCCTGCACCTGACGTCAGGCCTGCCCTTCGGCCCGCCGCGTCAGCTGCACGACCTCGCGACGCGCCTCCCGCCACCGGGACAGCCCACCGTGATCGCGGGCGACTGCAACTTCTGGGGCCCGGGAGTGGTCACGCTCCTGCGGGGCTGGCAGCGAGCGGTGCGGGGACGCACCTGGCCGGCACGCCATCCCCACAGCCAGATCGACCACGTGCTGGTGCGCCCGGGCGAGGTGCGCGTGCGCGGTGCGGAGGTGCTCCCGGCCGTGGGATCGGATCACCGCCCGGTCCGCGCGGTCCTCGAGTACTGAAGCCGAGACGCCTACAGGGCGCGTGACGGTCCGACGCCGTCTGGCGACGTGGACAGGCCGAGTCCACCGGTGTCGCGTGCGAGCGCAGGCGGCACGCTGGTCGAGGTAGCGGTGATGGGACCCGTCACCGCCGCCACGGGAGACGGCGCGACTGGCGCGGCCGTCACTGGGTGCAGCACGAGGCGGCCCGAATCCACGAGCGCCTCGATGCCGGGGCCGAGCTCTACGGACCCGGCGGCGGCCTGGCCATGGGGACCGGTGCGCACCACGGCACCGTCGGGGAGCGCGAGCCCACTCGCGCCGGCCACCTGGGTGCCGTCGGGCATCATGACCATGGTGTCGAAGGCCGACGAGAGCTCGAGCGCCTCGACGTCACGCTCGCCGTACCAGCCGGCGAGCGCGCCGCTCAGCACGACCGACGCGCCGAGCACCGTGAGACCGCCGATGAACGGCAGCCCCGAACGTCGTCGCGACGGGAGGCTCACGACCGTGCGGCGCGTGCTCAACTCGTGGGCCAGGCGGGCCTCGAGCCCGACCACGAACGACGATCGCGGCTCGGGTACGACCCGGTTCGCCATCGAGTCGAGTGTGCGGCGCAGGTCACGACGGGTGGCTGTCATGTTCCACCCTGCTCGGACGCCTGGCGCTCGACGGCTCGGCGCAGCGCGCCGACGGCTCGGTGCAGGGTGACCGCGAGCACCGGCTTGGAGCAACCCATGGCGTCAGCCGCGTCGTCGCTCGACAGCTCGGCGAGGTACCGCAACGTGAGCGCTTGCTGATAGCGCGGCCGCAATGTGGACAGTGCATCGAGCATGTGCTGCACGTCGTCGGCATGGTCGATGTGCTCGACGTCGTCGAGCGTCGAGTCGACGGTCAACGCCCGCAGCGCTCGCTGCCCTCGGCCACTGCGCACGCGCCCTTCACGTCGGTAGTGGTCGACGAGCTCGTTCGACGCGATCCGGAACAGCCACGCACCGAACCCGGTGCCGTTGGGATCGAAACGGTCGAGATGACGTAGTGCACGCTCGAACGTGGTCGCGGTCACGTCCTCGGCTGCCTCCGGAGTCCAGGTGCGGCGATGGGCGAAGGCGTAGACCCGCCCCACGTACCGGCGGTACAACGCCGAGAACGCCCCGGGGTCGCGACGGGCCCGCTCGACGAGCTCACGCTCGTCGGCGGAATCGGCGAATGCGGGACCGACCGGCTGCGGCTCTACCGGCTCCATGCCCACCCAGTGTGGTGCCCCACCCGGAGCCGTCTCAACACCCAGGCGGAGAGCCGCCTGGGTGGGCGGATCGCGGGTAGCCAGGATCCTCACCGGTCCGAGTCCCCGGGGCCGGGCGCACTGCTTCCGTGGGCAGGGGCGGGGCGGAAGGCACGACCGGCCCCGGGGCGGACGGGGGGAAGATTCCCGATCTCACACCTGGGCAAACGCCGGGCACCGCCGGCGGTTTCACCGGCGGGTTCACCGATGAGCACCCCGCCCGATCGCAGCGATGCCACACTCTCGTGCCATGCCCAAGGCGATCGTTCGTCACACTGACCGGCGCACCGACCGGCGCTTCTTCGTCCGCAGCGTCGACCTCGGTCAGAATCTCGACACGTTCCTGGTGTGCGCCATCGTCGCGGTGCTGGGCAACCGGGCCTTTCTCATCATCACCGGGTACCCCCAGCTCGGGAACAGCACGCTCCACATCTCGCACGCGATCTGGGGCGGTCTCATGATGATGCTGGCCCTCGTGGCCGCGGTGGCGTTCCTTCCTCCCTACACGCGCAAGTTCGTCGCGGTGCTGGGCGGCGCCGGGTTCGGCTGGTTCATCGACGAGCTGGGCAAGTTCATCACCCGTGACGTCAACTACTTCTTCCAACCCACCATCGCGCTCATCTACATGACCTTCATCGCCATGTACCTGGGTTTTCGGGCCCTGGGGCGTCGCCGATTCGGCCCTGACGACGGGCTCCTCAACGCGCTCGAGGCACTCAAGGCCGCGGCCATCGGCGCGCTCGACGAGCCGGCCCGGCGAGAGGCGCTCGCGCTGTTCGACGCCACGACTCCCCAGGGGCCGCTCGCCGGCACCGTGCGCCAGCTCCTCGGCAATGCCCGGGCGCTGCCCCCGCGCCATCCGGGTTGGTTCGCCCGGACCGGCCAGCGGCTGCGCTCGTTCTACCTGCGCCAGACCAGTCGCCTCGGCTTCCCGGCCGCGGTCAACACCCTGTTCACCGTGTACGCGGTGGGGGCATTCGCGAACGTCGTGGGATTCGCGCTCGACGGTCGCGGAATCGTGACGTTCGCCGAATGGGCCACCGTGGGGTCATCGGTCGCCAGCGGGGGCCTCATCGTGATCGGGATCTGGTTCCTGCGGACCTCGAGGCTCGGGGCGTACCAATGGTTCGAGCGCGGCCTGCTGGTGGAGATCTTCATGACCCAGGTGTTCGTGTTCGCCGAGGAGGAGCTGGCCGGCATCGTGGGCCTGGTCATCACCCTCGTGATCTGGCAGGTGCTGCGCTCGGCGATTCGGGCCGAGCGCGAGGCGGCGGTCACCACGAGCTGATCGGGGGGCGGCCGCTACCGACTGGCCCGCACCCGGCTCGCTCAGCCAGCCCACCCGGCGTCGGAGAGCTTGCGATCGATCGCGTACGCCGCGCTCACCAAGCCGAGGTGGGTGAAGGCCTGGGGATAGTTCCCGAGGTGCTCGCCCTGAGGCCCGAGCTCCTCGGCGTACAGCCCCACATGGTTGGCGTACCCGAGCATCTTCTCGAAGAAGAACCGGCCGCGCTGCACGTCCCCGGCCCGGGCCACCGCCTCGGCGAACCAGAAGGAGCACATGTTGAACGTGCCCTCGTCGCCGGGCAGCCCGTCGCTCGCACCATCGCTGAGCCGGTACCGGTACACGAGCGAGTCCTCCACCAAGGTCTCGGTGAGGGCGCGCAGCGTGGACACGAAGCGCGGGTCCGTGAAGCTCACGAACTTCACCATCGGCATCACGAGACTCGACGCGTCGACCACCTCCGACCCCTTGCACTGCACGAAGGTGTGGCGTCGGGCGTCCCAGAAGTTCGCCATGATGTCGTGGTAGATCTCGTCACGCGTCGCGCGCCAGCGGGCGAACGGGTACGGGAACGACCGGCGCTCCCCCAGCCGGATCGCACGATCGACCGCCACCCAGCACTGGAGCCGCGAGTACAGGAACTCCTGGCGCCCGCCGCGGACCTCCCAGATGCCCTCGTCGGGCTGCTGCCAGTGCTCGGTCACGTAGTCCACGAGCCGAACGATGTTCGTCCACAACGCATGCGGGATCGGCTCCCCGTGCTGGTCGAACAGGTCCACCGCGTCGATCAGCTCCCCGTAGATGTCGAGCTGGAGCTGGTCGTAGGCCGCGTTGCCGATCCGCACCGGCGCCGAGCCCCGGTACCCCTCGAGGTGTTCGAGCACCTCCTCGGTGAGCACCTTGCGTCCGTCGTGCCCGTAGATGACCTGGAGCGAGCCGTCCGCGTCGAGATCCATGCAGCGCTCGTGGATCCAGCGCATGAACGAGCGCATCTCGTCGGTGTACCCGAGCAGGATCAACGCGTGCAGCGCGAACGATGAATCCCGGATCCAGGTGTACCGGTAGTCCCAGTTGCGCACCCCGCCGATGCGTTCCGGCAGACCGAAGGTGGGTGATGCCACCAGCGAGCCGTGGGCGCCCGAGACGAGGAGCTTGAGCACCAGCGCCGAACGGTTGACGACCTCACGCCAGCGACCGGCGTAGTTCGAGCGTCCGATCCAGGTCCGCCAGAAGTTCACGGTGTCGGTGAACGCTGTCGGCACGAAATCGGGTGCGGCCGAGGGGCTCGGCGCCCCCGGATGCGCCTCCTCGAGCACGAACGCCGCCTTCTCGCCGGCATGCAGATCGAAGGTCGCGACGGCCGCGCCCCGGCGGTCGATCGTGACCGGAACCGGCGTGCGGAGCCGCAGCGCGGTCTGGTCGGCCCCGGACGAGACGAAGAGCACCTCACCGTCGCGCTGCTCGACCTTGTGCGCGGCGCGGGCGTAGTCGAAGCGAGGGTCGACGAGCAGCTCGAACCGCACGACGCCCCGCACGGCCTTGCACCGCCTGACGATCGTCCGCGGCGCCGCCGTCGCGTCAGCGCCATCGGCGGGAATCGGCATGAAGTCCGAAACCTCGCTGACGCCGTCGGCGAGGAAGCGGGTGATCAGGACATTGGTGTCGGGGAGGTAGATCTGCTTGCAGGTCGTGTCGTCACCGATGCGGGGGCCGAGGCCGAATCGACCGCCCTTGGCGCGGTCGAGCAGCGCCGCGAACACGGTGGGCGAGTCGAAGCGGGGCAAGCAACAGAAGTCGATCGAGCCGTCCCTCGCCACCAGCGCGGCGGTGTGGAGGTCCCCGATGATCCCGTAGTCCTCGATCGGCTGATAGTCGCGCCCGGTCATGCGCCCTCCTCGGCCAGCGGCATGATGCTAGGGACGCAGCGCGCCCCGCGCGTCGACCTACCATCGGCTCGTGCCGGGCACCCGTGCCGACCTGCGAACCCACCCATCCCGCACCCCATGAGCGACGCCCGCGCCCGGTTCAAGCACGACGCAGCCGTCGCGGCCGCCAACGACATCGCGTCGGGCATGGCGATCGGGCTCGGGACCGGGAGCACGGCGATCCTGGCCAGCCGCCGGATCGCCGAACGGCTCCGCACCGGTGACCTCCGTGACGTGGTCGCCTACGCGACGTCGATCGCGGTGGCCGACGAGGCGGCTGCGCTCGGCATCCCCCTGCTCGACGACGATCTCCCGCGCGAGCTCGACGTCACGATCGACGGTGCCGACGAGGTGGATCCTCATCTCGATCTCATCAAAGGCGGCGGTGGGGCCTTCACACGCGAGAAGCTCGTGGCCCAGGCCAGCCGCCGTGAGGTGATCGTGGTGGACGAGTCCAAGCTCTCGGCGCGCCTGGGCACCCGCTTCCCTCTCCCGGTGGAGGTGCTCGCCTTCGGCTGGTCGGCCCAGGCACGCTTCTGCGAGAACCTCGGCGCCGAGGTGAGCCTGCGCACCGGGGCGGACGGCGCGCCGTTCCTCACCGATCAGGGCAACTACGTGCTCGACTGCGCGTTCGGGCCGATCGACGACGCGCCGGCCCTCGCCGAGCGCCTCGCCGCCCGGGCCGGAATCGTGGAGCACGGGCTCTTCCTCGGGCTCACGAGCGAGCTCGTGGTCGCCGGGCCCGACGGCGTGCGCCGCATCCGCGCCTGAGCGCCCCGCTCTGCCCCCGCTCAGC
>CAZCYE010000014.1:12392-17391 GCA_964502775.1 uncultured Bifidobacteriaceae bacterium | reverse complement strand
CGCTCAGCGCACGCCCAACTCCTGGTACCAGCGCGAACGTGACCGCTCGCTCATCTCCACGCGGCCGGAGGCCTGGCGCCAGGTGACGAGCAAGCCCTCGTCCTCGAGGAACGACACCAGGCCCCCGCGCGGGCGTATCGCGAAGGCCAACCAGGCCCGCACGTCCATGCGGAGCTCGGCCCGATCCCGTACGAGCGCCCATCGGTGCTCCGAGACGAGGCCAAAGGCCGCGATCGCCGCTTCCCGGTCCCGGCTGTGCTCGGCCGAGACCCCGTGCACCACCAGCACGTCGCGCCCTCGCCGCGCGAGCAGGTACGACGTGAGGTCACGTTGTGCGAGGCCCACGGCAAAGTCCTGCGTGCGGAGGAAGGGCACGACCGAGGCGACCGGGTTCGAGAGTGCGGCGGGAGCGCGAGGCGAGACGCGCCACGGAATCACCCCGAGCGGCTCGAGCAGTGCGACGTCTCGCCCGACTCGTTCCGTCTCCCAGCTCTGCACGAGCTCGAGCACTCGTGGTCGCTCGTCGAGACGCAACGCGCCCGAGCGCTGCTCGGGCACCCATCGCCGCAGCAGCGCCGAGGGCAGGGGATCGAGCACCAGGCCACGGCTGCGACGCTGGTGCAGTGCCACCCGAACCCTCCCGGGCGCCGGGCGCGTGTCGCGCCCCGTTGCCCGACCCACGGCCATCACACCCACGTCGCCCGCCGGCCACAGCACCCACATCTGGTCGCGGTCGGCGATGTCGCTGGCCGCGCCCCGCACGTCACAGCGGAATCCCGAGACTCGACGCGAGAGGATCGCGCTCCGCACCGCCGCGAACTCGCCGTCCACGCGCCGGGACGAGCGGTCGACGAAGCGAGTGTGCGCGGAGACGGATACGAGCCAGTCGCCCATGGCGCCCAGTCTGGCTCGGCGCCATGACGATCGCGCTGGTCCTCAGCCGAGCCAGCGCGCGAGGGCTCGGCGCACCCCCGCACAATCGGACGGCTCGGGGAGGCCCCGCCACTCGGGCGCGAGCCCGGGCACGAGATCGGGCGCCTGCCACCCTGCCGAGAGGGCGCCCACCACGTCGCCCGCGAACGACCAGAGGCCGGAGCCCGACGCGGGCCGACCGTCGAGGACACGGCCGATCAGCTCGGCCCCGGCACCAGTGCCGAGCAAGCCGCCGTGCACCGCAGGCACCACGGCGTGGGTCACGGCCAGCTCCTCGGGCGCCGGCGCCGCCAATCCGGCGTCGATCGGGAGCACCGCGAACGACCGCTCGACGGGCAAACGGCAACGCGCCACCCCGCGCAACAGCGGCCCGTTCACCTCGATGGACCGGAACAGTGCGTCGTCCACTGACACGTCCACAGTCGTGACCGCGCCAAGCGCCGCGGCAATCCCCTCGAGGGTCGTGCCGGCGGCCACTCCCCATCCGTCGTCCCCGAGGCGCGGGTAGGCGACCCGTCCCACGTCGAGGAGCGGGCTGAGCAACACGGCCGTGTGCACCGGGGCGTCAGGCGTGCCATCGAGGTAGACGGACGCCACCAACGCACCCTCGCTCTCGGCGACGATGCTCACCGGCTCGCCCGTCTCCGCATGCAATGCCTCCACCTGGTGGCGCATCGTGCGGGCGAGACGCCGCAACGAGCGGTGCGTGTCGACCCGCTCGTAGGCGAGGGGACGGTCGAGCCGGTCGACACCCCGATAGGAGAAGCGCCGAATGAAGTAGTCGCCGTCCACCCATCGGCGGGTGTCACCGATCCACCGTGAGTCGAAGCCCTTCACCACGAGCACCGGCGGCCCGTCGACCGTGGCCGATGCGAGCGGAGGGTCCTCACGGCCGGCCTCGATCGCCACGACCACCGCGAAACCGCCCGCCGTGCACGCCACGACCAGGACCACGATCATCGCGAGCCCCACGAGCGCGAAGGGTCGCCGCCGGAGGCTGGCCGGCCGATCAGCCAGCGCGTGCACGATCCGCAGCCAGCACCACGCGTTGGCAACTCCACCGAGGCCGGCAAGGGGCACGGACAGCGCAGTGGGAGCGGAGGCGATGAGCGCGCCCGAGACGGTGACGGCGACGAACGACCACAACACCCCGGTGACGGCCTCTCGCGGCGGGCGGTCTCGCCACCACGTCGAGCGCACCGGAACCTGGTGCACCAACAACGCGGCCAGCAGCACCACGGGCACCGTGGCGTAGAACAGCCAGGGCAGCGAGAACACCGCCATCGCGAAGGCCAGGACCGCGATCGGGAACAACGCCAGCATCACGATCGACACGCCCACCGCAGTCGCACGCAGGTGCGCGGCCGGCACCGGTCGGGCGACCCCGTGAGGCCACGCCGCGCGCACGATCGCGACCGTGAGCGCGCTGCGCAACGCAACCAACGCCGCGAGCTCGAGCCCGAATGCCCACCAGGATGGGTGGTACACGAGCAACCACCGCAGATCGTGGAAGATGTCGAACGGCGTCGGCGCGCTCACTTGGGGTGCGAGGGCGCTCGCGTCGGGGATCCCGACCGCGATCACCACGAGCGCCTCGAGCATGGCCGCACCTGCGGCGAGCACCAGGAGCCGAGGGTGAGCGCGGAGCTGCGGTCGAGTGTGATTTGGCGCCGGCGTGTGACGACGCGGGGGCGCGCTCACGTCGATCTGCTCGTGCTCCTCGACCAGCGGCGCGGTGGGCACGGCGCGATGCTCAGCGAGCGGAGCGGCGTCCTCGGGTGGTCGTCGGTGTTCGCTTGGCCCGCGCCGCCTGCACCGCGGCGGCCAACTCGGCCTTCGACATCACCGAACGACCCGGGATCTTGCGTCGCTTCGCCTCCGCGTAGAGGCCGTCGAACGTGGCGTCTGCGGACGACGACTTCCCCGATTCGACTGCACGCCGCGCCGGTGCGTCGAGGGCGGGTGGCTGCACCAGCAGCCCGACACCCGTGCGATCGGAGAACAGGTTGTACAGGGTGAGGAGCCCGAGCACGACCGAGACCAGCACGGCCACGAACACTGCTCCGATGAGCAGCACGAGCAGCCAGTCCCACAGGGTGTTGGCCGTGAAGTCCTCGAATCCGACCTGGTGCATCATGCCCTCGACGGCTGCCGTCATGCCCTCCGAGAGCAGCCAGGGAAGGAACGAGGCGAGGAAGAAGACGAGGAACAGGCCTCCGAACAACGACGCGAGCACCACGAAGGCCGAGTTGACGTCGAACTCACGCAGGACCTCGCCATTCCTACGGCGGCGTTCCCTGGTGATCGGGTTGAGGCCCCCTCGCACCCCGTCAGAATAGGCGCCCGCTCCTCGCCGACGTATGACGAGGGCGTGTCGACACCACATCGTGTCGCGGCAACCACGCGGCCGGGCTGGGTGCGGCCGCGGGCAGGTCGATCACCGTCGGGACCATCCGGCGCAGCCCGAGTCGACGCCCAGCCAGGTCGGCGGCCCCCACGAGCGCGACGAGCGTGGTGGCGGCGAGCGCGAGACGAAGGCTCCCGGGGGCCACCCCGCTCCAGACTGCGATCGTCGTCACGTTGAGCAACCCGTGCGCCAGCACCGCGGGCCAGACCGCACCCGTGCGCAAGACCGTGTAGCCGAGGACGAGGGACAGGCTCGCGAAGGACACGGCCGCCATCGGTCCCGAGATCTGCTCCACGTGCCCGGGCAGGAGACTGAACAGTGCCGCACCACCCACCAGTGCGCACAGGCCCGGGGCCAGGCCCCACTGACGGGGGTCGCGCCACTCACGACCGAGCGCTCGCGCGCACAGCGCGCCGAGAACGATCAAGGCCGCGACGCGGAACACGAGCTCCTCGGCCAGCGCGGCGAGCACGAGGGCCACCGCCTCGCGAGGACCGCCCGTGGTGGCGGCATAGCCCACCGTCATGAACACGAGCACCGCCCCCACGCCCACCGCGTACTCGCGCCACGCCGCTCCCGCGCCGCGGGGATGGGAACGCCGCACGGCCAGCCAGCCGCCGAGCACGACGCCCGGCAGCAGCGCCGGCGACAGCGCCACCCGACCCGCGGTGGTCAGCGACACGCCCGCCCACACCGCGGCTACGTCGAGCACGAGGACCGCCGCCGCCCACGCGACGATGCCCCTGGTGAGCGGCCAGTCGGCCCAGCCCACCCAGCGGCATACCCACCGACCACGTTGAGTGGCTTTCTCGACCGCGCTCGGCGCGTAGCCGTCCCGATCGAGCGGTCCCTCGACTCCCAGCACCACGCACTCCCCTGCCCCTAGCCCCACTGAGAGTGTGCCTCATCGCGCGCTGCGTTGCCAAGTCTCCGGCCCGCCACCCGGCCGGAGACTCAGGCCATGTGGGCGTCGAGCCAAGCCAGCGCTCGGGCCCAACCGTCCTTCGCCGAGGGCTCGTGGTACGTCGCCCCCACGTCGCGATGGAACGCGTGCCCGGCTCCGGGGTAGCGGATCACCTCGGTGGCCACGGGGGCGAGGGCCAAGGCCGCCCGGAGCTCCTCGACCCCCTCGACGGGGATCCCCGGGTCGTCGTCGCCGAACAGCCCGAGCCAGGGGGTCTTCAACGTCGCCGCCTCTCCGATGAGGGCCGGCAGACCGAGCCGGCCCGCTTCGGTGATGCCCCCGCCGTAGAACCCCACCGCCGCGCCCAGGGAGCGCCGCGTCGCCACGAGGAAGCTGACCCGGCCACCGAAGCAGAAGCCCACCATGCCGGTGCGCTCGTTGCCGAAGCCCGCGTCCCGGAGGTGGTCGAGGGTGGCATCGGTGTCGGCGAGCACCGTGTCGTCGTCGACTCCCTCGAAGCGGGGGAGGATCGCGTCCAGGCCGGCCGTGTAGTCGTCGAGAGGACCCTGGCCCGATCGGTGTTGGTAGTCCGGCGCGATCGCGTGGTATCCCACCGCGGCGAAGCGCTGCGTCACGTCCCGGATGTGGGCCGTCACACCGAACGCCTCGACGGCCACGACCACCGCACCTCGGGGATCGCCCGTCGGCGTGGCCTCGTACGCGCTCATCACGCCATCGGGCGTCGCCAGCTCCAC
>CAZCYE010000014.1:0-12292 GCA_964502775.1 uncultured Bifidobacteriaceae bacterium | reverse complement strand
CCGTCGGCGTGGCCTCGTACGCGCTCATCACGCCATCGGGCGTCGCCAGCTCCACGGTGCGCTCGGGCATCTCCGTTCCTCCTTCTCTACGCGGTCGCTTGCTGCTCGGCGGGATACCCACCTCGCGGGCGCTCGCTCCCTGACCGGCTCCATGCGGTCGCTCGTTGCTCGGCGGGAGGCAGTTTGCACCGGACGGAGGGTCGCGCGCCCAGTCGAGGCGCATGGCGGACTTCGGGCGAAATGCCTGCCCCCACCGGGCGTTGTGGGTCAGCACGGGCACTCCGAGGCATCGTTGGCCACAAGGGCCACACCGGCCTCATTTCCCCCTCGGCCTCCCCCCATGACTACTGTTCACACCTTGCTCCGCACACGCCACTTCGGCTTCAGCGCGCTCGCGGCAGCCCTGATCGTGGGGCTCGCCGGCGCCTCGCTGTCCCCCGTCGGCGCCGGCCCCATCGACGACAAGCGCGCCCAGGCCGAAGCGCTCCAGGATCAGATCGACGCCAACCGGCTCCGGTTCGGCACGTTGGCCGAGCAGTACAACCGCGCGCAGCTCGAGTTCGAGGAGGCCGAGCGGGCGCGCGCCCAAGCCCAGCAGGCGGTGGACGAGACCCAGGCCCGACTCGACACCGTGAAGGACCTCTTGAACGACCGCGCCGCCGCGCTCTACCGGCGGGCGAGCGGGGGCGGATCGGTGAGCGATCTCGACGCCGGCGACGCCACCGAGCTGCTGTCCCGGCGCCAGTACGCAGGGGTGCAGGCCCAGCGTGACAACGATCTGATCGACGAGCTCGCCGGCCTACGGCGACGGCTCGCGCGCCAGCGCGACAGCGCCGAGGAGCACCGCCTGGATGCCGAGCGCACCCAGGCCGAGATCGCCGCGACCAAGGACGAGCTCGCCGCCACTACCGCCGCCCAGGAAGAGCTCCTGCGCCAGGTGCAGGGCGAGCTGGCCGCGCTGGTGCAACAGGAGCAGCAGCGCCGTCTCGCCGAGGCGGAGGCCAAGGCCAAGGCGCTCTACGGCAACGAGCCGTATCCGAACCTTCCGCCTCCGGGTCCCGCCGCGGCGGCGGCCATCGCATGGGGCAAGACCCAGATCGGCAAGCCCTACGTCTACGCGGCGTCGGGACCCAACTCCTACGACTGCTCGGGCTTCACGATGGCGGCGTTCAAGAAGGCCGGCGTGTCATTGCCGCACTACTCGGGCGCACAGTGGGCGAAGCTCCCCCACGTGCCCCTCACCGGGATGATGCCGGGCGACCTCGTGTTCTGGGGCGCCAACGCGAGCTCGCACGTGGCGATCTTCATCGGCAACGGCTTGATCCTCGAAGCCGGTGGCACCGGCAACAACGTGCACATCGGGCCGATCTGGGGCAACCCGAGCGGCGCGGCGCGCGTCGTCTGAGGCGCACCACCTCCCCCGGTACCCTGACCGGACTCGGGAGGAATGCCGATGGCTCGGCTCGCCGACTGCCATCCAGCGAACACGCCTGGTGAGTGGTACGTCGACACACGCTGCATCGACTGCGACGCCTCGCGCCATTACGCGCCCCAGCTGATCACCGCGCTCGGCGACGGGCAGTCGGTGGTGACCCACCAACCCGACACGCCCGAGACCGAGACGCTCATGTGGCGGGCCGCGTTGGCCTGCCCCACCCGCTCGATCGGCACCCGGAGCCGCCGCGCCGCGCCCGCGGGCATCTTCCCGCTGGAGGTAGCACCCGGGGTGCTCCTCTGCGGCCACAACGACCGGCGCTCGTTCGGGGCCCATTCGTGGTTCGTGCCCCCCTCCGGCGGCAGCGGCGTCGCGGCCGGCGCGGCAGCCCGGGGCGGGTTCCTCGTGGACTCACCTCATTTCGAGCGCGGGCTGGTGGAGGCGTTCGGGAGGGCAGGCGGGATCGAGCACGTGCTCTTGACCCACCGTGACGACGTGGCCGACGCGGGACGGTACGCGGCGCACTTCGGGGCCCGCGTCTGGATCCACGAGACCGAGCGCGACGCCGCGCCCTTCGCGACCGACGTCATCCGCGGCAGCGAGGAGGTGCCGATCGCGCCGGGGCTCGTCGCCTTCCCCGCGCCGGGGCACACTCGGGGCAGCGTGCTGTACCTCCACGACGAACGTCACCTGTTCTCCGGCGACACGCTGGCGTGGTTCTGGCGCGAGGGCGACCTCGGCGCGTTCCGGGGCGCCACCTGGTACTCGTGGGACGCCCTGCGCGACTCGTTGCGACGATTCGTGGACTCCGGTCACCGCTTCGAATGGGTGTGCCCGGGCCACGGCAAGTGGCACGGAGCCACCGCCGAGGAGATGCACGCTCGGCTCACGGCGCTCGTCGCCCGCATGTGAGCGCAGCGAACCGCTTCCGGGGGAAGGGAAGGGTTCACAACGCTACGATCGCCCCGAGTGAACGAGATTCTCGGCGCCACGAAGGGAATGCACTCGATGGCCGACGCGACCAGCGGATGACGGGACCGTGACCACGGCGAAGGTGGGTCGTCTGCGGGGCGTGATCTTCGACGCCGAGGATCCCCCGGCGCTCGCCAAGTTCTGGTGCGGTGTGCTCGGTGTGAGCATCGACGACCGGCTGTCGGAGCCTCCCGCGTGGCTCGAGACCGAGATCGGGCCTGGCGGCATCGTGCTCGGCTTCCAGCCCGCGAGTGGTGCTGCGACCCCCAAGCCCCGGATCCGCCTCGACATCGAGGTCGACGAGCTCGACGGGCCGACGGAGCGCGTCGTCGCGCTCGGCGCGCGCCTCCTCGACGTGGTGCACTTCCACCCCGAGGAGGAGCACCGGGTCTTCGCCGATCCCGAGGGCAACGAGTTCAACCTCGTGCTCCCCTTCCCGCCCGAGAAGCTGGGTGCCGCCTCCGGCGGGCACGACCAGACGGAGTGAAGCAGTCCCCCGCGTCCGACGACGCGCTCGCCGTGGTACGCGGCGTGCTCGGCGCGCTCGGCCGGGGCGGCACCGAGCCCGCGCCCGTCCAGCTCGAAACCTTGGCCGCGTTTGCCGAGCTCGCGCTCGACTGCCCCGTCGACGTCGCATCCGAGTCGGGCCTCGAGCCCGATGCCCTCGCCGCGGCCCTCACCGATCCGGCGCTTCGCCGGCTCACCGTCACGCTGCTCGTGACCATGGAGTTCGTGCTGCGCTCGCTCCCCACCAGCCTCGACGCCTCGGTGCACGAGTACGCCCGAGCCCTTGGCGTGAGCGAGCCCCTGGTGAAGGCCGCACACGCGATGGCCCACCACCACACGGCCGTGATGTACGCCGACATCCAGCGCCACAGCTGGTATGCGCACGAGACCGCGCGGCGCGTCCTCGGGGGTCACGTCTTCGACCTCCTGCGCTCGAAGATCGCGTCGCTCGGCGGACCCACCGACGAGGCGATGGCCGCGCGCTGGCGGGCCCTCGGCGACTGCCCGCCGGCGAGCTGGGGGCGGGCGGTGCACGACTTCTACGTCGCGCACGGCTTCGCCTTCCCCGGCGAACGCGACTCCATCCGCAGCGTGGGTGCCGAGCATGACTGGATCCACGTGCTCGCCGGGTACGACACCGAGCCCGAGGGGGAGATCGACGTATTCACCTTCATCGCCGGCTCGATGGACAACGAACAGGGCATGGCGATGCTGGCCAGCACGCTCAGCCTCTTCCAGAACGGCAGCTTCCACCGGATCGCGGGCCGCCCGATCTCCATCGCTCGAGCCGACACGCTCTCGCAGCCGGGCGCCACGCGACGGTTCGCCGACGCCTTCCGCCGGGGCCGCGCCACCAACGTCGATGTGCTGTCGGGCATCGACCGCTTCGAATGGGCCGACGTGCCTCTCGACGAGGCGCGAACGCGTCTCAGCGTGGGCGAGAAGCAGGCCGGCTGACGAGAGCGGGGGCCGGCCTCGCCCACGCCACGGCCACGAGGCCCGCCACGCAGAAGCCAACCGTCACGAACATCGCGGCGCTCACGCCGTCGGCAAGGCCGGCCGCGGCCGCGCCCGTCGTGTCCCTCACCCGGTTGAGCACCCCCGGCACCGCGTGCGCCGCGTACACCGCGCCCGCTGCCGCCAGCCCGAGGAGGCTGCCCACCTGGCGGATGCCCGAGACCACGCCGGCGGCCATCCCGGCCTGCGCGTCGGGCACCGAGGTGACCTCGGCGATGTTGGTCACGTTGAACACCGCGGCCTGGCCGAGCCCGCTCAACGCAAGGCCCGAGTAGGCGACCACCACCGACGAGCCGCGTCCCAAGAAGGTGAGCACCGCGGCGCCGGCGGTGAGCAGGACCATGCCGCCGGCCATCACCCGGGCCGGGGGCATGCGGCTGGTGAGCGCGCCGGCGACGGGGCTGGCCAAGCCCAGCGGGATCGTGAACGCGAGGAATGCCACACCCGTACTGATGGGACTGAAGTCCTCGAGCCCCTGGAAGTACAACGTGAGGTACAGCATCACGGTGGCGAACGCCGCGTTGCCCGCCAGCGCGACAAGGTTGGTCCCCAGCGCCGGTCGGCGTGCGATCCACGACATGCGCACGAGCGGCTCCCGAGTCCGGAGCTCCACTCTCACGAAGGCCACGAGCGCGCCGAGGCCGGCCCCGAGCGCGCCGACGACGCCGGGATCGGCCCAGCCCGCCTCCGGACCCTCGAGTAGCCCGAAGGACAGCAGCCCGAAGCCGGCGGTGACGAGGACCACGCCGGCAACGTCGACGCGCTTGGCATTGGGATCGCGGGATTCGGCGACCACGACGATCGTGACCACCATCGCGGCGACCGCCACGGGCACGTCGATCGCGAAGAGCCATCGCCAGCCGAGCGTCTCGGTGATCAGCCCTCCGACGAGGGGCCCCGCGGCCGCGCCCACTGCGCCCACGCCCGACCAGAGCCCGATCGCGAGGCCGCGGCGCTCGGGCGGGAACGCTTCGCTCACGATCGACAGCGACAACGCGGTCACGAATGCCGCGCCCACGCCACTGATGGCGCGCGCGAGGAGAAGCACCTCGCCGTTGGGTGCGATCGCGGCGAGCAGAGAGCCGACTCCGGCGGCCATCGCGCCGATCAGGAGCACCCGGCGGCGACCGAAGAGATCGCCGAGTCGACCGGCGGCCACGAGCGGCGCCGCGAGGGCTAGGAAGTAGATGCTCACCACCCATTGCAAGGTGGAGTCCGAGAGGTCGAGCTCGTCGGCAATCGTGGGCAGCGCCACGTTCACACCGAAGAGGTCGATGGTGAGCACGATGCTCGCGGCCGACATCGCGGCCACCACCCACCATCGCGACGTCCCGCGAGCTTCAGTCATGGGCTCGCGATGCCCCGGGTCACGAGCATGGTCGGGTTAGCGTATGCAGGTACCAGCACCGCCGCGCGGATCCGGCGTCGCCACGCGGCGGACAGCGTTCCGGAGCACGACGGGGTCACCACGTGAAGCTCGGTCGGCAAACCACATCGACCACGATCCTCGTCGCAGTGCTCGCGGCCGGCGCAGTCACCGGCTTCACCGGCGCACAACCCGCTCCGCAATCGGCCCAGCAATCAGGGGGCACGAACGAGCGCGAGGACATTCGCTACGTGCCGCTCGACACCGCGGCGTTCGTGCAGCAACCCGTGATCGACGGCTGGGTGCAGCGAGGGGCGGGCCCCGATCACACCGCGATCTACGGGCACGCCTGGGACCTGTGGGCCGCCCTCAACGCGCCGAGTGGCCAGCGCTTCCACGGGACACCGCTCACCGTGTGGGAGACGTGGTACTCCGGTGAGGAGGTCTTCCTCGACAACCAGGAGGTGGACGATCCCGACAGCCGCGATCTCGACCCCCTGAACCAGTCCTTGCACGCCGGTGATCTGGCCGGCACCGCGGGCACGGCGCGCCTCGCGAGCACTGTGCTGTCGTTCAACCGCCTCAACCGCCAGATGCTCGACCACATCCAGCAGAACGGCTACTACGACCGCCGCGTCCTCCAGCAACTGGCGGACGGGTTCGACCTGGCCGGGGTGCCTCCGGAGCAGCGGACGATCTCGGAGTTTCCCAACACCTCGGTCATGCTCAAGCCCGTCTGGTGGATCGTGCCCGGCGACGCCCCGTCGGTGATGCCGTACTGGGCCGGCGAGGCCGCTGACGTCGCCAGTGATCAGGACAACCCGAGTTGGCAGACGTGGCGCCAGTGCGTGCTCGTGGATCCCACCGGGAAGGCCCGCGTCAACATCGCGCGCCGATGCAACGAGGGGGAGCCCGGCGAGGCGCGGATGCGAGCCGGGTCATACGACGTGATGCGCGTCGACACCGACCCGGCCCAGTCGGACTTCTACGCCTTCCGCCTCACCCAGGACGAGGTGGACGCCCTGCCCCAGGACAAGATGATCCTCGACAACACCAACAAGCAGGGCAAGGTCGAGGAAGTCGAGGCCGGTGATGTTGCCCTGCTGGTGGCAATGCACGTCTCCACCCGTGAGATCACCGACTGGACCTGGCAGACATTCTGGTGGGCGCCCGATCCGCGTAGCCCCGCAGCCAGCCCACCGAACGCGCAGGCACCGCCATCGGGGCTGCCGGCACCGTTCGGCCACTTCAACATGTGCGCCGCGTACTTCATGACCGTTCCCGTCGCCGCCCAGGACCAGGGCGAGCCGTGGCTGTGCTTCAACCCGTACCTCGAGACCGATCTCACGGGGCTGTCCAATGCCGAGCTCACCGTCGACGACGAGGTGGGAATCCACTCCAACTGTCAGAGCTGTCACCGGGCGGGCGCCTTCACCGCGACCAAGACGGTCCGGTACATCGCCCACGGCTACGTGCGCAAGGACAACCTGGCGCTCTTCGAGGACGGCGTGATCTCGGAGTTCCTGTGGGCGATGCCGTTCCGGGCCCACGACGGGCCCTTTGTGGGGCCCACGGCGCCGCGAGCCGCCGACCCGTCGACGCGTTGAGCCTCGATCCCGCGCTGGCCCGCGCCGCCATCGAGGTGCTGGCCCGCCCGCCCCGGCCCCCGCGGGACCCGGGGCTGTTCACCTCGGACCCACTCTTCGGCCAGCCCGGCATCTACCCGCAAGGCCCGGCGATGGCCCCGGCGTCGGGGCCGCCGCGCTCCGACGCCGAGGTGCGCCGCGAGGTCGACACTCTCCTCGATCGAGCGCCCGACGCCGGGCCGGCGCGTCGGCGCTTCGATGACCCCGCGCTCGCGGCCGCGGCGCCCGACGCCGCGATCCGAGGTGCGCTCGTCGTCTTGGCCGCGACCGTGGGCGCACCGGTCCTGCACGCCTTCCCCACGGGCACCACCGCGTCACGCCTCCAGTGGGGCACGCCGGATTCCCCCGGGCGCGTCGTCGGCCCCGCCGGGGCCGATGCCGGGCTCTGCGTGGTGAACGATCGTTACCGCGCCGAGCACCCGGCGCTGCTGGCGGGATCGCTCGCCCACGACCTGTTGTGGACGCCGTCCACCTCGGGGCACGCCGCGGAGACCGTGTTGCACGCGCTCGTCGCGATGGTGCACCTCCAGCTCGTCGCCCGCCGGCCCGAACTCGCGCACGCCGGCACCGAGCTCGCACGCCGCCAGAACTCCTTGGCGATCACGCTGTTGCATTCGCGCCGCCCCGGCTCGTCGCGCATCTCGCTGTGCGCGCCCGACGCCCCGGGCACGATCCCGGGTGGCGCACCCTCGATGCAGACGCCCGACTTCTGGAGCGTTCCCTTCGGGCCTCCCGGGGACAGCGACGCACCACCGTTGCTCGCCGCCGTACTGGGCGTGCTCACCAAGCCCGGGGTGGTACTCCCAGTGCCGCTCCGCTTCGACGAGGGTCTCGGCGCGTGGCTCGACGAGCACCTCGCCGACGCGTGGCTACCACTGCCCGACCACGTCCGCGCCGCGGCCGCGTTGGGTGTGCTGGACGGTGCTGACATTGCGACCGCCGCCGGGATGGGCGTCGACCACGTCGTGGATGCCTTCGGGCTCCGAGCGGTGCGCTCCTGCTTCGAGTGAGGTCGGGCTACGCTCGGCGCTCAGCGCGTGACCACGCGGCGTGGAGTCTCGTGAGCGCGAGCGAGAGTGGATGCGGTGCGTGGTAGGTGCGCCGAGTGAACGCCGAGCCGGAGGTGAGCCGGAGATGACCGGGAGCGACGCAACGGAGCCCACGACCGGTACGCCCGACGAGGCTCGGCGACGCGGACGACGGGTGATCTCCCGGCGCGACGCGCTCGCCCTGGGCGCCGCCGGGGTGGCGAGCGGCGTCGTGCTTCTCGGTGGTCGTGCCTCTGGAGCCAGTCGCGACAACCACGATCACGCCGGTGGTGGCGGGAGCCGCGCCGGCGCGTCCTCCGGGGGCGGGGCCACGACCACCTCCACGTTGCCGCTGGTGGACCCGCCCGTCGGCGGTCCGCTGCAGGAGCCGAGCGAGCTGCGCAGCGCCGATGGCGTGCTCGCCGCCACGCTCACCGCGGCGGTCTCATCGACCGTGATCAACGGGCGCACCGTCACCGACGCGATGACGTACAACGGCGTGTGGCCCGCACCGACGATGCGCGTGCGGCCGGGCGACACGTTCCGCATCAAGCTCGCCAGCCAGATCACCGACCCGACCAACCTGCATTGGCACGGCTTCCACGTGTCGCCCAAGCGCAACGGCGACAACGTGTTCGTGACCGTCGACACGGACGAGACCTTCGACTACGAGGTGCAGGTCCCCGAGGACCACCCGGGCGGCCTGTACTGGTACCACCCCCACCTCCACGGGTTCACGGACCCGCAGGTGTACGGGGGGCTGGCCGGGGCCATCGTGGTGGAAGGTGGCTACACCGACCTGCCCGAGCTCGCGGGCGTGCCGCACCACCTCATGATGCTCAAGGACATCGGACTGAACCCCGACCAAACGCAGGTCGTCGCCCAGGGTGACATGACCGCCGCCGACGTGCAGCTGTTCACCGTGAACGGCCAGGTGAATCCACGCCTCGACGCCCGTCCCGGCGAGACCCGGTTGTGGCGGGTGGGCAACATCAGCAACCAGGCGTTCTTCCAGCTCTCCCTCGAGGGCCACGAGATGCACGTCGTCGCGATCGACGGCACGCCCCTGCCCGAGGTCATGACCATCGACAGCTTCCTCCTCGTCCCCGGCAGCCGCATCGAGTTCCTCGTGAAGGCGGCCGGGCCGGGCCGCTACAAGCTCCGGACCGCGGGCTACAACCTCGACTTCCCGGGCGGGAACTACCCGCCGGCCACGCTCGCGACCCTCGATGTGGCCGGGGAGCCCGTGGCCGACGCACCCCTCCCCAAGGCCCTGCTCCCGCTGGTCGACCTGCGCGACGTCGGGATCGACCGTAAGCGCAGACTCGTGTTCTCCGTCAAAGCGAAGAAGGACGGCCCGCCCGACTTCTTGATCGACCACGAGGTGTTCAACCACGACCGCATCGACCAGCGGGTACGCCTGAACGCGGTGGAGGAATGGAAGCTCGTGAACCGCGACACGTCACCGCACCCGTTCCACATCCACCAGAACGACTTCCAGGTGGTGGCCGTGAACGGCCGAGCCGTCGACACCCGATACCACAACGACACGATCGCGATCCCGGCACAAGGCAGCGTCACGATCCGTCAGCGCTACACCGATTTCACGGGCAAGTGGGTGTACCACTGCCACATCCTCTTCCACGAGGATCACGGCATGATGGGCACGGTCCTCTGCCGGCGCTGAGCAACCGGCGGCGTCTCGAGGCTCAGAAATCGACCGAGCGCGTTGCGGCATAGCCCGCCGCGACCACGAGGATCAGCACCGCGACGGCGATGCTCATCTCGCGCGTGCGCAGGTTGCGGAACTTGATGGCCACGCCCGAGAGCGCGAGCACCGAGGCGAACACGACGGTGAGCAGCACGTAGGCGCGAGCCTCGTCGCCCGCCTCCACCCCCTCGGCGAGCAGCCGGTCGGAGCGGTCCGCGAGGCGGTCGGCCTTCACGTCCTCGGCCACCACGTACTCCCTCATGAGGAAGGGGGCGGCGGGCGCAGCCGAATCCTCGAACGGGTCACGGGCGAGCCACGCCTCGAAGGCGGGGAGGAACTCGCGGCGGAAGCTGCGATGGAAGAACTCCGAGCGCGAGTCGGGCGGGGGCACGTACCTGCCGTCGGCCGTCACCGCGTCACGGGGATGGGCTCCGGCTTCGGAGAACACCGCGTCGAGCCACTGCGTCCACAGGTTCACGTCGATCTCACTCAACGCGGCCGACCGATCGCTGGCTCGGGCCGCGTCGATGCGGGTGGCCGCGGACTCGGCCTCCTGACGGGTCTCGGTGGAGAACCAGGTGGCGGCCTGGTAGGCCGACCAGGCGGTGAGGACCGTGGCCGCGGCGAGGAGGAGCGCGGCGAGCAGCTCGTGGATCTCCGCCCGACGCGACATTGCCGCCCTCACCTCCTCGCCCACCATCTCCTGCATCGGGCAACTCCTGCATCGGGCATCTGCGCTTCGGACATAGGGCGGATCGGGCCGCCCCTCGGCCACCCCGGGCTGTCGCGGCGGGCACCCTAGCCTTCCGCGACCGATCGTCGACGGCCATAGTCTGAGTACGCGCGACAGAAGGGACGATGATGCTGCTCGACGGCTTCAACCACGTGGCGACCCTCACCAACGACAGCGAGCGACTCCACGCCTTCTACCGCGAGGTGTTCGACGCGACCGTGCGGCGCGACGGCCCCGAGTTCGAGGGTGGATCCGACGTGCGGCTGTCGATCATCGACGTGGGGCCCCACTCCGAGCTCAACGTGTTCGAGGTCGCCGGCAACACCGAGGTCCAGCGCCAGACGCCGATGTTCGGGCGTGGGCGCATCGACCACCTCGCGCTCCAGGCGGGCTCGCTGGGGGCGTTCGACGAGATCCGCGACCGGCTCATGGCCCGGGACGCCACCGACGGCTTCGTCACCGACTTCGGACCCATGCTCAGCATCTTCTTCCGCGACCCCGACGGACTCGAGTGCGAGGTGTGCGTCGCCAACCCCGATGCCGTGCCCGGCGTGCACAACCCACCGGGCACGCCGTCGGCCCGCTACCACGCCGACGACTGACGCCGCCTCAGGTGGTGATCGTGAGCTGGACCACGGCGACGATGGAAAAGTCGTCGAGGTTCATCTGGGCGAGCTGAAGGGCCGACGAGCCTGCCCCCACCACCGTGAAGTGAATCCAGGTGAAGCCGGGCCGGGCCAATGGCTGCTCGGTGATGCCCTCCTCCACCTTGGTGAAGTCGCTCTCACCGACGAGCCACATCAGGGCGCCGGAATCGGGCAGCTCGACCAGGAATTGGTCGCCGACCTGCACCTGGATGATCTGGTTGTGGTGGGCGGCGGTGAGCACGATCACGCCGGGTGGGTAGATCGGCTGCGTGGTGGACGTGGTGGGGGGAACGAAGGGGGGCGGCGGGAGTGGCGGTGGCGGCGTGGTGTTGACCCGCCGGTCCTGGGGACCGAAGACCGGCGCCGTCGCGGCAAGCCCACCCACCACCGTCGGCTCGAGCGTGGTGGAGGTGCTGGAGCTCGTGGACGTGGGGTCCGACGATCGCGGCTCGCCGCGGGGTACGTCGATGGCCAGCCGCCGGTCGGACCCTCCGGTCACGAGGGTAAGCACGACCACGACCACCACCACCGCGACGAGCCCTCCCGTCACCTGCCGCGCCCGAACGGTGGCGAGCTGCATCAGCGACAGCCCCGGGGCAGTGGCGCGGGCTCGGGCGCCGCGGTGACGCGGATCCGCACGGTCGTGCTGCTGCTCGCCTCGGCGTTGCCCACGAAGGTGCCGGGCGGCGGCGCGGCCACGGTCGCACCCGACAGATCCGCCCACTCGACGCCCACGCTGCGAGCAGCGAGCATGCCGACGGCGGCGAGTACGGGCACGCCTCGAAGCGCAAGACATCCGAGCGGCTCGCCGGGCTGGTAGGCGTCGGTGAGCACATCGTAGGGCGCGCCAGGCGCCGCGGCTCGGCCCACCGCGATCACCGTTCGGTCGGCCGTGGCCGCGCGGAACCGCACCGCCGCGAAGCCTGAACCCAACCTGAACCGCAACGAGCCACCAGACCTCCCCGACAGGAGACTCACGAAGCGTCCGACTCCGCTCGGACCTGTGGTCATCGTCGTAACTCGCGCGGACACGTCGGCGTCCCGCAATGCCGCCACCACTTCGGCGACATCCGCTCGACCCGACGTGATCCGCACCACGATGCTCCCGCCATCCTCGGTCACCGTCACCGCCGCGCTCGCGGGAGTACTGCCGAGCGCGGTGACGCTCACCACGACGGCGGCCACCAATGCCGCCGCCACGGCCAGCGCGCCCACCCGGCGTTGAGCCCG
>CAZCYE010000013.1:0-27048 GCA_964502775.1 uncultured Bifidobacteriaceae bacterium | reverse complement strand
ACTCCCACCGGGCCGCCGGGTCCCTCCGGCCCTGTCGCACCTGCCGGCCCTTCGGGCCCCGTTGCACCTGCCGGCCCCGCCGGCCCGGGATCGCCTTTCGGCCCGACGCCGCCCCCGCCGCCCCCACCGCCCCCAGCAATCGCCACGCCGTCGAAGCGCCAGCGACCGTCGCTGTCCTGCACGTGCACGCCCGTATGCCGGTGGGCGCCGGTCGCCACGAACAGCGCGTCGTCCTGCACCACCGTAAGCGCCCCGCCGGCGCGGGTCACGGTGGCCACCACCAGTGCTTCCTCCTCGCTGGCCGCGGGGGCGTCCCCCACTTCGGCGTGCGTGCCTAACGTGAGGACGGTCGGCACGCCGTTGAAGCGCAGCGGCTCGCGGTCGCCGTGCTCGGCACGGAGCACCACCGCGAACGTTCCGTCGCCAGCGGGGACGGCGAGCCGGCGTGGCGCGTCGACGGCGAGGCGCACGCCGCTGGGCGCGAAGGCGAGGCCGGGCGAGAGCTCGACGCTGTCGCCGCTTAGTGTGACGCGGAGTCCCCACGCCACGCGCCCAAGGCCCAGCGAGGTGCGGACGTCGAGCACCGCCTCGCGCAGGCGGTCCTGCATGTGTTGCAGGTGCTCTGCCGAGACGCGGAGCCCGTCGATGAATTGCGTGCGTGCATCGTCAGCCATGGCACTCTCCGGAGGTGGGTCGCATGCGAAGTCGGGTCACTTGGTGGCCACCACGTCAACGGCGCTCACCTTCACCGTCCCGGTCATGCGACTCGTCAGGCGGAGAGTGAGCGTCGGGGCGCTGCTGGGGCCATTGGGGGCAACGGACGGGTGTTGGCTGCCGGTCACCACTCCGGGCGCCACCCAGCTCACGGCGATCCCCTTAGGTGTGGGAGTGGTCACCATCTGCGCCGGGGAACCGGCGATCCCGACGAGGAGCGGGGCGACCGGCGTGGCCGATGGCGCCTTGCCCACTGCGCGCACGCGCCCGCCGAGGGTGGTGCCGTCGGCCCCTACGTTAGGCAGGGCGTACCATGGCCCGGTGACGGCACCGCGACGGATGGGGACGACGGCGGCTGGCGAGGTGAAGCGCCCGAGGCTCCACGACGCGCTCCCGCGCCCCACCACGACGACGCCCCAGTACGTGAGCTTGGGATCGAGCTTCATCGGCTTCGGGAGCGGGAACGTCGTCCACGCGTCCTCGGCCCCCGCTGGCGCGGCGGCGATGTCGACGGGGGAAGTGGTGCCGCCCGCGGCGGGGCGCAGCGGGCCGCTCTCATTCCCATCGTGCACCACCACGCGCACCTCGGCGCCGTCGCTCCCCGCGCGCAGCGGGAGGCGAAGCCCCGTGAGTTCGGCGAAGGGACGCGCACTATCCAGGCGCGCGGCGCCGGCATGGTCCACGTCGAGAAGCAGGTCGTAGGCCGCGCCGCTCCCCCCGGCCTGCAGCGCGATGGGGGGGCCCATCGGCTCGAGGATGCGCTCAGCGGGGACGGTGCCGGTGACGGTCAGGCGCACCTCCTGCACCTGCTTCACCCACGCCGGCAGCTGCAACACAAGGTCGTACTCCCCCTCTTGGTCGAGGGTGAGCGTCCTCTCCTCGCTCGCGCTGAAGGCGACGCGCGTTAGGTAGGCAATGTCCGACGCCACGGTGGCGAGCGCGAGCTTGCCGGGTATGCGCGACGCGAGGACGATGGTGGCGTCGAGCGGCGACGCGTCACGGGCGTCTCCGCTGATCGTCGCCAGCGCCGCCGTGAGGTCCACCACCTGCTGCGTGTTGGCGTCCCAACCGTGCGTGTTGGGCTGCGCCACTCCGGGGGCGAGCCACGCGGGAGGCGCGCCATTCACCCGAAGGTCGAGGTCCGTGGGGAGGTCGGGGAACTGGAGCCAGAGCGCCTGCGCGATGGTCGCCAGCGAGGCGCTCGTCTTGACCTTGATGCGGACGCGATCGGTGCGCGACTCGAAGGTGTTCGCCTCGATGGAGCGGATCATCGCCGAGTCGATGTCGGTGGCGTCGCAGTCCTCGAAGTACAGGTCCCTGGTATCGAAGTCATCGCCCCTATAGGCGCGCAGCGAACAGATGGTCATCACTGGCGCCCCGTCCCCGCCCACGCGCCCGATGCCCGAGACGGTGCGCAGCATCCCGAAGTCGACGACGATGATCTTGCTTCCTCCAGACTCGGCCTGCAGTCGCACCTGACCGGCATTGGCGAGCGTGGTGAAGTCGGCGCGAGCGGCGCCGACGCGCACGGTGAAACGCCTAACGAGCGCGTTGCGGGCGAGTGGCTGCACAAGGGTACGCGAGGCGACCCCGTCGGCGTTGGTCCAGGGGATCCACGTGGAGCCGGTCTCGTAGTACCTGAAGGCCGCGCGGTCGGACTCGATATGCAGCGTCTTCGACGCGACTTCGAGCGAGACACCGGACCCGAAATCTTCCATCATCAGCGGAACCGGACGCCCAGCGACGTGAGCGCCTTCGCGACGTTGGTGGCATCGCCTGCCGTGATCTCGCGCGTGAGCCCCTTCCCCATGAGTGAGGTGTTGAGCTTGTTCACGAACGTGGCGCGCTGGTTCTCGGCGACCTCACCATCCTGGACTGCCTTGCGCACCACGTCATCGTCTTCGATGAGCTTCTGCATGTCGGCGACGGAGACGTTGTGAAGGAAGTCGGGCGTTGTGTCGTCGAGAATTCCCATGGGGACGTGGCCGAGGGAGATCGCCTTCACCTCCACGGTCATCCCCTCGATGAGCGGGGTGCCCGGGGCGGGGGTCTGCGAGATGATGGTGAGCGGGGCCTTCGCGGCGACGAACTCCGAAACGCGCTGGAGCTTGTCGGCTGACAAGGTGAATTCGAGCGGTGCCATATGTCCTCCGTAAGTGGGCGCCGAGCGGCCGCGTCAGGTGATCTTCAGCTGCAACCCGACCTTCGCCAGCTCGACCTGCGCCTGCGCAACGGTCTTGCCGATGACGTTAGGCGTGGGGACGATGGCGGCGGGCTTGATGATTGTCGCGATGATGACGAAGGGGTCCTTCCCCGCGGGGACGACCTCCTCGGGATCGGGCCATTGCATGAGGACCGGGGCGTCGGCGTACTGGGCGTCGAAGCCGGCGAGCGGGACCCCCTTCCCCGATGCGTCGAGGGCGCGCGGGCTGACGGGCTGCAGCGCGCCGACCGCGTCCTTCCACTTCATCCCCAGCACGTTAGGCATGCGCTTCCCGGTGAAGGCGAGGGCGACGGGGACGGGGCTGGGCGTTGCGCTCCCGTCGTTGGCGACGGTCACGCTCGCCGTGCCGGTGGTGCACCCCGGGGCGGAGACGCCGACGGTGTAGGCCCCTGCCGTTAGGCGCGGGAAGACGAAGGGTTCGCCGGCGGCTGCCTGGTGCACGGCCTCATAGCGCACGCCGCCGGCGTCGGTGGCGACGATTCGTGCGGCGTCGATGTCGCGCTGGTCGCCGGTGACGGTCACCCGCACGCTCCCGGCGCCGGTCAGGAGGATGCTCTGCACCTCGAACAGGCCGTCGACGATGGAGTTCCACGCCTGCGCGGTGACCGGCTCCCCCGGCTTGACGTTCGTCTTCGTGAAATTGAGTGGCATGCCGAGTTCTCCTAGGGGTTGGGAGCGGGAAGCGCCCACAGGACGCTCCCGCCGCGGAGGCTGAGAATGGGATCGGCCGCGTCGGCGGCGGTGACGTCGCTCTCGCCGAGGATCCAGCGATCCTCGACGTACTCCACCCGCACCTCCACGCCGGCTGGGCGATGGCGCTCGAGGGCGCGCCCGACGAGTTCGGCGAGGGGGAGTTCTGGCGGTGGTGAATCAAACTGCGCGAAGCGGCGCGGCAGCAGGATGCGAAGCGCGTAGGCCTCGTGCTCGAGCCACGACAGCGAGACACTGGCCGATGGCGATTGCTCGTCGTCAGGGGGTGGCGCGAAGACCGAGGAGTCGAGAATCCCGCCGTGCGGACGAGGGGAGAGCGGGACGGGGACGTTAGGCACGGCGGTGTCGTCCATCGACGCGAAGTGTGCTTCCTGCACGAAGAAGGCGAAGCGCGTGGTCCCGATGCCGATCCCGGGCATTGGGATCCGGTCGCCCGCGTGCGGGAACGTGAAGGCGCCGTCGAGGGCATCGAACGGGGTGGCAACGGCGAATCTCGCACTTCGCGCAGGGTCGACGCCTGGCCCATCGAAGACGAAGTCGCGCGGGACAGCGGGGTCGTCGTCATTGGCGGCGAAGCAGGCCCCTTTCCATGCGAAGGCGCTCGCCGTCACCTCGCCCCCCCCGAGCGTCACGCGACCAGCCTCGTCGAAGACGAGGATCGTGCCGTCGGGAACGATGCCCGCGAAGCCGATCCCGATCCCTTCGTCGCGATTAACCAGCATGGGCCCTACCGAGCGATTGCCGGCGCCGGTGATGTGGACCTGTAGCAGCGAGCGCCCGAAGCCGCGGCGATACACGCGGAACAGCTCCCCGTGCGTGCGCGGGGTGTCGGGGGTGAACTCGCGGCGGACGGGATTCTCCTCCATCCCGATGATCTCGCTCGTGGCGAGCCCGGGGAGGAGCGCGGCCCGCTCGCGCACGAAGGCGGCGTGCCAGAATCGGTCGCCGCTGTGGAAGAGCGCGTCGTCCACCTCGGGGTCGGGGAGGCGCGCGTCGCTCGGGGCCTGGCCGGTGTCGCGGAAGGTCGTCGTGGTCGGGTCGAGCGCCGTCGGGGTGAGGAGGCCGATAGCCGTCGCGTTCGCGCCGTTGGCGACGCGGAAGACGAGGAGATCGCGCGCGTCAGGCGGGGTGGCCCACGCGAGCACGTTGCAGTCGGTGTTGCTCAGCGTCGCGTTGCCTGTGGCGATGGTGGCCTCGACGCTCAGGCGGTCGACATTCTTGGAGCGCGAGCGGGCAACGACGACGTATGCATAACGAGTCGTCCCCGCGGCGCCCTCCATGGTGACGGTGACCTTTGGGCGGAACTGCTCCTTGAGGGCCTCGGCCCGCCCATCGTCGATCTCGAGGTCGAGCGCGGAGGCCGCCGCATCGAGGAGCGCGCGCACGGTGCCGTTACCGCGCGAGTGGATCTCGCACAGCGCCGCGATGCGGGCGCGAATGGCCTCGCGACGCCCAGCGTAGTCGGTGAGCCGCGCCATCGCGGCGACGAGTGCCAACGCGGCGGCGGCGAGATCGGGAGGCGTGTCCGGCGGCGATCCCTCGGGCAGTGGCGGCGCGAAGAGGGCGAGCCGGAGCGGTGCGGCGGCGACGCCAAGGAGATCGCACAATGTCTCGGCCCCCGAGTCGCGCGCGGCGTCGTCGTGGGCGTCGACTGCCTGCTGCAGCGCGTTAGCGGCGCTGCGGAGCCGCGCGAGGCGCGCGGCGAACGGGGCCAACTCGGTGGCGCCGATGCGGTGTAGCGCGGCGAGGAGGAGCAGGTCCGTCGTGGCATCGGCGTGCCCGAGGCGATGTGCGCGCCTGACGGCGGCGAGCGACGCCGAAAGGTCGTCGAGCCCGGCGGCGATCGCATTGGCGACGACGTGCAGCTGCTTTCCCGGCCGCACCGCGTCCATGTGCGCAGGGAATCGGGAGAGCGCGGTGCGCGCGCGCCCCAGCATCGGCGGGAGCACGTCGCTGTCGGCCACTGGGGGGACGGCCACGCCGGTCATCCGGACGACTCCGTCGTGCGCAGGTTGCGCACCCACGGGCGCTCCAGCTCCCCGAGGGTGATGGTGGGGTTGGCCTCATTCACCAGGAGGCCTGCCTCGAGGTACTGCACTGTGTAGTCGAGCGTGGTCACGTTGTAGCTCACGGTGGCTGGTACCTGCGCGAGAAGGGCACCCGGCGTGATGGCCGGCGTCACCGCGCCGATGCGATCCTGCAGGAGCCCCATTACCTCGGCGCGCGCATCGGCGAGGTTGTCGGCGGCGTTGCCGGTCGCCTTCGCGAAGTCGGTAAGGGCGATGGTGACGGTGACGTCGAAGGCAACGATCTCGCTCGCGATCTCGACGACGAGGTCGTCGGCGGCGAGCTTCGGCCGGAGCGTCTTGGGAGGCGAGAGGTTCTGCCGCCGCGCTCCCACAATCGCGCCCGGAGCTGGCTTGGCGTAGAGCTCCACCGCGACGTCGAGCACTCCCTCGAGCGCCATGACGGTGGCGACGAGGCGGTTGTAGACGATGGTCTCGCCGATGCCGGCGTCGGCGAGGAGTGTCTTGATGGCCGTACGCACGCTGGCCTGCAGGGCGTTGCGCTCCGCGCCGCCGAGCGAGGGCGAGACGGGGAGGACGAGGGCGCGCACGCAGACAGGTTGGTAGAGCCCCTCCACCACGGCGGCACTCGGTGGCCCGCTGAGCGGGTCGTTCACCACGTTAGGCGGGATGGCGGCGACGAGTGCCGGAGGGGCGTCGATGTTGTGCAGGAGGCGCACGCCGGCAGGGCGGCTTTCCTCCAGCAGGACCGCGGCGCGCGCGGCGTCGGCCGAGGTGAGCTCGGCGGCGACGTTCGCGATCACGACGCCGGGTCGCGCGAGGTGATCTTCCTCAAGCCGCACGAACTTCTCTTTCACCCCGGGGAGCGAGGCGAGCGCGGAGAGGAGGGCGCCGCGAGTGGCGCGCCCCGCCCCCTCCAGCGCGCGCGAGGCGCGGGTGCGCAGTGCATCATCGCTCTCGTCCTCACCGGCCAGTGTGGTTCCCTGTCCATTCGACACGAACGCGATGCCGATGATGGGGCGATGCACGACGGAGATGGCGCGCGGAGGGACCACGCCGCCGGGGCCGGCAACTATGGCACGCACCGGGGCGTCCACCGTTAGGTCGCCGCGGCGGAGGACGCGATCCTCGCTCGTCTCAAACACGACGAGCGGCGGCTGCGCGGTGGAGAGGCGCGTCCCGGCGTTGATGGGGATGTCGCCGGTGGCTGGGGCGCTGCATGAGAAGATCACCGCCCCCGTGGCAAACGATCGCGTGCGGCGCTCGATGCCGACGAGGCGCACGAGCTGGTCCAGATCGCGCCCACTCGACGTCTCGAGGAACGCGGCGTCGTACACCGACGCCAGTTGCTTGGAGACGACAGCGAACTCGCGCGCGAACGCCTCGGCGAGCAGGCGTGTGACGGAGCCCGGGTTGCGGTCGGTGAGGAGTGGCGCGGCCCCGGTACCGACCGCAGTGTCGTAGTTGGCGAAGAAGGTGGACGCGTCGTCGGGCCAGATGGCGTCGGGGGCCGGCGTGCCGTCGCCCTTCGCCCGCCACTCGACGACGTAGTCGCTGGTGAGCACGAAGTCGCGCCCCGGTTGGAAGCGCGCGTACTCGTTGCCGGCGAGGCCAAAGAGGGTGAGCGTCGACGGAATGAGGGGGACGCGTGGCGCGAGGGGATAGCGCGTCGTCCCCGCCGCGAAGGTAAAGCGCGAGCGCGCCACGCCGCCCGTGAGCGACAGGAGCAGGTCGTCGACGAACTGCGCATAGGGTTCGGCGGCGTGAGTCACCGCGAAACCTCCAGCGAGAAGGGAATCACGAGGTTGAGTGGCGTGGACTCACGCACGAGGCGCACGGTGAGGGTGATGCGCACGGTGTCGCGCGGGGGCGCGTGCTCGGCGGCGACGTCGGCTTTCAGCACCTTCTCGATGCGTGGCTCGTCGCGCAGCGCCTGCAGGACATAGAGCTTGATGAGGTCGCGCGTGCGCGCGACGTTAGGCTCACCCATGAGCTCGTGGTGGCGCGAGCCGTATTCGGGATGACCTAACGAGGCAAGCTCGCCCTTCCGCGTCTTGAGGCGGTTGGCGATGGCCTGCGTGATGGCGGGGATCCCCTCGGCCACCGCGAGGTCGCGAGTGGTGACGGGGGCTCCGGCGCGGCGCGCCGACGCCAGATCGGCGTCCTCGAAGAAGCCACCGCCGAAGGCGTAGTCGAGGAGGAGGTCGCGCCCCAGGTGCGGGGTCACCTTCTCCAGCTCCGTCTGGCGTCTCATGGCGCCCCCGTATCGGAGATGAAGGGAGCGGCCGGAGGGCCGAGGATCAGGAGGATCCCGGGGCCCGAGGGGATCTGGTCGCCCACGCGTACCAGCGGCTGTCCGGCGATGGTGACTGAGGTCGATCCCCCGGCACTACCGATCGGCAGCGGATACGGGACTCCCGAGACCGAGTTGACCATTTGGCAGATGGAACCGGCGGTGGCGAGTGGAAGGCCGGCGGCCGCGGCCGCGCTCTGCAGCACGGACACGATCACCCCCGAGTCAGGAGGTCCTGACGCGCCGGGGTTGAGGAGCACCGCGCAACCGATGGAGACAGGAGGTCCGGACATCGTCGTCTCCTAGGCGGGGTTGAATTGGGTGACGCCGGCGAGCGAGACCTGCGCCCCCTTCACCTTCGTCTGCGCCGATGCCTCGAGCGTGGCGTTGGTGGTGGCCTTGAGGGCGAGGTCACGCTGCGCGGTGATGCTCACGTTGCCGCCGGCCGACATCGACAGATCGCCGTCGGCGTCGAGGGAGATATTCCCGGCGGCCTTGATGGCGACGTCACCATCGCCCTGCACGGTGACGGTCGTTCCCCCCATCGCGATCTCGAGCGAGCCGTCCTTGAGGGTGAACGTGCATCCGTTCGCCAGCTCGACGTGCATGCGGCGCACGGCGGAGTCGTCGGCGTCGGGGGCAAGGTAGACCATCTCATGCGGCTTGGCCACCGGGGGGTGCGCCTGATCGGAGTAGAGCGTCCCCACGGCGACGGGGGCGTTGAGGTCGCCCCCCACGAAGTTCACGAGGAGGAGGTCGCCCTCGTTAGGAAGTGCGGACCATCCAGCGCGCGGGACAGTGACGGGGACGCGCTGCAGCTCCACCGCGCTCCCGCACAGGCGGAGGTTCACCTGGTGGTTGCCGTCGTTTCCGTCGTCCTCGCGGGCATGCACGCGCGTCACCACGCCTAACGCCGGCGGGCGCTGTCGGGCCAGCTCGTCGCGCACGATGGCGCGCAGCGTCGTCATGAGGTCGGTGCTCATGGCGCGGGCTCCAGCGTTAGGCGCGAGAGGAAACCCCCGTCGCCGTCGAGCGTGTGCTCCACCGCCACGATGCGCAGGTCGCCGCCGGCGTCGCCCGGGAGGTCGCTCACCTGCGTCACCTGCCCGGGGCGGAGCGACGGGTCGCCGACCACGGTGACGGTGGTGCGGCGCGCGGCGCGCTGGGCACGACGCGCAAGGACGTCGGCGAGGGCACTGGCGGCGTCCCGGGTGCCGAGGGGGGCAACCACGCGCGCGGGGCCGGAGCCGACGGGATCCTGGTCGCGGCGAATCCAGTGCCACTTGTCGCTTCCCGACTCGCTCCCCGAGCCATAGGCGGCCACGGTCGCGGGCTCGGGTGCCTGACGAGTGGTGGCGCGCCAGCCGAGGACGTTGGCGCCGAAGCGGAGCCCGGTGGAGCCGCCGCCGAGGAGGAGGGCGGCGGCGCTGGCGACAGCGCTCGCGGCGCCGAGGACACCGCCCGGCGCGGCGGTGGCGACGAACTTGAGGGCGCCCCCCTCCGTGGCGACGACGTCGGCGCCCGCCAGCTGCGCGAGTTCATTGATGTGCGCCCACGCCGAGCGGCGGTCGTCAACCGCGTACGACGAGAGGACCGTGTCTCCGCTGGCGTCGTCCACCGTCACGCTGGCGGCATCGGCGATCTGGCGGACGATGTCGGCGATGGAGAGATCGAGGAAGCTCTGCGCGAGGTATGTCCGCGAGAGGGCGACGGTGGCAGCGAGCCCCTCCAGGGCGACGCCGTCAGGCGCACGGCGCACGCCGCTCACCTCGCCGGAGAACACGTCGACCTCGTCGCCGGCGCTGCCTAACGCCACGGTGAGGGTACCGCCCGGCGCCGCCTCCTTGAGTTTGCTGGACGGCCAGCAGAAGCACTCCACCTCGTCGTGCGCGGGGCCCAGCCCCAGCCGGACGCGCAGGCGCGCGACGGCCCCCTCGGCGGAGGTGAGCCGCTGTCCGTTCAGCGTGACGACGGCGGAGGGACGGGCGAGCGTCATGTGCCGATCCCCGCGATGTCGATCCCGTGCCGCCGCGCCTCGCGCTCCAGGACGCGTGCGAGGCTCTCCGCCACCCGCGCATCGAGGGTGTCGACGGGAAGCTCGGACATGGTGCGCACCTCGTGGCTGAGGCGCGTAGCGATCCGCGGGGGCTCGCTGGTGGCGGGCGCTGACGATTGCAGCGCGCGCACGGCGAGGGCGCGGAAGCCGTCGGTGGCGGGCTCCGATGCCGAGGGCACCTCCGTCAGGGAGACGAGGCGATCACGCGGGCGTGGCTCCGGTGCGCCGGCGCCTAACGTGTGGCGCGCGCCCGGGTCGCGCGCCAATGCGACGGCACGTGCTGTGTCATCCTCGTCGCGCGGAGCCGCGAGGGTGCGCCGTGCGATCGCGCGGGCGACGGCGCGCTCGAGCAACGGCGTCGCGTTGCTCGACGGCCACTCGGGACGCTCGATGCGCGGTGTGGCATCGCTCGCCGGCGGTTCGGCGCCCTCCGACGCACGCAGCGGCGTGCGCGTTGCACCTGCGGAGGAGGAAGCCGGCGGGTGCAACCCGGCCAGCATGCGCTGCACCGCGCCGTTTGGCGCATCCACCAGCACGCGGGCGACCGCGCCGCGGCGGGCCTCCGCCCCACGCGGCGTGGGCGCAGCCGGGGGCCTAGCGGCACTCGACGTGACCACGGCGCGTGGTTCCCGCTTCGACACCCCGGTCGCGGTTGCGATGTCTCCCGCGCGTTCCGGAATCGCGCGACTGCGGGATATCGGTCGCTCCTCGATCGCCGCCGCGGTCGTCCGCGCGTCCGTTCGCGTGGCCGCAGCGCCCGGCAATTCACGCGAGCGTGTTGGGCCCGCGGAGCCCTTCGTCATCACGCCGCCGGCGCGTCGCACAACATCCTCGTTAGGCTCTTCCCCTTGCCCTCTCTCCGGTTCGTGCAAGGCGCGTCCCAGCACCCGCGACACGTCGAGCGGGCGCACGAGCGCGTCAAAGGTCCCCTCGCGGGCGAGCGTCACTCGCGCCAGCGGTTCGAGCAGGCGCTCGGGGGCCGGGACGCGGGAGAGCACGGCATAGCTCGCGGCAGGCGCCCCGCCGGCCGCCAGCAACCCGCGCCACGCGGCGAGGGGGGCGCGACTCACGCGACACCGTCCGGCCGCTCGTCGCGGGCAATCATCTCCAGATACAGCAGCACCTGCCCCACCGTGAGCTCGGAACACTCGGCGGGCGTCCAACCGAACTCCTTGGCAAGGATGAAGCAGGCGCGCGCGAGCGGAGCGCGCACCGCGCGCTCCAACTCGTCCTCGTCCACCGTGAGCCCGCTGATGGCGTTCACACGGTCGACGAGGAACTGCACGACGCCCGCGGGCAAGTCGCCCACCTGCTCGACGCTCATCTTCGGCGCGACCAACGCCTGCTGCACCATGAGCACCGAGGCGAGGACGCGCTGCTCCTTGGCCGCGCGCACGACGCGGTCCACGTCGCGCACGAGGAGGGGGCGCAGCGTGACCTCTCCCCCTGCTTCGTCTCCCTCGTCAGGCACGCCGCCTCGCAGGAGCGCGGCGGGGATGCGCACGGTGTGCGTAGTGCTTCCCGACGCCAGGAGCGCGTCGGCGGTGAGTGTGGTCGACATGGTCTACTCTCCACTGCTTCCGATGGCGCGCATCAGCCCTGGTCTTCCGTCTTCAACCAGAGGGCGTGGAAGCTCACGTTCTCCATCACGTAGTCGTCCTCAGGCATCGTGTAGTTCCACTCGTTCACTTGCACCCCCATCACCGTCACCGTGGCGCTGGCGTCGGGGACGTTGGGATTCGCCAGACGAAGCGAGAGGTTGAAGGACGGCGCCACGAAGGCCCCCGCCGGGCGGCTGTCGCCAGCTGCACCGAGCATGAGTCGTAGGAGCGCACCGTTGATGTGCGCGCGCTGGATACTCCCGGTGACGTTGATGTTGCCCGGGCGTAGCTCGGTGGCGAAGCGCTGGCCGAGTTCGTGGAATGCCTTGGTGTCGTTGGTCACGCGCACCGTGACGCCAGTGGCGCGGCCGATGGGGGTGAGGGAGTACCGCTCCGCCACGTCCTTCGCCGCATCGCCCGCGGGTCCTGCCTCGACGGCTACGGAGATGGTACCATCCGCGCCGGTGTAAACAGTCGTTGCCATGCAATTCTCCTTTGGCCGTTACTGCAGGTTCATGATGACTTTGACGAAATCGATCGAGAACGTGGGCTGCAGCGTCATGGTCACGAGCGCGATGCCGTTGATCTCCTCGGTGCGCGTCGCGGTGACGTCGAGCGTGTAACCGATGAGCATTTCGTCCAGGACCATCTGCGACAGGAAGCCGTCGAGGGTGGCCTTGAGGGCGGCGCGCACGCGGACGTTGTTGAGGCGCCCGATGTAAGGGTTGGCTCCAATGCGCACGCCGGCTTTAGCGTAGTCCACGATGCGGCGCACCGAGATCTGCTTGAACGCGGCGGTGTCGGTCGTGATCCCCCTGAGGACGCGGATGCCGAGCTCGTTGCGCAGGACGAGCATGCGCCGGCCGAGAAGGTTCTTCTGCTGGCCACGCGAGTAGGCCTGCGCGAGTCCCTTCACGGCGACGTCCTTGTTCGTTAGGCTCACATGCACGCCCAGCGTCGAGAGACGACCGGCGACGAGCGCCGCGGTGTACGCGGCGGGGAGGGTGACCTCACTCTTGGCAACGGCATCGTCCACCTTGATGCCGGGGGTCGCGAGGATCACGCGCGGGTTGGAGACGTCGTCGTTGGGGGCGAGCTTGGTGAAGTCGTCCTCGCTCACGCCGAGGACGGCCATGCGCTCCTTGCCGTCGTTCTCCGTCGCCTCGAGGTGGGCGAGGACACTGGCCTTGGCGTCCTTGGCGCCGATGCCGCCGACGACCACGATGTTGACCGTTTCCGGCGCAAGAAGGGTGAGCCCCGTTGCAACCGACGTTCCCCCTCCCGCCTTTTCGCCGTTAGACGCGACCTTGGCCCCGGGAGTGACTTTCGTCGGAACCTTCGCCGCATCGCCAGCCGCAGGGGCGCTGGTCACGAGCAGGCGTGAGTCGGCGGCGATGGCGGCTGCCAGCGTGGCCGCCGTTAAGGCGTCATGCACCTCCTTGCGCTGGCCTAAAGTCACCCGAAGCGTCTTGTCAGTGGCGCTGAAGGTGATGTCGATATCGTTCGCCCACGTGCCGGGCGAGTTGGCCTGCAAGGAAAGGAGCGTGCTGGCGTCGTCGCCGACGGCCCACGAGCCCACCGGCGGGGCGGCGGCGAAGTCACCAACGCGGACGGCATAGACGGTCGACGCACCGCCGCGGAAGAGCTGCTCGAGGGTGCGCGTGAGGGTGAGCGCATCGGCTTGTTTCGTCTTGTCCGCCGGCCACGCGTCGTACGGCCCGAAGGTGTCGAGCGCCTCCGAGTAGCTGGAGAGGACGCGCACCTCGTTGATCGGGCCGCGGCTCGCCGTCCCGACGACGCCGATGTTCCCGGTCGAGATCCCGCCGACGCCGATGAGCCCTTCGGCCCGGACGTCAATGTAAGTCCCGGGGAGGATCATTTCCGTGATGGTCTCGCTCATGCGCGTCTCCTGTCGATGGGAATCGTGCGGTCCGTCCGCGTCATGCGGGGATCGTGAAGTGCTCCGTCCCCTGCGGGATGAAGCCGGGTGGGTCGCCGCCGTCGCTGAGGCGCGAGGTGGCGGGGATGCGCGAGATGACGCCGCCTGACGAGTCCGGGCGGTTGACCTCGCGCTCGAAGGTGAAGGCGAAGCGCGCCGTGCGACGCCGTCCGACGGACGATGGATCGGGAGCGGCGACGCTACCGAGTGACACCAGCGCGAGCGAGATGAGTCGCCGCATCGTGGAGCGAGCCTTCGGGGCGAGCAGCGCGTCGATGGCCGCACCGGAGAGGGCGACGGCGTCAGTCGCGCTCGCGGCGTACACGTCCAGGCGCAACGTGCCCGAGATGCGCTCGAGGCGCTGTTCCCACTGCCCGAGGCGATAGGACACGGCGACGATCCCTGCGGCCGGGAAGGGGTCGCCGAAGGAGAGCGTCCCGATGCGCCCCTCGGCGCGTACCTCTCCTGCGCCAGGTGCGCCGGGCACTACGGTGCGTGCGACACCCGCCACGGTCACAGTGATGTCGCCGGAACCAAGCGGCTGGTCGACAGGATCGCTTCCGTCCTGCCTGACGAGTCCCCCGTGCGGGAGGATCAGCGTCCGGTTGGCGGTGTCGACCAGCACGAACGATGGCTCGTCAGGCAGCACGGGGTTCGCGAGGTCGATGCTCGCCTGTACGGGGAGCGCTCCTGTCATCAACTGCCCACGCCCCCCGAGTCCGGGGTTGGCGCGCGCCGAGCTCTCGAGCGAGAGGACGATTGCCGGGAGCTCGTTTGCAGCCGCCGGCTCCACGACGCCCGTCTGCTTGGGCGCAGGGACGAGCCCTGCTCCGGACAGGTAGGTGGCGACGCTGGAGAGGAAGAAGGTCTCGGCCATGGTCGTCACTCCCCCAGCAGGTTCTTGAGAGGATCGAGCACCGACGTGGCCTGCGACACTGCGTCCTTCAGCGATTCGGCGGCGGGCTTGAGTGGCTCGAGGATCTCTCCGACCTGCGGCACCTCGCCCAGGAAGGCGGGGAGGTCGAGCATGTCGAGCCCGAGGTCGGCCAGGTCGCCGATCTCGTCGAGGAGGTCGAGCCCGAAGTCGGGGCCGGGAGCGGGGGGCTCGGGGGGCTCGGTGTATTCGCGGAGGACGATGCGGTAGCGGAACATGTCGGCGTCCCCCGACTCCTCCTCCATGCGCAGCTCCTCGATGAGGACGCGCTCGAGTTCCGACTCCTTGGCGATGTCGGCCACGAAGTCCACGGGCTCGCCAGCGAGGAACTTGGCGCGGATGTCGGTGAGGAACTGGTCGCGCGCGTCGTCGGTGGCGAGGGAGCCGGTAATCTCGATGGCGAGCGCGCCGCGCCCCATGTCGTGGTGCAGGTCGCCCGAGAGCCCGGGAACGGAGAGGACGGCCAGCCTCCGGCTCTCGAACGCGGCGATGCGTTCGATGTTCGGGGGAGACCAGCCGCCGATCACGGGCCTAACGCGCACGAGACGTCTGCCTCGTCACGGGACCCAGGGGATGGCGCGGGCCGCCGCATTGTCGGCATCCACATACTTCGAGACCAACTCCCAAAAGGCGTCGGCGTCGGTGGCGGCGTCCCTCGAGGGGAGGGCATCGGTCGCATCCTGCGACTGCACGAGGGCGAGGAGGAGGTACACCTTGCCCAGACCGCCGGGGTTCGGGTCGACTGCGTTCTGCAATTCCAAACGCGCATAGCCGACGCCCAGCGGCGGGACGTCCACCTCGGCGAAGGTGGCGGCACCGGCGGGGAGCTCGATCCAGTTGGCGAGCGTGGTATCTGGACGCGAGTCATCGCCGAGCGTGATCACGAAGAGCTTGACCTGCGCCTTGGTGGTGAAGCGCCGGCGATTGTGCACGCGAACGTAGACGACGTTGGTCCCCGTGGCGCTCACCGTGTCGGTGTGGCGGCGGGCGATGAAGTCCTTGAACGCGTCCCCTGGTGGCGACGTGATGTCGGGGCGAACGACCATGATGTCGGGGCTGCGCCCGGCGACAGGGTAGCCGCCGAGGCGCGTGTCGTCGGCGATGCCGTCGCGAACGTAGAGCGAGGCGGCGGGCCGGGGGGCGACGTGGACGATGCGCAGGGCGGCTCGGCGCTCGTTGATGATGAAGTCGCTCAGCGTTGCCGCTCCGGCGGCTGGCGCGGGCTGGAGCGGATCGCCGGCGCCCGGGGTTGTACACATCGCAAGAAGCGCGACATCTCGTCCGACGAACGAATCGTCAGGCACCCAGGTGAAGCGCGCGACCACGGGTTTGGCCGGTCCCACCTTACGGAGGACGGACGGCGATTGCCCGACGCGGACCCACGGCGCCACCGGCTTGGCCGCGTCGGCCGGGGGATAGAAGTCCTGCACGGTGCCGATGGCGGGGACTGCTACCGGTGCCGTACCGTGCTGCGCGGCAAAGGGCGAGATGGCGGCGAACAGGAAGACGTGGACGACGTCAGCCTCGCTGACCCCGGCCTGGTTCACCTGCACGTACACGTAGTTGTCTTCGAACGGGATCGGATCGTTCACCGGACCCTGTTCGTCGAACTCCACGCCGTCCACGACGTCGTCGAAGAAGTCATGCGGCGGTGCGTCGACGCGAATGTCGTAGGCGTGCGTGAAGTCTATGGCGAAGCGCGTGGCGCCAGCCTGCGGCCGACGCGGGTCCATCAGCGGGAGGCCGGGGGCCGGCCCCACGTTAGGCACGCCGCGCGGATAGGTTCGACCGTCCTCGATGACGGTCTGCCGGATGTAGAGCTGATGCGCCGTGTCGCCGGCCAAGTCGACGTCCCACATACCGCGCCCGAAGGTGGCCGCGCGTAGGCGGCGCGTTCCCGGCACCATCGTGAGGTCGTTCACGAGCGTGAGCGGGAGCGTTTTGCCGAAGGGGCGCCAAGTCACGGGCATGTTAGGCGCGGCGAAAGGCGCTGCCGGGCCTGGTGCTGGGACCACTGCCGCGGGCGTGATTTGCAGCGTTACCGTGTCGACCAGCGTCCCGCGCCGCACGGAGATCGTGGCCGAGTTACCTACCACTGCCGCCGCGGCGGTCAGCACCCGCCCGGGTGCCGGGATGGTCACGACCGCGGGGTTGGAGGTGCTCCAGTCTGCGGCGCTGGTGCAATCGATGGGCGGACCCGCGGTGAGCGCAAGCATCGCCTGCAGCCGCAACGCTGTGCCGAGCGGGATCGTGGCCGGCTTGACCGCAAGGGCGAGCCCAGTCGGGGACGGAAGGTTCCCGAGGACGTAGACGCCGGCGAGGGTGCCCGCGAACAAACTGGTCGCAGCAGGTACCGACCGGTCCCACTCGAGCGCGGCCACGGATCCCGGTGGGAGGGCCAGGGAATCGGGGGTAGGGCGCGGGAGCGGGGCGGTCGGCGCGCTGACGTCCACCCACGACGTGCCACGGTCCCACGTGAGATAGACGCGTCCACCTGCGGTCACGGAGGCCGCTACCCCGCCAGCGGAGGTGTTGCCGGGCGCCCGCGTGACGCTGCCATCCGGCGCGATGGTCCAGCTGTCGCCGACAACGAAGGCGCCCGGGGTGAAGTACACGGTCGTCATCGTCCCGGGCAGGGTCACGCTGGGCGCCGTCGGTGCCGCCGCCCCAGCGGGAGCCGTACCGATCGCGAACGTGAAGCGCGAGGGCCCCACGATGCCGCCGACGGTGATGCGAATGGTGATTGGTTGCACGAGGGCCGCCGAGGCGGTGGCGGGCAAGTTGCGCACATCGGGGACGGTGCTGACGGCCACGATCCAGGAGTCGCTCGGGTGGACGGCAACCCGGGTGACCAACTGGGGAATGCCGCCCGGAACCGGGAGCGCGGTGGGCGCGCGGTTCCATCCTACCGGCGAGGCGCCATTCAGCGCGAATAACAGTTGGCCGGCCGAGGTCCCGATCCATCCCTCCACGCGGGACGGTGCCGGCGCAGCCGGCGGCGCCACGATCGAAGGGCCGAACTCGACCGCCGACGCGAACTCTGCGTTGGCCACGATCGGCGCCCCACCCCCTGCCGTGAGGCCGCCCAGCGCGACGCCCGTCGACAGGCTCCCCACCGCCGGCGCGGGGGGGAGCGGCGTAGCGAGCGGCGGCGCCGGGGGAGGAGCAAAGAGGTATGCGATCGCTTTCGTCGGCGATGCCTTCCATCCGACGAGCACGTTGCCCGGGAGCAGCGGATTCTGGACGAGCACTCCGATGAACGGACCGGATCCCGCGCCGCCAGCTGTCGTTAGGCGCTCGAGGCGAACGCTGGCGCGCTGGTCTGGCAGCGGCAGGTCGGCAAGGACCGGGTTCGAAAGCCCCGCGGCGAAGGTGGGCACCGGCGTCGCCTCGATGGCGGCGAGGCGCACCGTCTTCTGCTGCGCCACGAAGACGTACTCCGGCGTCGTTACGTGGAACGCGAGCGCACCGCCGTCGGCCCGCCCGACGTGCAGCCACGTCGGCCCGCCGAAGCTCGCGTAGCTCCCATTGTCCTGTAGCCCGCCGCCGCACATGAAGCGCAGCGCAGGGTTCGGGTGTGCGGTGACGTCCTGGAACTGCCCGGCCAGGATGCCGTGGCTGCGCTTCCGCCAGAACTTCGGCTCGCCGGCCGGGCGCCGCAGATCGCGCGCGAGCGACAGCCCGCCGTCGTTGCCGACCCAAAGGCGCCGATGGTCGCCGCGATCGAAGAGCGCGATGTGCTGGTCGGCGTGCTGTGAATAGTCGCCGAGGTCATAGTTCCGCCAATCGAGGATCGTCGTCCAGTTGCGCGCACCGTCGGTCGAGAGGCAGACATCGATCTCGCCGCACACCAGCGCATCGGGATTGCCGGGACTCACCTCGAGCAGGAGGTCGTAGTCGGCCTGTCCGTCCCTGGTGGTGGCGCCGTCGGTGTAACCGGAGGCGCGCGGAATGCGGCTCTGCGCCACCCATCGATCGCCGTTGTTGTCAGAGCGGAAGACGTACGAGGCGTGGTCCTGTTCGGGGAGGTTGTTGGGCGGATTGGCGGGGTCGGGACCGGGGTCGGAGGAGAACACCGCATACACGACGGACGGCCGATGCTCGCACAGCGCGAGTCGAACCCTGGTGAAGGCCCGCCCTCCCGTGTACAGGTTGGCGTTAGGCACATCCAGCTTGTCGTCCCAGCGGATGGTTCGCTCCTTCCGGTCAAAGCGACCGCGATAAACGCCATCGGACTCGATGCCGACGTACAGCACGAGGTAGCGCGCCCCCTCCACCCGGTTTTCAGTGAAGCGATCACTCGCGCGCGGATCGCGCGCCACCAGGAGGTCGGTGCAGTAGCTCGGCCATGTGGCCAGGGCCGAGAGCGCGGTCGCGAACGAGGGGGCACCCGACGGCTCGCCATCCCTCGTCGGAAAGTCGCGCACGAAGCCCGGCGCGCCTGCTGCCGGCTCGTAACGCCACAACCCCGTCTGCGACGCGACCCAGAAGCGCGCGGGGTTCTCGGGATCAATGCGGATGCGGGTATAGCGCAGCGCTTGTCCCGCGAGCGTGGGGTCGCCCGGAGAGGAACCGATCGGCGGCGGGCCAGCCAGTCGCGCGAAGACGGCGTTCGCGGGATCGGCGGGGACGCTGACCCGGAAAATCCCCTGCCCGGCCACATAGCGTGCTGCCATCGAGCCGGTGCCGATGATGACGGTACTTGCGTCGCCGGGCGGAACGGCAATCGTCCCCACTGGAAAGTTGTGCTCGGGCCTCCCGACATGCTCCCACGTATCCCCGGCGTCGCTGGAGACCCAGAGCCCGCCATGCGCGCTCCCCGCGTAGACGACGAGGGGATTGTCGGAGTTCTGCCCCACGGCCGTGATGCGCCCGCCGACGTTCCGGGGGCCGATCGACACCCACGTCGGATCGGCCGCCACGGGAGGGCGAATGGCGTGTCTCACAGCCGCGTCCAGCAGGTGTGAGTAGGAGATCTCGGATACGCCGAGGAACGTGCCATGCTCCTCAGCACGCTCGTTCTGCAGGTCGGCGTCCTCTTCCAGGATCTCGTCAGGCATCTTGGGTCACTCTCGACATCGTGCGTCAGGGAACCACGTCCGGTGCTACATCAAGCAGGTAGGCCATGGCGCGGGAGAGGTCGCGATTGCTCGGATTTCCCGCGCGAAAAACGTCCGCCGCCACGCCGTCGGTCCCGGGGCGCGACGCCATGTCCATCCACGAGCGGAACACGCCGAGCCATCCCAGGTTGCGTACCGTCACATCCGCCTCCCGTCGCCACTGCACGAAGGCATCGGTGAACACCTCGCCCGCATCGTCGCGGTCGATTGGGGCGGCCTCCTCAGCCGTGCGAAAATCCCCGCGCCGCTCGCTCGCGGCGCCACCGCTCACTATCGTCTTCCATTCATTCAGGCGACGGCGATCGAGGTTCCAGTTGCGGAACACCTGCGAGACCCGGTGCACTGGCTTCGTGGCGCCCGTAGGCGTGACCGGAGCGTCCGCCGTCGTCAGGCGCGTCGCCGCGCCGAGGCAGAGCAGCGCGGCCAGGTCGGCGGCCGTACTCATCACACTCGTCTCCTCGCCGAACGGGTCATCCGCGTCGGCGATGTAGGGGAATCCGTCGGCGGCGGATGCCTCGAGGCGGTCAATGAAGACCGCTCCCGCGGGTGCCGGTCCCAAGGGGGCATCGAGCGCCAGCAGATTCTGGTTCACGGGAGGGGCACCCACGGGAGTCCCGTCCTTCACCGCGCTCACCGTGCGGCGCTGCGGAGGAACCGTGCTGAACTCCACGACGTCGCCCGCCATGAACTGCGTCCCGAATGGCCTGCCCGGGATGACGGTCTGCACGTCGTTAGGCCCGATGCCCAAGGCCGGCGTGGGCACACTTACCGTGCTGTTCCCCCGCAGCCGAATCCCGTGATCGCTCGCCGCGCGCTTGTAGGCGATGCCGCCGGCCGGGATCGCGCTCGTGAATAGCGACGATACCACGACGTCGGTCTCGCTCAGCACCCGCTCGACGATCCGCTGCTCCCCCGTCGGTCCGCCCGAGGCGATCTCCAGTACGTCGCCGGGTCGCAGGAGCTTGCGAAGGAGCGGAGACTTGCCGGCGCCGTCGTTGCTCCCGTGATACTGGCGCGGCGTTGCGCCGCCTACCAAGGTGAGCAGGCTCCCGCCGGACGAGGCCTGGTCCGTGCGCCGGGGCTCCTCCGCCACGCCACTCCGCCCCATCTGCGCCGCCAGCCGCGGGCGCGGCGCGTGATACAGCGTGAAGGCGCCTGCGTCGTCCGTGCCGATCAACTTGGGGACCCCGGCCTCGGCGTCGTGCTGGGCGACGGTCACTGGCGCCTTTCCGTTCTCCTCGGCCTTCCCGACGATGTCGTCGCCGTGGTCCGAGAAAACGAAGCCGCTGGCCAGCTCCAGCCCTTTCTCGTCATCGCGGACAGGCGTGACGTGCAGTTTGCCAAGGGTGGCGTCGCCCGTGATCACGCGCGCGACGAGCGAGGCGTACTGCTCCACCGTGACCGGCGCGACTGGCGCAAAGACAATGCGATCCGGCGTCGCCGCCGGAATCGTCCAGTGGAAAACGAGCCGGTCGTGATCGACGCGCAGCGTGAGCGTGTTCACTCCCTCCGGCTCCCAGCGCAGCTTTAGGAGTGGGCGCCGAGCTGGCGGATACGCGAGGTCACCCAGCCGATCCGAGTCAAACGGCGCCTGCATGTCGTGCACCAGCCCAACGTCGTCATACAGCCGCAAAAACTGCCGCGGCTCACCGCTCGCGAACAGGTCCTGGTCGTCGGCGACGTGATTGCTGAACACCCATCGCCAAAGAATGGCGTGCACGAACCAGAGCACGAGGACGATCGACATCCACCCGGCGAAGTCGCCGAAGGCCGGAAGGTCGTCGCGCTTGTCGGCATCCTTCTGCAACTCCTCCACACCGACATGCAACCAGCCGCGGTAGAGCAGCAGGAAGAGCGTCCCCATCAGCAACTGAACGAGCGGGCCGAGCCAGAGGAGCTTGCGCGCATTCTCACGCCCGCCGCGGACGAGGGCGAAGATGATTTGGAAGACGGTCATGGCCATCGGGAGGGCGAACCAGAGCGTCCACCGCGCCCCACCCGCCCCACCTAACGAGGCGAAAAAGCCGACCGACGCCGTCAGCGACATCCCCGCCTGCACCCAACCCGTGACCCCCTCGGCGCGCAGTCCGCGACCGCTCGCCGAGACGATGATCATCGAGACGAGCGGCCCAAGGGCGGTGGCCGCGTAGGGGTAGACCACGCTCTCGTACGTCCGCTCCTCCTCGGCGTCCGGCCCGTCGGCTTCGGTGAAGGTCCGCGACATGTCCTTCGCCCGAGGCAATACGAGGGCGCCAAAGTAGGCGAAGCCCATGGGGAGGACCATCGCCGCCGTGGCGCCTAACCAGTCGGCGATGGTCCAGGTGCGCTCGATGGCGATGATGTCGCGGAACGCGCCAACCGATTCCTTGATCAGCCCCTCACTGAGCGGCGGCGGCGGCGGGTCGATCTTGCCGAAGGCCTCGTCGAAGGCGGGGAGCCCCGCGGCGCGCGCGCCGTACATCGCGGTGATACTCTGAGCCATTGCCTTGGAGAAGGCGTTGGGAACCTCGCCCGGCGTCGGAAACCAGTCGGCCCACTTCTTCGTGCGCGTGTCGGTGCCGCGCTTGAAGAAGTCGTCGGCGATCCGCACGTCGATGGCCCCCGCCACCTCGTCGCGCTGCATGCGCCGCACTGGCGGCACCGCGGTCGGGTCGGCCACACGCCCTTCGATGCTCTCGAACCACGGATGCGAGAGGACGTCGGCGGCCACGTGGCAGAGATGCCCGAGCACGTACGCCTGCATTTGTACTTTGGCTTCGTGCCGCTTGTCATCCGAGGAAAACTCGGCGTCGACCAGCGGACCGACGCGCTGCCAGAAGTCGAAGACGAGGTTGGTGGAGTTGGCGAGCACCTTCTCGCGATGCTCGTCAGGCCTCCCCTTGTGCAGTGTATGGAATAGCCAGTCCTTCCCCGGTGCGAAGTAGGCCGCGTAACGCGGGAGGTCAGGCCCCACCGCGCCTAACAGCGTGAAGCGCGACACCTGGTCGGTGAGCGGCGGCCCGTAGAGGCGCACCGGCGGGTCGATCACCGGCTGCGAGGCGCTCATCATCCGCTCGGCTTCGGTCGCCAGGTGCAAGACGTGGAGCTCCAGCTCCTTCGCTGTCCCGGTGGCCTTCTTGGCCGCGAGCGCACGACGGATCTGCCCGAGACGGTCCCGGGCCAGCAGCGTGATGGCGGCGTAGGTGATCGGGCCGGGCATGGGCTACACCACCGACACGCTGACGCTCACCGAACTCCCGCCGCCGCCGCTCGGGAGCGCTTCCTGCAACCGCTCGAACGACCCCACCGTACGGTCGAGCCCATCGTGCACCTGGCGGGCAATCTCATCCAGTTGCGCGCGCAGCGGGGCAATGAGCGCGGCCACGTCGAGCCGAGCGAGCGCCGCCAGCACCTCGTCGTACACCGCAAGCGGGATCTCGAGGAGCTTCTCGAGCGAGAGCTTGGCCAGGACCCGCGCGATGGTGTCGCGCACCGCAGTCAGGATCGTGATGACCGGCGCGAGCGGGTCGGCGCCGGCCAGCGTGGCCTTGAGCGCGTTCACCTCGCCAAGGGCGCCACCGAGAAGCGCATCCGGCGACAGCGCCTGCACCTGCCCCAGCACCTCGGCGTGGATCTCATCGAGCGACTGGAGCAACGGGGCGAGGTCGATGGCGGCGAGCGCGCTCCGCACGCTGGCGATGCCGGACCTGAGGGGATCGATCACTCCATGCACGAGTGCTTCGACGCGCCCCTTGAGTGCGTCAAAGATCGGCCTAACGAGCGCGATGAGACGCGCAGGCGGGACGGCGGTGAAGAGCGCACGCAGCACGCCGGCGATACCGAGCTCGAACCCGCTGAGCCCGATGCGCTCGAGCAGCTGGCGGACCCAGGAACGCGCGGGGTCGAGCGGGGCCAACGCCGCGATGAGGTTGGCCACGCGCGTGTCGGCGTCGGAGAAGCCGGCCTGCGAGATGGCCTGGATGCGCCCCGCCGCCACGCCGAGCGACGTCGCGAAGCGCGCGCGATTGGCTTCGAGGAAGCCGAAGGTCGCCGCGGCATCCAGTCGCGGCGCCGACGTAGCCAGCACACCGCGCGCGGGCACTTCGGGGGCCAGCTGCATCGACAGCGGACCGATCGCACTGCGCACGCGATCCACGCGCGCCGCGAGCGTCCCCACGCGCGCCTGGAAGCTCAGCCCCGACACCATGTCGCGCACCGCAGTCATGGTCGCCCCCGCCCCCGCCACGCGCGCGTTGAGCCGCGCGGAGGCGCTCTCGCCCTCCATCCAGTCCAGCACCGCCTCGAAGCTGTGGGGATACGTGCGGAGCGCCATTCCGTTCAGCAGCCCCGAGACGATCGCCCCGAAACCACTCGTCAGGCGGAGCTTGGGCGAGGCGTCGGCAAGGGCGACGAATTCCCCGATTGCCGCCCCCAGTCGCCGCTGCAGCAGCTCGGCGTCGTAACGGTCGAGCAGCGCCGTGGCGCGCGCGTGCGCATCGTCGAGCATCGCCTCGGCGTCGTCGAGGCGCAGGAGCGTCGTCACCTGCTCGCGCACGGCGGTGATGCGATCCTCGACGTCGCCCAGCAGCGTCGACGGCTTGAAGCCGTCAATTGCCGCCGTCACCCAATCGAACGCCTGCTGCACCGGGGCGAGCGGTGCCTCGAGATCCAGCGCGGCAAGGGCGCCCTGCACGCTGGTGATCGCGTCCTGGATAGGCTGCAGCGTGAGCGCGGGGGAGAGCTGCTGCGCCTTTTGCGCGAGCGACTTGAGCGTCGCGTCGACGTCCTTGAGCGCTGCACGCGGTTCGTGGTTGCGCACCTCGGCCAACAACGCCTGGAACGACTGCGACAGCGTGGCGATAGCGGCGTCGAGCTCCTGCAGGATGGTGAAGCGCCCCTCGTCGTCGATCTGCAGGAGCTGCAGGATCTCCTGCTCCATCACACCGGTGTCGGCGTTCTTGATGGGAGCCACGGCGGCATCGACGTCGGCCTTCATCGACTCGGGAAGGAGGTCGAAGGGGACGGCGTCGATGACGTCGGCCGCGGCGTCGATGGCACCCGCTGCCGTCTCGAAGTACGGCTCCATTCGCGCCTGCTCGAGGAGCGTGGCGAGGGTGCGGATGTTCTCGGCGACGGTGCCCAGCGCCTGATCCAGGTTGATCGTGCCGAGAAAGTCGCGCACCGCGCCGAACAGGGCGTCGACGTCCCGCTTGAGCCCGTCCACCAGATCTTCCACGTCGCCTAACGCATCGGTGGTCGTGGTCGCCGCAGCCTGCAGCGCGCCGAGGACGTCCTGCACCACCTGGCCCACCGTCTCGATGACTTGCGCGATGGGAGCGAGGAGGGCCCGGATGGCGTCGGCGACGGCGCGCAGGGGGAGGGCGGCAACGCCGTCGCGCACGGTGCCGAGCGCCCCCTGATAGGCGACGCGCACCTCATCGAGCAGCCGGCCAAGGGTGTCGATGGGCGTGGTGAGAAGTCGGACGCCGTCACCCAACGGGCGCATGAGCGCCTCCACGTCTAGCGACGAAATGCCGCTGGTAATGGTGGCGAGGCGCGCTTCCAGCGCGCCGAGGAGGGCGTCGAGCTGCTGCGTGGGACCCGCGAGGAGGTCCTGCCGCAGCACCGGCTGCAACGCACCGGCGGCCTGGCCAGCGAGACGATTGAGCGGGGTGAGATCACCCGTGCGGATGAGAGTACGCCCGCCGTCCAGCTCTGCGGCGAGTTTGTCGATATCGAGGTAGACGAGCGTCGCCTCGCCGAGCCCCATCGCGGCGCTGAACTCCTCGCGCACGCGGTCGAGCGTCGCCGCCACCGAGGCGACGGAACTGGCCAGGCGCTCCACGCGCGTGATGTCAGCGGCGTCGACGCCCGCGATAGCGTCGGCCAGCTCCACGCCGTCGATGTTGAGCGCCCCCTCCAGCGCGGCCAGCTCACGATCGAGCGCTCCCCCGTCGAGGCGCCGCGCCATGATGCGCACGAGGCGCTCGATGTCACCGGTGACCGAGTCGAGGACCATGAGCCCCCCCATCACGCGTGCGGCGCCATCGAGGGCGATGATGGCGTCGGTGATGGGGACCTGGGGGAGCGTGAGGCCACTCGCCGTCCTCACCAGCTCCAGCGCGAGCTGTCCTTCGCTTGCCGAGCCTAACGCGAGGGCCACCGCGTGCAACGCGCCGAGGGCCCCCTGCTCGCGCGGGCCGTCGAGGACGCCGCCCAAGTCCGTGACGAGCGACTTGACCCGCTCCTCGAGGTCGCCGATGGCGGGATTGGCGACGAGCGCCTCCAGCGCCTCCAGCGCGTCGGTCACCGGCTTCACGACGTCGCCAGCGACGGGGAGCGTCCCCACCAGCGCGGTCGCGCGCTCGACGAGAAGGCGAATGGTTCCGTCGAGCGACCCAACGTTCACGCCATCGAGCGCGCCATCAATCGAAGCGAGCTGCGACGGCGAGCTTGGGTCGGCGATCCCCTGCAGCGCCGCCGCCGGTCCGCCGGTGCTGGCGAGGAACGCCTGCGCCAGCGACGAGACGTCGAGCTTCACGCTGAGCTCCGCCCGCAGCGACGGCATGGCTACGACTCGCTCCTGGCGGATGGGACGACGGCAACGCTGTCGCCATCGGCGCAGTCCTCGCGCACAGCGGCGAGGATCGCGCCCGGGGGGAGCTCTGCTATGGAAGTACGGTGCATCTGCAGCTCGTAGAGCGACGCCGAGCGGGCGTGGTGAGCGAGCGTGAGGAGGCGGAGCTTCGGGTGACTGCGGAGGAGGGCGAGGAAATCCGCGCTCCACTCGGCGCGGTCGACACCGAGCACCGTGACGTTAGGCGCCCGCGCGTCGATGACGTCGTGGAGCGCCTCCAGCGAGTCGCAGCGCCCCCCGACCATCATGTCGCTCTGGGAGGCGAGGGTCTCCTCCAGGATGTCGCGATGCATTGCCGGCATCTGTCCAAGCAGCACGCGAATCGGCGCCACGCCCCGTTTCCCCCCACGAAAGTGCCCAGAGGCAACATTAACGCCGGTTCGCATCACGCGGCCCCATGCAGCGAGCATCCAGGCCCCCCCTGAAAGACCCCAGCGTCGTCGAACCGCCGGTCCCGGAGCCCTCCCTGGAGCCGAGACCGCCCGGCTCTGATCCGGCTCCTGCGGGGGATACTGCTCCCGGGACAGGGGCGTCGTCAAGGGCCGCGTGAGCGGTTGCTGTTGGTCCATAAGAATGTCATCCCGTAACTGTTCAGTAAGAATGTCACCCCATGAAGACATGGGAGACACTCACGATGAGCCGAAAGGAAGTGCCGCGCGCCGGTCTGCTCAAGGCCGCGCTCGCCGGGAGGATCAGCAATGCCCAAGGGGCCCTGGCCGTGCACCTGAGCGTGCGTCAGTTCCAACGAGTGAAGCGCCGCTACGCGGCCGACGGGGCCCCGGGGCTGCTGCACCGCCTGCGCGGCCGGCCGTC
>CAZCYE010000012.1:0-27420 GCA_964502775.1 uncultured Bifidobacteriaceae bacterium | reverse complement strand
AGGAGCTGGGGTACGGCGCGGCCATGGCCGAGCTGGAGGCGATCCTGCATGAGCTCGAGGGCGACCAGCTCGACGTCGACGTGCTCGCCGCGAAGGTGCGACGGGCCAGTGAGCTGATCCAGATCTGCCGGGGCCGCATCGCTCGTGCGCAGTCCGACGTCGACGCGATCGTGACCGACCTCGAGGGGTTCGAGGCGCCCGGTGACGTCGAGCCGAGCGGCGACGGCAGCGGTGACGGCAGCGAGGACAGGGCGGACGAGCCTTGAGGTGACGGCGAGCGCGCAGTCGAGCGCGTTCCGTGAGGCAACGTGCGGCAGCTCCCGACCCGTGTCGCGCCGCCCACTAGCGTGCCGCGCGATGCCCGGGCTTTCCCGGGTGGGCGGGTGTGCCGATGCCACTGGTGCTGGGCGTCGATTCGTCGACGACCTCAACCACGGTCGAGCTGCGTGACGCCGACGACGGTCACCTCTACGCGTCCGGTCGTGCCGCGCACCCGAGCGGCCCGGGCGAGGACGCCGAGGAACCTCGATCGTGGTGGAACGGACTCGTCGAAGCTCGCCGCGTCGCCGGCGGCGCGCTCGGTGTCGCCGCCGTTAGCGTGACCGCTTCGGCTGAGGGCGTCGTTGTGGTCGACGCTCAGGACGACGTGTTAGCAGTGGCGCGACCGTCACGCCCGACCGACGCGGCGCGCGTGGCGGCTGAGCTTCGGTCCCACCTCGACCCGCGCGACTGGGTACGAGCGTGCGGCTCGTTGCCGAGGATCGGATCGGCACTCGTCGCGCTGGCATGGCTCCGGCAGGTCGATCCGCAGACCTTCGCGGGCATTGCTCGCGTCCTGTTGCCCCACGACTGGCTGACGCACCGCCTCAGCCGAGCGTTCGTCACCGACCGTGGGGACGCCTCGACCACCGGCTACTGGTCGCCTCGGGACGACCAGTGGAATCCCGAGATCCTGGCGTTGCTCGACGGTCGCACCGACTGGGCCGCTCGTCTCCCGACGGTGCTGGGCCCAGTCGAGGCGGCCGGCGATCGTGACGGCGTCGTCATCGCCGCGGGCACGGGAACACCGATGGCCACGGCGCTCGGTCTTGCCCTCGACCCCGGCGACCTGGTGGTGTCGTTGCAGGCCAACGCGTTGTTCACGGTGCGCGATCGGCCCACCGAGGATTCGTCGGGCGCGGTCGCGGGACTGGCCGACGCCACGGGTCGCTTCCTCCCACTCGTCGACGTTCCCGACGTGATGGGGGCGCTGGAGACGATGGCCCGCCTCCTCGGCGTGGATGTCCCCGGGCTCGACCAGCTCGCGCGCAGCGTCCCGGCTGGGTCGGGGGGTGTGGTGGTGGTGCCGCCCGCGCCGCCGCTTGTCCCGCGTTGTGTCATCGCCGGCGTGACCCCGTACACCCTGCCCGGGCAGGTCGCGCGCGCGACGTTCGAAGGACTCGCGTGCTATCTCCTCGACGCCCGCGAGGCCTTGCGTGCCGCCGACGTCCCCATCAGCGGGAAGATCGTGCTCGTGGGCAAGGGGGCACGGAGTCATACCTTGCAGCGTGCCATCGCCGACCTCTTCGGCCGCCCCGTCGCCGTGCCCCAGAGTGACACCGTCGCGACGGGCGCATGTGTGAACGCCGCGGCCGTGCTGCACGGCACGCCGCCGGCTGAGGTGGGCCGGGCCTGGAAACTCGGTCCCTCACGCGGCATCGATCCGGACGACCGTGTCGATGCCGCGGACATCCACGCCCGCTTCCGAGCCGAGCGCGAGCGGTCGTCGTCGTCCACCCCCGGGGTGGGGTCCGCGTAGCCGTTGCCGAGGGGCAGGCCGTAGCGGGCGCACTACCGTGGCCCGGTGCCCGAGTTGTCGCGGCCGGAGTCGCGCCCGATGCAGATCGCGAGCTCGCTGCTGGAGCTGTTCGGTGGGACGCCGCTCGTGCGGCTCGCTCGGGTGGGGAGCGACCTCGACTGCGACTTGGTGGCCAAGGTGGAGCTGCTGAATCCGGGGGGCAGCGTCAAGGACCGAGTCGCGCTCGCCATGGTCGATGCCGCGGAGCAAAGCGGCGCGCTCGTGCCGGGTGGCACCATCGTCGAGCCGACATCGGGCAACACGGGGGTCGGGCTCGCCATCGTCGCCGCCCAGCGCGGCTACCGGTGCATCTTCGTGATGTCGGACAAGATGTCGGACGAGAAGATCGCGTTGTTGCGAGCGTACGGTGCCGAGGTGGTCGTGTGCCCGACTGCGGTGTCACCCGACCACCCGGACTCGTACTACTCGGTTGCGGACCGTCTCACGGCCGAGACGCCCAATGCCTTCCGGCCCAACCAGTACGACAATCCTGCCAACCCGGCCGAGCACGAGCGCTCGACCGGACCCGAGATCTGGGACCAGACCGCGGGGCGAGTCACGCACTTCGTGGCCGGCGTGGGCACGGGCGGCACGATCACCGGCGTGGGGCGCTACCTGAAGCGACAGAACCCCGCCGTGCAGGTGATCGGGGCCGACCCCGAGGGGTCGGTGTACTCGGGGGGCACCGGGCGCCCGTACCTCGTCGAGGGCGTCGGCGAGGACTTCTGGCCCGCAACCTTCGATCCCGGCGTAGTCGATCGCACGGTGATGGTGACCGACGCGCAGTCCTTCGCCGCGGCGCGACGCGTCACGCGGGAGGAAGGGCTGCTCGTGGGTGGGTCCGGGGGCACCGCGGTCCACGCCGCGCTCGAGGTTGCTCGCGACCTCTCCTCCGAGCACCTGGTGGTGGTGCTGATCCCGGACTCCGGGCGCGGCTATCTCTCCAAGATCTTCGACGACGAGTGGATGACCCGCTTCGGGTTCCTCACCCAGCCCGGCGCCACGGCCGGCGACGTGCTCGCGGCGAAGCAGGCGATCCGGGAGACCCAGATGCCGGATCTGGTGCTCATCACTCCTGATGAGCCGGCGCGGCGAGGCTTCGCGCTCATGCGCGACCTCGGCGTGTCACAGCTCGTGGTCGCCGTCACCACTGAGCTCCCGTTGGCCGCCAAGGAGGTGAGCGGTACGTTGTCCGAGCTCGAGCTCATGGACAAGGCGTTCCGCGACCCGGGGGTGCTCGATCGTCCGGTCGGCGAGGTGATGGAGCCGGCGATGCCGATGATCGGGATCGGCGAGACGGTGAGCGACATGGTCGACCGTCTCGACGCGGCGACGTCGGTGCTCGTGCTCGACGGCGGTCACCCCATCGGCGTGCTCACCCGCCAGGACGTGCTCCAGTTCCTCGTGTCACGAGCGCCGGGTTGAGGCCGCGGTGAGCGAGCGCACCGAGCCTGCCCGCGACGGCGAGAGGACTCGCTCGACGGAGGGCTTTGCGACCCGGGCCATCCACGCGGGCCAGGACCCCGACCCGCTGACGGGTGCGGTGGTGCCGCCGTTGTCGCTGGCCACGACGTTCGCCCAGGACGCGCCCGGCACGCACCGCGGCTACGAGTACGCGCGCAGCGCCAACCCGACCCGCCACGCCCTCGAGGTGTGCATCGCCGACTTGGAGGGCGCGGACCGCGGGTTCGCCTTCGCGAGCGGGATGGCCGCCGAGGACGCCGTGCTCCGGGCGCTCGTGCGCCCCGGCGACCACGTGGTGCTCCCCCTCGATGCCTACGGCGGCACCTTCAGGTTGATCTCGCGGGTGCTGGGTGAGGTGGGAGTCACGTCCACGGCCGTCGACCTCACCCGCCCGGAGGAGCTCGCCGGATCCTTGCGCGACGAGACCAAGGTGGTCTGGGTGGAGACGCCGACCAATCCCTTGCTGACCTGTGTCGACATCGCCGCGATCGCGGCCGCCGTCCATCGCCACGGGGCCCGGGTCGTGGTGGACAACACCTTCGCGACGCCCTACCTGCAACAGCCCTTGGAGCATGGCGCCGATGCCGTTGTGCACTCCAGCACGAAGTACCTGGGTGGGCACTCGGACGTGGTGGGCGGCGTCGTCGTCACCCGCGACGGCGAGATCGCCGAGCAGGTGGGCTTCATCCAGAACGCGGCCGGCGCGGTCGCGGCCCCGTTCGACTGCTACCTGGTGCTGCGTGGGATCAAGACGCTGGCCGTTCGGATGGACCGGCATTGTGCCAATGCCCGGGCCGTGGCCGAGACGCTGCAGAGCCACCCGGCGGTGGCCCGGGTGCTGTACCCCGGGCTCGCCGACCATCCGGGCCACGAGGCGGCCCGGCGCCAGATGAAGGACTTCGGCGGCATGGTGAGCTTCGCCCTGGCCGGCGGCGAGCCGGCGGCGGTGGAGCTCGTCGGGCGCACCCGGCTGTTCACGCTCGCCGAGTCCCTCGGCGCGGTCGAGAGCCTCATCGAGCACCCGGCGCGGATGACCCACTCGGGGCTCGTCGGCTCGCCGCTCGCGGTCGACCCCGCGCTCGTACGCCTCTCGGTGGGGATCGAGACGGTCGACGACCTCACCGCGGACCTGCGCCAGGCGCTCGACTCGCTGACGCCCTGATACGCCGCGGCGCCCCTAGATGCGGTGGCGAAGCACTGCCACCCAGTAGCCGTGTTTGATCATCGAGACCTCATCCTCGCGGCCTACGACGTACCGGAGCGATGCGCCGGACTGGATCGAGCGGAACAGGTTGTCAATGCGAGCGACGTGCGCTGCATTCAGGTGATCAGGCAGGGCGCCGCCTTCCCTGAGGAGTGTCCGGGGGCGCTGGGGATTCGGGATCACCGCCGCAAAGCGACCGTCATCTGTCTCTACGAACTCGGACCATTGGTAATACGTACGGGAGTGGGGACCGTCCCGATGCTTGAAGACGACTGCACGCTCCCGCTCTCGTCCCCACGCCGGTCGCGTACATCGTGCCACGCGAACCTGAGCGGTTCCTTCGGGACTGAGAACCTCGTAGAGACGAGATGCCCAAAAGACCTGCGCAGCCGGCTCGCCTGGCCAGTGGTTCGCCCACTGGCCGGAGTCGGTACCACCGGTCACGCCGATCTGGGACACACTGCCGGCACCATCGCTGTGCGGCGCTCTTGCCGAGTCGGGCTGGTGGTCCGCGACTCGGTCGATGGCTCGATACATCTCGGCCACTTGGCCGGGCAGCGTCACGTCGGTCACTTCCGCCGGCGGAGCTTTCGTGCCACCCACATCACGGGGTCGTAGCGGTCGTCGACCACACGCTCCTTCAGCGGGATGATGGCGTTGTCGGTGATGTGGATGTCCTCGGGGCAGACCTCGGTGCAGCATTTGGTGATGTTGCACATGCCCAGGCCCATTTGATCTTGGAGGAGCTCGAGCCGGTCATTGGTGTCGAGCGGGTGCATCTCGAGCGCGGCATATCGGACGAACATGCGTGGACCGGCGAAGGCAGGCTTGTTCTCGTCGTGGTCACGGATGACGTGACACGTGTTCTGGCAGAGGAAGCACTCGATGCACTTGTGGAACTCCTGGACCCGATCGATGTCCTCCTGGCGCATGCGGTAGGTCCCGTCGGGCTCCCTCGGCTTGGGCCGGAACGGCGGCACCTTCTTGGCCATCTCGTAGTTGAACGACACGTCGGTCACGAGGTCACGGATCAGCGGGAACGTCTTCATCGGCGCGATGGTGATGGCCTCCCCCGGCTCGAACAGGTTCATGCGAGTCATGCACATGAGCCGGGGTATGCCATTGACCTCGGCGCTGCACGAGCCGCATTTCCCGGCCTTGCAGTTCCACCGTACGGCGAGGTCGTTCGCCAGGGTCGCCTGCACGCGGTGCACGACGTCGAGGACGACCTCTCCTTCTCGGGCGGCGACGCCGTACTCCTCGAAGCCGCCGTTCACATCGCCGCGCCAGATGCGGATCGTGACCGTGTCGGCCGTCACTGGTTCTCCAAGAGCTTGCGCAGGTCGTCGGGCACGACGGGCAAGGGCTCGAGCGACAGGCTCAGCTCCCCGGCACGCTGGCGCACCACCACGTTGACCTTGCCGAGCTCGGCGTTCGTATCGGGGTAGTCGTCGCGAGTCTGTGCCCCCCGGCTCTCGCGACGCTCGCGAGCGGCGCGCGCGACGCATTCGGAGACGGCGAGCATCGAGCGCAGGTCGAGCGCGAGGTGCCAGCCGGGGTTGTACTGGCGGTGCCCCTCCACCTTCACCCGTGCTGCCCGTTCGTTGAGCACCTTCAGCTCCTCGAGCGCCTTGTCGAGCTCGTCTTCGACGCGGATGATCCCCACGAGGTTGTGCATGCACTCCTGGAGGTCCTGCTGGACGACGTACGGGTTCTCCGTGCCGCTGGCCTCGAAGGGCGCGACCGCCCCGGCCGCGGTCTCGTCGAGCGTCGCGGGGTCGACGGTGAGACGCGCCCCCAGCCCCGCCGCGTACTGCGCGGCGTACTGGCCCGCACGCCGGCCGAAGACGACGAGATCGGACAGCGAGTTGCCGCCGAGACGGTTGGCTCCGTGCATACCACCGGCGCACTCGCCGGCCGCGAAGAGCCCGGGCACGGTCGACTCCTGGCTCTCGGCATCGACGCGCACCCCGCCCATCATGTAGTGGCAGGTCGGCCCGACCTCCATCGGCTCCTTGGTGATGTCGACGTCGGCGAGCTGGAGGAACTGGTGGTACATCGAGGGCAGCCGGCGCTTGATGTACTCGGGGCTGCCGCGACTCGCGATGTCGAGGAACACGCCGCCATGGGGGCTCCCCCGGCCGGCCTTCACCTCGGCGTTGATCGCGCGCGCCACCTCGTCGCGCGGCAGGAGGTCGGGCGTGCGCCGGGCGCCCTGCTTGTCGGTGTACCAGCGGTCGGCCTCCTCCTCAGTCTCGGCCGTCTCGGCGCGGAACATCTCGGGGATGTAGCGGAACATGAACCGCTCGCCGTTCGAGTTCTTGAGCACGCCGCCGTCGCCGCGCACGCCCTCGGTGACGAGGATCCCGCTCACCGACGGCGGCCACACCATCCCGGTCGGGTGGAACTGCACGAACTCCATGTCGATGAGATCGGCGCCGGCCCAGAGTGCCAGCGCATGCCCGTCGCCGGTGTACTCCCAGGAGTTCGAGGTGATCTTCCAGGACTTGCCGATGCCTCCGGTGGCGAGCACGACGGCCGGTGCCTTGAACACGACGAAGCGCCCCGACTCGCGCCAGTAGCCGAAGGCGCCGGCGATCCGCTCGCCGTCCTTCAGCAGCCGAAGGATGGTGCATTCCATGAACACGTCGATGCCCTTGTGCACCGCGTGCTGCTGGAGCGTTCGGATCATCTCGAGGCCGGTGCGGTCCCCTACGTGGGCGAGGCGGGCGTACCGGTGGCCACCGAAGTCACGCTGGAGGATGCGCCCGTCGGCGGTGCGGTCGAAGAGCGCGCCCCACTCCTCGAGCTCGAGCACCCGGTCGGGCGCCTCCTGGGCATGGAGCTGGGCCATCCTCCAGTTGTTGAGGAACTTGCCGCCTCGCATCGTGTCGCGGAAGTGCACCTGCCAGTCGTCTTCGGAGTAGACGTTGCCGAGCGCGGCGGCGATGCCCCCCTCGGCCATCACCGTGTGCGCCTTTCCGAGCAGTGACTTGCAGACGAGCGCGGTGCGCGCGCCCTGCGCCGAAGCCTCGATGGCGGCCCGCAAGCCCGCGCCCCCGGCACCCACGACGATGACGTCGAACTCGTGCGTTTCGTACTCGGCCATCTAGAAGATCCGCGGGTCCGAGATGGTGCCGGTGGCGACCAGGCGCACGTACACGTCGGTGAAGACAACCCCGAACAGACTCACCCAGGCGATCTGCATGTGGCGCTCGTTGAGGTACGTCACGACCTTCCACGCGCGGTAACGCGTCGGCTTGCTCGACATCACATCCAGGCGGCCGCCGCACAGGTGACGGCAGGAATGGCACGACAGGGTGTACGCGCCGAGCAGCACCGCGTTGACCAACAGAATCATGGTTCCCACACCCATGCCGGTGCCGTCGGGGAAGTCGAACGCCTGGATGGCGTCATAGAGCAGAATGAACGGGAATGGCAGCACGAGATAGAAGAAGAGACGGTGCACGTTCTGGAGGATGAGTGGGAACCGCGACTCGCCCTTGTACCGCTTTGTTGCGTCGGGGATCCCGCACGCAGGCGGCGACAGGAAGAACGAGCGGTAGTACGCCTTGCGGTAGTAGTAGCAAGTGAGACGGAAGCCAAGTGGGAATGGGAGGATCAGGAGCGCGGGTGGCAGTGTCCACCAGTCCCCGAGGACCTTCAGGGTGACGTGCTCGCAGTTGGCCGCCAGGCACGGTGAGTAGAACGGTGACAGGTACGGGTCCGCGTAGTAGTCGGCGTTGACGAAGGTGACGTACAGGCCGTAGGCGACGAACCCTCCGAGCACGAGCGCCGTGATCGTTGGTTGGAGCCACCAGCGATCGCGCCGGCGTGGGAGAGCGGTTGGTTCGAGAAGCCTCGCGTCCCGCACGCGCAATCGATCGGTGGTCGCGGTCATCCCTTGCGCTTCCTCACATCACACCGACCCACTGTCCCATCTCTCCTCCCGGCCAATCGACGCTAGCCTCGGCCGTCGGCCGGTTTCGGATCCGCCGGTCCGGCGAGATTCCGGAGGACGCTCATGACTCGTCCCGGCACGCTCGGGGAGCTGCGGGAGAGCGGGTGGGTGTCGCGGTCGGTCAAGCACGAGGTCCGCGAGCACGCCATCGAGCGAATCGTGGCGGGCCGGCCCGTGGTGGAGGGTCTCCTCGGCTACGACGACACGGTGCTGCCGCAGCTCGAGAACGCGCTGCTGGCCAGTCACGACGTGATCATCCTGGGAGAGCGCGGCCAGGCCAAGACGCGGATGATCCGCTCCTTGGTGGAGCTGCTCGACGAGTGGATGCCGATCGTCGCCGGCAGCGAGATCAACGACGACCCCTACCTTCCGCTCTCGCACTACGCCCGAGCCCTCGTGGAGGAACGCGGTGACGACGCGCCCATCGAGTGGGTGCACCGCTCCCGCCGCTTCGGCGAGAAGCTCGCGACTCCCGACACCTCGATCGCGGACCTGATCGGCGAGGTCGATCCGATCAAGGTCGCCGAAGGTCGCTACCTCTCCGACGAGCTCACGATCCACTACGGCCTCGTGCCCCGAACCAACCGCGGGATCTTCTCGATCAACGAGCTGCCCGACCTTGCCGAGCGGATCCAAGTCGGCCTCCTGAACGTGCTGGAGGAGCGCGACGTGCAGATCCGCGGCTACAAGATCCAGCTGCCCCTCGACCTGATGCTCGTCGCGTCGGCCAATCCCGAGGACTACACGAGCCGGGGGCGGATCATCACTCCCCTCAAGGACCGGTTCGGCGCCCAGATCCGTACGCACTATCCCCTCGACGTGGACGCGGAGATGGACGTGATCGCCCAGGAGGTGGCACCGGTGCAGGCCGAGGGCCTCGTCGTCACCGTCCCCGAGTTCATGGCCGAGATCGTCGCCGAGATCAGCCAGCAGGCGCGCCGATCCCCCCACGTGAACCAACGGTCGGGCGTCTCGGTCCGGCTCTCGATCGCCAACTACGAGACGTTGGCGGCGAACGCGATGAGGCGAGCGCTGCGCAACGGCGAGCAGGAGGTCGTCCCGCGGGTGTGCGACCTGCCCTCACTGGCGTCGAGCACGGCCGGGAAGATCGAGATCGAGACCGTCGACGACGGGCGCGATGAGCAGGTGCTCGATCGCATCGTGAAGGCGGCGACCCTCGAGACGTTCCGCGCTCGCTGCCGGCCCGAGACGCTCACCGATCTGGTGGCCGCCTTCGAGGGCGGTCTCGTGGTCAACACCGGTGAGGACGTCGCGGCGGCCGAGTACGCCGCGTTGTTGCCCCAGCTCCCCGGGATCCATGCTGCCCTCACCGACCTCGAGGTGGCCGAGACGCCGGCCGGCATTGCCTCGGCGGTGGAGTTCGTGCTCGAGGGCCTGCACCTCTCGAAGCGACTCAACAAGGACGCGGTCGGGAGTCGCGCCACCTATCGAGGGCGCGGCTGACGTTTCGGGCTCACAGCCCGCCCGACCCCTTGTAGGCACCACAGCCCTGCGCCGCGTAGCGGTTCACGTTGTCGACCGCCCGCTTGATCGCAGGGTCGTCCCGCACGCTGGGGTCGTCCCGCACCCGGCGCAGCGCGTCGACGAACACCTGCGCGTCGGCGGCAATCACCGGCGGGGCCGCAGCGGCGATCTCGCCGACGAGCTCGATCTGACGATCCACCCCGAGCCGACCGCTCATGCTCTCCCGCTGGATCGCCTGCTCGTAACGCTCGGCGGCCCGGCAGAACGCCCGGGGGGGATCGGCGCGCGTCGAGTCACCGCCCCGGGAGGCCACGGTGAGGCCGATCCCCACGGCGGCCAGCACCACGACGGCGATGACCACGCGGCGTCTCGTCATGGCGGCATTGTGCCGGTTCCGCCCCGCGGCGCCGAACCGGACGGCCACCGGTGCGGCACTCCCTGGGCGCCCGGTACTCTCGCCGCGTGCGCCTGCGCCGCCGACGGAGCCGCGAGCAGCGAGGGTTCCGCTACTCGCGTTGGGACGGCACCCAGCACGGCTTCGACATCGACGCCGAGGGACTCCTCGAGGAGATGAGCGACGATCTCCTGTACCACGGCGATCTCAACGCTGCCCTCCGCCGCCTCATGGCCCAGGGCCTGCGGGACCACAACGGCGACCAGCTCATGGGACTGCGCGACATGCTCGAGCGGTTGCGCGAGCGGCGCCAGGAGATGCTGGACACCCATGATCTCGGGGGGGTGTACACCGAGATCGCCGAGGCACTGCGCGAGATCGTCGACCAGGAGCGTCAGGGGATCGAACGGCGAGTCGACGAGGCGCACGCCGCGCACGATCGGCGCCGCCAGGAGATCGTCGAGGATCTCGCGCGGAAGCGCCGCCAGGAGCTGGAATCGCTTCCCCCCGATCTCGCCGGCCGGGTGGAGCGGTTGCGCGACTACGACTGGATGGACGACGACGCGCGGCAGCGCTTCGAGGACCTCATGCGTCAGCTCGCAGAGCAGATGCTCCAGAGCTACTTCAACCGGATGTCCGCGGGCATGCAGGACATGAGCCCCGAGCGCATGCAGCGGACCAAGGACATGCTCGCCGAGCTCAACCAGATGTTGGAGCAACGCGAGCGTGGTGAGGAGCCCGACTTCGAGGGCTTCATGAGTCGCTACGGCGACTTCTTTCCCGGCAATCCCCGCACGCTCGAGGAGCTGCTGGAGCAGATGGCCCAGTCGATGGCCCAGATGCAGCAGCTGCTGAACTCCATGACCCCGTCCCAGCGCGCCCAGCTCCAGGCGCTCGCCGCCTCGCTCCTCGAGGACATGGACCTGCGCTGGCAGGTGGACCAGCTGGCTCGCAGCCTCCAGCAGGCCTTCCCCGACCTCGGCTGGGACCGCTCGATGCGCTTCGGCGGCGACGATCCGCTCTCGCTCGGCCAGCTGCCGGGCCTGTTGGATGCGCTCGGCGACCTGGACGACCTCGAGCACTTCCTGCGCCAGGCCACCCAGCCGGGGGAGCTGGCCGAGGTGGACGTGGACCAGGCTCGGGAGCTGCTCGGTGACGACGCCGCGCGCGTGCTGGAGCGGCTGGCCGAGATGGCGCGCATGCTCGAGGAGGCGGGGCTCATCGAGCAGCGGGAGGGCCGGCTCGAGCTCACGCCGCGGGGGATTCGCGCCATCGGGAACAAGGCGCTGGGCGACCTGTTCCGAAAGCTCATGGCGGACCGCACCGGCCGCCACGAGATCGAGCGCGCGGGTGTGGGGCACGATCCGGCGTATGAGCACAAGCCCTACGAGTGGGGCGACCCGTTCCGGCTCCACGTCGGCCAGACCGTGCGCAATGCCATCTGGCGGGCCGGCGCGGGAACGCCGGTGCGGCTCGCGCCGGCCGACTTCGAGGTGGAGCGCACCGAGCAGGTGAGTCGGAGCGCGACGGTGCTGCTCCTGGACGTCTCGCTGAGCATGCCGATGCGGGACAACTTCCTGGCGGCCAAGAAGGTGGCGATGGCGTTGCACGCGCTCATCACGAGCCAGTTCCCGCGTGACTACTTCGGGCTCGTGAGCTTCGGACGAGTCGCGCGCGAGGTCGCGCCCGAGCGACTCCCGGAGATGAGCTGGGACTTCGAGTGGGGCACCAACATGCAGCACGCGATGCTGATGGCGCGTCGGATGCTGGCCCGCCAGACCGGGACCAAGCAGATCATCATGGTCACCGACGGTGAGCCGACCGCGCACATCCAGGATGGTGATGCGTACTTCCAGTATCCGCCGTCGCCGGTGACGATCGAGGAGACCCTCAAGGAAGTGATGCGCTGTACCCGGGACGGCATTCGCATCAACACGTTCATGCTCGACGAGAGCCACTACCTGCGCTCGTTCGTGGAGCGCATGATGCAGCTCAACCGGGGCCGGGCGTTCTTCACCACGCCCGACACGCTCGGCGACTACGTGCTCGTGGACTTCCTCGAGCAGCGCCGCCAGCAGCGCCGCGCCGGCTGAGGACCCCCGGCCTGGGTGGGCCGCCGGGCGCGGCGGGCGCTCCGACGCCCCGAACACCTGTTCGATCGCCGCGCTAGTCTGGGAGGGATGCGCTCGTACCAGCCCACGCTCGTGGCCGGCGGCGCCCCGGGCGTCGACGCCGACGCGGCGTTCGAGCGGGTGGGCCTGGACGCGTGCTCGTGGATCGACGTGGCCCGGGGTTGGCTGCACGGCTCCGATGCCGTGCTCGTGGCGCTCGCCACGGGAGTCGAGTGGCACCGAGGGCGGCGGTGGATGTACGAGCGCATGGTCGACGATCCCCGGCTCTCGAGCTGGTGTGGGCGCAACGAGGCGCTGCCCCACCCGGCGCTCGGCGACATGCAGGCCGCGCTCGAGCAGCGTTACGGCGTGCGCCTCGGGGGTGCGGCACTCCTCTACTACCGAGATGGGCGTGACAGCGTTGCGTTCCATCGCGATCGTGAGCTGCGCCATCTGGACGACACCCTGATCGCGATCGTCAGCCTGGGCGGCGCACGGTCCTTCCTCGTCCGGCCGCGTGCCGGTGGGGCGTCGCGGGACCTGGCCCCGGCGTCGGGCGATCTCCTGGTGATGGGCGGGAGCTGTCAGCGGGACTGGGTGCACGCGGTCCCCAAGGTGGCACGCGCTGGCCCGCGGATCTCGGTGTCGTGGCGCTGGTCATCCGGCGCCCGGGCGGCCCGAATCACGCGATCGCGCGAAGAAACCGGGATTCTTACCGACTGAAAACCGACAAAACCGCATAAATCGGACACGGCAAGGGCATTGGGGCTTGCGGTGTCACCGGTCCACGGTCAGAGTAGCAGTCATGGAATTTCACGAATGTGATTTCCCGCGAGGGTGGTGACCGTGTCCGCAACGGTGCAGGAGTTCATGCAGTACGTGCGGGGTGAGGCGGAAGGGCCCCGGCGCTGGCAGGAGCGGGCGAACTGCCTCGGTGTCGACCCCGACCTGTTCTTCCCCGAGCGGGGTGCCTCCACCCGAGAGGCCAAGGCCGTGTGCCGGGGCTGCGAGGTCCAGATGGAGTGCCTCGAGTACGCCCTGGACAACGGCGAGAAGTTCGGGATCTGGGGTGGCCTCTCCGAGCGCGAGCGACGGCGGGTCCGCCGCCAGCGCGCCCTGGAGCGTCGCCGAGTCGCCTCCGCCTGAGGCTCCCCTCGCCCGCCGTCTGGCCGCTCGGGCCCTGGGCGCCAGGGTCTCAGCGCTCGGCCGGGTGGCCCGCCAGTCGGGCCTCGATGGTGTCCCCGGGTGTCAGCCCGGCCCAGGCGGTGAACTCAGTGCTGCAGCGGGCCAGCTCGGCCTCGGGGAGTAGGCCCACCAGCTCGACCCCGCTCACCGTGGCTCCGTGGACCGCCGCCAGGGCCCGGACCCGGGTGCAGGCGGTCTCCACCCCCGTCTGGTCGAGCGCAACCAGGTTCATCGATACCTGGACCGTGCCGGCCGAGGCGAGACGGAGCCCGAGCGCTCGCACCCCGGGCAGACCGCCGTCACGCTCCCGCACGTGGGCCGCGATCGAGGTCGCGAGCGCCAGGTCGTCCCGGTCGAGGCGGCAGTTGATCGCCACCAGGGGAGGTCGCGCGCCCACGCACGCGGCGCCCAGACGGGGATGGGGCGCGCGAGGCCCCAGGTCCGGGGCGCGGCGCGTGAAGGCGTCGCGGCGGGCCTCGGGGAGCGAGCGGCCCTCGGGGTCCGAGCGGTCGTAGAACAGCACCGGCACCTCGAGCTCAGCCGCCAGCCAGTGCCCGTACGCACGCGCGGCGTCGACGGCGACCCGATCGGGCTCATCCAGGGCGACGAACGCCACCACGTCGATGATGCCCAGGCGAGGGTGCACGCCGTCGTGGCCGCTCAGGTCGAGCACCGCCCCGGCGGCCCGAGCCAGGTCGGTGGCGGCGCCCACCGCGTCGCGTGCTCCGGGCCCGGCCAGCGTGAACACGCTGCGGTGGTGGTCGGGGTCGTGGTGGCGGTCCAGGAGGGACGGCCCGCATGCGCCGGCGAGCCGGTCGAGCGTGCGGAGGTCACGTCCCTCCGACACGTTCGCCACGATCTCGAGCATGTTGGGCGTATCCCTTCCCGTGCTCGCCTTCCCGCGGCGGGTGCCGGCCTCTCTAGTCTTGCCGCGTGCGCATCGGGCTCGCGCTGCCCCAGTACGACTACTCGGTTCCCGGCGAATCGCCGCTGCGCTTCGCGACCCTTGCCGATCACGCCCGCCGCGCCGAGGGGCTCGGATTCGATTCGCTGTGGCTCTCCGACCACCTCTTCCTCGACATCGCCAAGTACGGAGGCGGGTCGGAGCGCCACGGTGTCTTCGAGCCGATCACCACGCTGGCCGCACTCGCCGGCGTGGTGTCACGCCCGCGCCTGGGCACGCTCGTGCTCTGCGAGGCGCTGCGACCGCCGACGATCCTCGCCAAGGCGCTCGCCACGCTGGACCGCATCACCAACGGCCGGCTCGACGTGGGCCTCGGCGCGGGCTGGTACGAGCCCGAGTACGCGGCGGTGGGCATGGCGATGCCGTCGCCGGGCGAGCGCATCCAACGGCTCCGCGAGGCGACCGAGATCGTCACCGGCACGCTCGGGGGCGAGCCGCTCACCTACCACGGCTCGTACTTCCACGCGCACCACGCGGTGATCGACCCACCGGCGCACCAGGTGCCGCGTCCACCGGTGTTCATCGGCGGCAAGGGTGACCGGTTGATCCGGACCGCAGTGGCGTGCGCCGACGGATGGAACACCTGCTGGGTGTGGACCCTCGACGACTACCGCGACCGCCTGGCGGTGATGCGGCGCGCCTGCGATGCCGAGGATCGCGATCCCGACGAGGTATGGCGCTCCGTGGGCCTGTACGCGTTGTGCGGCGAGGACGAGGCCGACCTGGCCCGGCGTTTCGATCGTCTCCGGAGCGTGAGCCCCCGGGGCGTCATCGACGACGTGAGCCTCGACGAGTGGCGCGATGGGCGCCTCGTCGGCACGGTGGAGCAGGTGCGCGAGCAGCGCGAGGCGTGGCGGGCGCTCGGCGTGGAGACCCTGATCCTCGGTGCGGGGTGCCTGCCATTCCAAGTGGGCGCGCTCGACGACGTGGAGTTGCTGGCGTCGGCGCTGTGCACCTGACCGGGCTAGGGTGGGAGCGCAGGCCCACCAGGAGGTGGCATGTACGCCGTGTCTGTTGGACCGACAGAGCTCCTCATCGTTCTCGGAATCGTGCTGCTCCTCTTCGGCAGCACGCAGCTGCCCAAGCTCGCCCGCTCGATGGGCCAGGCGTCCAAGGAGTTCCGCAAGGGCGTGGCCGAAGGCTCCAAGGACGAGGACGGGGCCGACAAGTCCAAGTAGCGCGCTCGAGGCCCACCCCGGCAACCGGGCCGGGAACTCCGAGCCACCCTCCCGTCGTTTGATCGATGGCCGACGGCATCCCGACGTGGGAGGAGGTGGCGCGCGATCACGGGCGCTTCCTCTACTCCGTCGCGTACCGCCTGGCCGGCAACGCCGACGACGCACAGGATCTCGTGCAGGAGGCGCTCATCCGGGTTCGCCGCGGACTCGAGCGCTACGAGCCGGGATCCCTGGAAGGCTGGTTGGCCCGGATCGTGACCAATGTGTTCCTCGACGAGATTCGCCGCCGCCGTCGGCGCCCGACGTCGGTGCTGCCCGACGATCCTGAGCGCGTGCTCCCGGTGACCGCGGGCGCCGACGAGATGAGCCAGGAGCTCTCGGCCGATGTCCAGTCCGCGCTGGCGTCGCTGCCCGAGGAGTTCCGGGTCCCGGTGGTGCTCTGCGACGTGGCCGACCAGTCCTACGAGCAGATCGCGAGCACGCTGGGGGTTCCCATCGGAACGGTGCGGTCGCGCATCCATCGTGGGCGTCGCCTCCTGCGGGCCGTCCTCGTGGGCTCGGACGGCGGTGCCCGGTGAACCGCCCGGTAAACCGTGCGGTGCTGTCGGCCTACCTCGACGATGAGCTGGACCCGGGCCCACGCGCCCGGGTGGAGGCCCGCCTGGCCCGGTCGGTCCGCTGGCGGGTCGAGCTCGAGGAGATCCGCGCCGCCCGCGAGGCCGTCCGTGCGCTTCGGGCGCTCGACGCCCCTGCGCCAGCCTGGGCCCGCATCCTGGACGCGGTGGCGACGGCCGATGACCTCGCGCCCCACGGACCTGACCTCAGGCGCGGTGATGCTGCCCGTCCCCGGTCCCACACGCGTTGGGTGGGCGGGGCGGTCGCCGCCGCGGTCGCCGCATCGCTGGTGTTCGTCGCGGTCCTGCCGTCGGACGACGACGTGGTTCCCGACGTGGCTGCGTTCGTGGACGCGCACTCGGCGAGTGCCTCCGTTGCCGACGACCCGGTGAGCAGCCTCGCCGGTGTGGGCGTGACCGTGGGCTCGCGATGACCGGCGACGCCCGCGTGGCGTGCCGGGTGCTCGCCGCCGTGTGCGGCTCGGCCGTGGTGCTCGCGGCGATCGGCGCGGGTGCCGGCGAGGCTCGCGCGGGCGACGATGCCGAGGCGATCCTGGCCAAGGCTCGTGAAGGCGGCGACCGAGACGCCGCCTTCACCGGCGTGATCGAGACCCAGTGGCGCGACGCCGACCAGGTCTTCACCGACCAGGTGAGCGCCGCCGTCGTCGCCGGCTCGGTCGAGCTCGCCCCCGGGAGCGTGGTCGCGGTCCTGGGATTTGGCGACCGGCGCTGGGTGGGAGCGCCCGGTGCGTGGACCCCGTTGTGGGGTGCGCACGATGCTCGCAAGGCCCCCGACCCGTCGGATCACTGGGTGCTCCGCCGGGCGGGCACGAGAGCGGTCGCGGGGCGCGTCGCCATCGTGATCCTGGCCGTGGACCCCGACACCGGCGTGGCCCGGGCCCGCTTCTACGTGGATCGTGAGATGGGCGTGCTCCTTCGCCGCGAGGTGCTGGATCGTCACGGCGCGCCCCTGCGCTCGGTGGGCTTCGTGGCCTTCGCCCCCCTCGGGGAGCCACCGCTCGACTCGGGGAGCCCCGGGGTGGGTCCGGTTCCCTACGAGCAGTCCGCGCCGAGGAAGCTCGCGAACCTCCCCGACGGGTATTTGGGGCCCGAGGCTGCAGGGTCTGCCTTTCAGCTGCTCGGCCGCTACCGGCACGCGGACGGCGCGCTGCAGCTCTACTACGGCGATGGGATCTTCACGCTGTCGCTGTTCGAGCAACGAGGCTCGCTCGACTGGGATTCGATCCCGCCCGGCGAGACGTCGAGGATCGAGGGTGTGCGCACGCGCACGTACGTGGCGCCCACCGCGCATGTGGTGGTCTGGGCCGCCGACGGCCTCGTGATCACCTGCGTCTCCGATGCGCCACCTGACGAGGTGCACCGTGTCGTCGGCGACCTGCTCGCCGACGACGACAGCTGGGTCGACGACGTTGCCGACTTCGTGTTGGGCCCGTTCGGCTGGAACTGACGCGAGCGACCGCGAGGCGGGTATCCCGCCGAGCAGCGAGCCGGGCCCTGAGCGGGCCGGCGCGCAGCGCCGAGAGCGGAAATGCTGAGGCTCCGGGTCACCGGCGCGCCGGGGGCCGCTAGCGCGCGCCGCTGGCGCCGGTGAGGCGACGTTGGCGGAGGATCCGGCGGCGCTCCCGCTCGGAGCACCCACCCCACACGCCGTGCTCGATCCGGTACTCGAGTGCGTACTCGAGGCACTTGGCCCGCACCGAGCACTCGACGCACACCTTCTTGGCCCGCTCGACGCCGACACCGTCCGAGGGGAAGAAGGCGCCCCGCGGGGCGTCCCGGCACAGGGCATCCAACATCCACACGGGGGTCCGCTGCTCCGGGGGAAGGAGACGCTCGTCGTCCATGCCGACGAGGAAACGCTCGTCGTTCACAGGTGGTTCCCAGCTTCGACGGTCATGCTCGGGACCACGATGCCCGCCCACGACACGGGGCCACCGGTGGGGCTGGAGCCGCGGAACCGTGGGACCATCATGAACGTTTGAACCTCACGAAACCCGAGAGATCAGGAGCCTGCGGCCGTGACCGACGACGACCTGCCTAGCACGCCCGGCAGTGACCCCACCACCCCCACGGCCCCGCCTGGGTTCTGGGGGCCTGGTGCCGAGACCCCGGGGGGTCCCGGAGGGCCCGGCGCGCCGGCCGCGGGGCGGGGGCGCCGCTCGACCCCAGGGCCCGCCGCCGTGAGCGCCCTGCGGGCCGGGGTCATCGGTGCCCTCGTCGGCGGGTTGGTGGGTGTGGTCGGCGCGACCGGCGTGTTCTTTGCCCTCGACGACGATTCCGGCACCGTGGCGCGTGAGCCGAGCCGCTCGATCGTCGCTCGTCCGTCGACCGAGCTCGACTCCTCGGGCAACATCGCCGAGGTCATCGCGGCGGCCGAGCCGGCGGTGGTGGCGGTCACGACCGACGACGGCCCCGGCTCGGGCCGCGGGGGAGCCGGAACCGGCTTCGTGATCTCGCCGGACGGGTTCATCGTCACGAACAACCACGTCGTCGAGGGTGCGGCCCAGATCGAGGTGCAGTTCGGCGACGGTGCTCTCCGCAGCGCCCGCATCGTGGGGCGCGATCCGTCGACCGACTTGGCCGTCCTCAAGGTGGATGCCGAGGGCCTGCCGTCGATCGCGCTGGGCGACTCCGACGCGGTGCAGGTGGGAGACGGTGTCGTCGCCATCGGGAACGCGTTGGCACTCGACGGGGGGCTGAGCGTGACCCAGGGCATCGTCTCCGGCCTCGACCGTGAGGTGCAGACGAACGCCGGGGGAGTGTTGAGCGGGATGATCCAGACCGACGCCGCGATCAACCCCGGGAACTCCGGCGGGCCACTGCTCGACGTGAACGGGCGGGTGATCGGGATCAACACCGCCATCGCCGACCCGACCTCGGCCCAGAACGTGGGCTTCGCCATCCCGATCTCGAAGGCCGAGCCGATCATCGACGACCTCCGCAACGGCCGCGCGCCCGCGTTCTTGGGGGTCGGGACCCAGGACCTGACGCCCCAGATCGCGCGGCAGCTCGGCATCGACCTCCAGGAGGGCGCGGTGGTGTCGAGCATCACGCCCGACTCGCCGGCCGACGAGGAGGGCGTGCGCATCGAGGACGTGATCGTGGAGATCGGCGGTGAGAGGATCGCCGGCTCGTCCGACGTGCAGGCGGCGGTGCGTCGTCATCGCCCCGGCGACACGGTGACGGTCGTCCTCGTACGCGATGGGGAGCAACGGAGCGTCGAAGCGACGCTCATCGAACGTCCCGACTCCACCTGAGTAGTCTTCGGCGCATGTCGATGACCGAGGAGGAGTTCGAGCAGCTCCCGCCGCAAGGACACGTGAAGATGGTGTACCTGGGTCCGGTTGCGCCCCACTGGGAGGTGCACCCCGTGTTCGGGGACGGGCGAGTGATCGACCAGTTCCGCCAGCGCGCGGTGGCCCGGCTCCAGCTCCTGCCTCCCCACGACCCGCAGTTCCGCCGCAACCGCGAGCGGGTCAACCGCGACGCCGAGCGCGAGCGCCTCATCATCGAGTGGGACCTCGGGTATCCAGAGGACCAACCCACCGCGTAGGGCGCCACTCGCCGGACCCGTCCTACCAGCGCTTCTCGTAGCGGTTGCGCAGCAGCACCGCGGTGAGGTTGGAGAGCAGCGTGATCGCCAGCAGCACGATGATGGCGGCGGCCACCAGGTTCACGCTGAACTCGTCCTGGGGCTCCTGCACCCACTGGTAGGCGATCTGGGGCAGCGCGGTGTAGCTCCCGTCGAACTTCTCGAAGAAGGTGGCGTCGCCAGTGGTGAAGAACAAGCCCGACACCGCGCCCACCAGGATGAGGGGCGCGGTCTCGCCGATAGCCCGTGACAGCGAGAGGATCGTGCCGGTGAGGATGCCGGCGAACGCGTTGGGCAGCACCAGCGTCTTGGTGACCTCCCACTTGGTGGCGCCCACGCCGTAGCCGCCCTCGCGTAGCGACTGGGGCACGGCCCGGATCGCCTCCGACGCGGTGATGATCACGATCGGCAGCACCAGGATGGCGAGCGTGAGCCCGCCGGCGATGATGGTGCGCCCGTTGGTGATTCCGCCCTCCCCGAAGACGTCCTCGATCAGACCACCGATCAGCGGGATGTCGCCGGCGTCGTTGCCGAGCAGCTGCACGAAGATGGCGAGGCCCAGAATCCCGTACACCACGGACGGGACACCGGCGAGGTTGCGGATGTTGAGCCGCACGAAGCTCGTGAGCCGGTTCTCGGGCGCGTACTCCTCGAGGTAGACCGCGGTGGCCACGCCGAGGGGGATGGCCACGATGGCGGTGATCAGCGCGAGCACGATCGTGCCGAAGATGGCCTGGGACACCCCGGCCCGCTCGGGGAGGCTCGACAGGGGCGAGGTGAGGAAGTCGCTCGTGCCCACCAGCGCGGCGAGCGAGATGATCGCCAGGATCCCGACGAGGGCGAAGGTGAGGAGCTTCCAGCGGCGCTTGGCCACGAGCCAGATCCCGAGTGCGGGGACGGCGCCGAAGCCGAGGAGCGTCGTGATCCAGCCCGCCCAGCCGTCGGGATGGGCGAGGAACGTCATGATGCCGTCCCAGGTGTTGCCGAACTCCGACGGCCAGTTGCCGATCACGAAGCCGCGCTCCTCGAACACCACGAGTCCGTCGGAGAACACCGTTCCCAGCAGCACGATCATCGCCGCGAGCGAGATCAGCAGGGTGAGCAGCAGCAGCAGCTGGAACGCGGTGCCGGTCCAGTCCAGGCGCTTGCCCTCGAGGGTGCGCGCGGTCACGACATTGCGAGGGACGGCGACGTCCACGGTGGCCATCAGTACTTCTCCCGTACGCGGCGCACGAAGAAGTCGCCGATCACGTTCAGCACCATCGTGAACAGGAAGAGCAGCAGGCCGAGGAAGAACAGCGCGTTGCCGGCCTGGCTCGCGCCCCGGCCGCCGCCCGCGGCCACCTGGTCGGTCCCGGTGGCGAGCGACGCGATGGCGGTGGTGATCGTGGCACCGACGTCGGCGATGTTGGCGGTGAACTCGGATTCGCCGGCCGCGCCGCCGGCGAGCAGCACGATCATCGTCTCGCCGATGGCTCGCGACGCGGCGAGGATGATGGCAGCCACGATGCCGGAGATGGCCGCGGGGATCACGACGCGGGTGACGGTGGTCATCCGGCGCGCGCCCATGCCGTAGCTGGCTTCCCGAAGCGCGTGGGGCACGGCCCGCATCGAGTCCTCGCTCACCGATGCGATCAACGGCGTGATGAGGATCCCCACCGCGATCCCGGCTGCCGCGAGGCTGAACGTCTCGGCCTCGACGAAGAGGCTCTGCACGATGTTCGGTCCGATCCACTCCACCGCGAAGAAGCCGAGGACGATGCTCGGGATGCCGGCCATCACCTCGAGGATGGGCTTGAGGACCCGGCGCACGCGCGCGTTGGCGTACTCGGCGAGGTAGATCGCAGCGCCGAGCCCGAGCGGGATGGCGATGATCATCGCCACGCCCGTGACCAGCAGCGATCCCATGAACAGCGTCGGCAGGCTGAAGTGCCCGACGCGGGGCGCCCACCGGTTGCTCCAGAGCTCTCCCAGGTCGATGTGGGTGATGAACTCGATCGAACCGTTGAGCAGCGAGGCGACGATCGCGATCGTGATCGCCAGCGACGACAGCCCGGCCACGAGGAAGAGGCGCCGGTAGCGACGTTCGCGCCGCAAACGGCGCTGGTCGCCGCTGAGGTCGATGGGCCCGCCCCGGGGGACCACGATCGTGGCGTCGGTCATCGTGGGATTCCTACCTGCAATTCCTCGCCCCGGTCACGGCCGTTCGGGCTGTCGGCCGGGCGGGGCCGGGCGGGTGGCGGGGCATGGCGGGGTGGCGGGGCTGGTGGGACCTGAAGGGAAGGGTGGACGGCGAGAGGAGCGGCCGGCCCGAGGGCCGACCGCTCCTCCCCAGTGGAGGGACGGGGGGGTCCCTCCTGATCTGGCTAGATCCCGGCGTAGGCGTCGATCGTCGCCTGGATCGTGTCGGCGTCGGCAGGCACGTAGCCCGCGTCGGTGACGGTGTCGGTGAGGGACTCCTCGGTGATGTAGTAGTCGAAGAAGCTCTTCACCGGGCCCCGGGCGCGCACCTTGGCGTTGTCGGCGTAGATGAACAGGGGCCGGGAGATCGGGTACGTCCCGTTCTGGATCGTCTTGGCCGACGGCTTCACGCAGCGGCCGAGCTCGTCGTTGTAGATCCCGATCGACTTCAGATCGCCCTTGTTCTCCTGGAAGTAGGCGAAGCCGAAGAAGCCCAGACCGTTCTTGGACCCCTCCACCCGCTGCACGATGTTGTTGTCATTGGGGAAGGTGCCCTTGGCGATGAGGGGCTCGGAGACCTCGTCCTCACCCTCGTCGTTCTGGGTGAGCAGATCGGCGGCGATGAGCCCGCCCTCGAGCCGCTCCTCCATGATCGACTGGTAGCCGAGCTCGATGAACGAGTCGTAGGTGCCCGACTCCGGTCCCGGGGTGAACTTGGTGACCGTGCCCTTGGGGAGCTTCTTGGCGGGGCTGCCGACCTCGGTCGCCAGCGCCTGGGCGTCGGCGAGCTTCACGTCACCGCCGCCCGACTCGGGGCCGAAGATGCCGTAGAGCTGGCCGTGGTCGAGGCACTTGAGCTTGCTCGACTTGTTGGCGACCACGGTCAGGCCGTCGATGCCCACGAGTAGCTCGGTGAACTCGATGTTGTTGGCCGCGCAGTTGGCGGCTTCCTCGTCCTCGATGGCCCGCGAGGCGTCGGTGGCGTCCCATTGCCCGGGCTCGGCGCTGCAGAACAGCTCGAAGCCGTCGCCCGTGCCCGGCCCGTCGACGCGCACCTCCGCACTCGGGTTCTCTTCGGCCCAGAGCTCGGCGACGAGCCTGGTGATCGGCTCGACCGTGGACGAGCCGGTGATCTCGATCCCGTCGGCACCGGCGCCGGCGGTGCCGACGCCGAGGCCGGCGATGCCGACCGCGACCGCACCGACCGCCGCGACGAGCGCGCGCGGACGTCGGAACATGCGAATCACTGGATTCCTCCTGGTTGGGTTGGTCATCACCGACAAGACGCTACGGAACCCGGGTGGCGCGCAGGCTCCGGTGGGGTGAACCCGGGGTGAACACCGCGCGACGAATCCCCGAACGCGGCTACGAGCGTGGCCGGTGAAGGCTTCAGGCCGCGGTGTCGGAGTCCGGCTGCTCGGCGCGGGTGGGGAACTCGCCGGTCACCATGAAGCGCACCCATGCCCCCATGAGCACGGCGTGGTCGGCGATCCGCTCGTAGTAGCGACCGAGCAGTGCGACTTGCACGGCCTGCTGCACCCCGGCCTCGTCGGGGATGGAGGTCTCGAAGATCGCGCGGAACAGGTCGCGTTGGAGGTCGTCCATCACGTCGTCCATGTCCGGCAGGGCCGACGCGATGGCCTCGTCGCGATCGGCGAACGCGTCCACGGCGATGTTGAGCTGCACGCTGGCCTGCGCGCCCATCCGCTCGATGAGGCCCCGGATCTTGGGGGGGAGCTGGCCCGGGTACAGCCGCCGCGTGGTCTTGGCGATCGTGACCGTGAGGTCGGCGGTCAGCTGGAGCTCGGAGAGGATCCGCAGCACCGCCAGCAGGGCCCGGAGGTCACTGGCCACCGGCTGCTGGCGGGCGAAGATCTCGTACACCCTGAACTCGATGGATTCCTTGAGCTCGTCGACGCGGGCGTCGGCGGCGATGACCCGCTCGGCTCCGGCGAGGTCGGCATCGAGCAGCGACTGGGTGGAGGCACCGATGGCCTCGGTGATGAGCGCCGCGAGCCTCACCACGTCGGACTGGATCTCGTCCACCTGCTCGGCGAAGGAGTGGCGCACCTCGCTGGGCGGCTCGGGTGTGTTCTCGGCCATCGTGGGGCTCCCGTTCGTGGTCGCGCTCGGCGAAGCGAGCAGGTCCTTCGGGCACGCTCGCCGGCTCGTGCTCGCCGCATTGTGGCGTCCCGCGGGCAGGCGTGCACACGATGCCCGTCGGCCTTCGCAGTGTTCACCCCCCGTTCAGGCCCCGGCAAGGCGCTGATCACACGGGTGCCGGGGCGCGCGCGTAGCCTCGACCCAGTTGTGAAAAGCCAGTTGTGGACGCCGGTTGTGGAAGCCTCGGGGCAGCCGCGATGCTGGCGGAGCGCCGATGCGTGAGGTCACCGAGGCCCGAGATGCCCGAGTCCCAGAGCAGGTCCGAGAGCGAGCAGCCGATGACCCACGCCGTGGTGACCCCGGTCACGCGCGAGCGGCCCGCGGCGAGCGAGTACCAGCTGGACGCAGCCGTCGAGGTCGTCTTCGAGGCCCGGGACGTGGCGGTCAGCTACAGCGGAACGGTTGCCATCGAGGGGATCGCGATGGAGATCCGCTCACGACAGATCACCGCGCTCATCGGCCCCTCCGGTTGCGGCAAGACCACGTTGCTGCGGGCGTTCAACCGGATGAACGACCTCATTCCGGGGGCCAAGGTTCACGGTCGGCTCGAGTACCACGGGATCGACCTCTACGGATCGAGCGTCGACCCCGTGGAGGTGCGGCGCCGGGTCGGGATGGTCTTCCAGAAGCCGAACCCGTTCCCCAAGTCGATCTTCGACAACGTCGCCTACGGCCCGCGCCTGCTCGGGCGACGCCACGACCTCGATGCGACGGTCGAGCACGCCCTCACCCGAGCCGCGCTCTGGGACGAGGTGAAGGACAAGCTCAAGGACAGTGCCTACGCCCTCTCGGGTGGCCAGCAGCAGCGACTGTGCATCGCCCGCTGCATCGCCGTCGAGCCCGAGGTCATCCTGATGGACGAGCCCTGCTCGGCGCTCGACCCGATCGCCACGGCGAAGATCGAGGACCTCATGGAGGAGCTCAAGCGCGACTACACGATCGTGATCGTGACGCACAACATGCAACAGGCCGCGCGCGCTTCGGACATGACCGCGTTCATCACCACCGATGTGCACGACGGCGGGCGGGTGGGACACCTCGTGGAGTACGCCCAGACCGACACGCTGTTCACGCAGCCGTCGGACTCACGCACGGAGGGCTACATCACTGGTCGTTTCGGCTGATCCACGTGGCGGACGTAGCTCCGCGTCACACTGGCCACGATGATCCTGACCGTCGTGGGCGTCGTATCGCTCGTCATTGCCGCCGTCGTGAGTCTCGGTGTCGCGCGGCGACTGCGCCGTGCGCGTGATCGCGCCACCCACATCGTGGACGACCACCGGGCGCAGACCGTGGCCGCCCGCAACGAGGCCTCCCGGTGGGCGGCTGCGCTCGAAGCCTCCGGTGACGGGGTCATCGTGGTGGACGCCGACGGGGAGGTGCTCCTGCGCAACCAGTTCGCCCGGCGCTTCGACGGCGCGCGGCACTCGGAGGCGGTGGCCGAGGAGCTCATCAGCCGGTTGCTCGACCTGGCCCGGACGGGCGAGGACGTCCGAGAGGAGCTGGCGCTGTTCGGTCCCCCCCGGGAGGTGCTGCTCGTCCACGCGCTGCCCCTCCGGGAAGGCGACCGGGTGGCGGGTGCCGTCGCCTTCGTGCGGGACGTGAGCGAGTTGCGTCGGGTGGAGAGCGTGCGACGCGACTTCGTCGCCAACGTGAGCCACGAGCTCAAGACACCGATCGGTGCCCTCGCCGTGCTCTCCGAGACGGTGGTGTCGAGTGACGATCCCACCGTCATCGTCCAGCTCTCCGGCCAGATGCTGCGGGAGGCAGATCGGCTCGCCCGGATCGTGGACGACCTGCTCGACCTCAGCCTCATCGAGGCCCAGGAGTCCCCGACCCGCGAGCGCGTCGCGGTGCGAGTCGTGTTCGACGAAGCCATCGAGCGGGTGCGTGCGGTTGCGCTGGCCCAGGGGATTCCGCTCCGGGTCGAGCCCGTTCCCTCCGATCTCCTCGTGGCGTGCGATCCGACGCAGGTGGTGAGTGCCGTCACCAACCTCCTCGACAACGCGATCAAGTACTCGGAGTCGGGTTCGCCGGTCAGTCTCGCCGCGCGTCGCGAACCCGCCGAGGGCACTGAGGGCGGCCGCGTCGTCATCGAGGTGAGCGATCGGGGGATCGGAATCCCGAGCCGCGATCTCGAACGGATCTTCGAGCGTTTCTACCGCGTCGACCGGGCCCGGAGCCGGGCAACCGGTGGTACGGGCCTCGGCTTGTCCATCGTCCGTCACGTGGCCCAGGTGCACGGTGGTGACGTGACCGTCAGCTCGCTCGAAGGCGAGGGATCCACGTTCTCGCTCGCGCTCCCGATCGCCGAGGGCGCCGTGAACGGCATCGCCGAGGCGTCGTGATGGCCGATCCCCCCCTCATCCTGGTCGTCGACGACGAGCAGTCGTACCGTGACGCCCTCAGCGTGGCGCTCCGGCGGGAGGGCTTCGCGGTGGAGACCGCGGCCGACGGGAGCGAGGCGATCATGCGCTTCGAAGCATCGCAGCCCGCGCTCGTGCTCCTGGACGTGATGCTCCCGCACATGTCGGGCGTCGACGTGTGCCGCGAGCTGCGCTCGCGCTCACGGGTCCCGATCATCATGGTGACCGCCCGCAACTCCGAGATCGACGCCGTCGTCGGCCTCGAGGTGGGAGCCGACGACTACATCACCAAGCCCTTCCGGCTCCGGGAGCTCGTGGCCCGCGTGCGGGCTGCCTTGCGCCGCGCCCCGAGTGGCGAGACCGTGGACGACGGGGTGGAGGTGGTCGAGGTCGGGGACGTGCGCCTCGACGCCGGGCGTCACGAGGTGTTGGTGCGCGACCAGCTGGTGTCGTTGCCCCTCAAGGAGTTCGAGCTGCTCGAGCTGCTGCTCGTGAACGCCGGGCGGGTGCTCACCCGTGACGTCATCATCGACCGAGTGTGGGGACCCAACTACTACGGCGACACCAAGACGCTCGACGTGCACGTGAAGCGGCTCCGGGCGAAGATCGAGGACGACCCGGCCCAGCCCTCACACATCGTGACGGTGCGCGGCGTGGGCTACCGCTACGAGAAAGCCTGAAAGTACTGAGGCGAGCGGCC
>CAZCYE010000011.1:0-27555 GCA_964502775.1 uncultured Bifidobacteriaceae bacterium | reverse complement strand
GCGCTGCCCGCCGCGAGGATGTCCACGCCGGCGTCAGCGGCCACCCTCGCCGTCTGCACGTCGATCCCGCCGTCGATCTCGATCTCGGTCGCCAGCCCGGCATCGTCGATGGCTTGCCGAGCGGCACGAACCTTGTCGAGCACCTCGGGAATGAACGCCTGGCCGCCGAAGCCGGGGTGCACGCTCATCACCAACAGCACGTCGATGGCATCGAGATACGGCGCCACCGCGTCGAACGGGGTATCGGGGTTCAGCGTGAGCCCCACTCCCACCCCGAGCCGGCGGAGCTCGTCGAACAACGGTCGCGGGTCGCCCAGCTCCACGTGCACGATGCAGCGGTCGGCACCCGCCTTGGCGAAATCCTCGAGCAGGTCACCCGGGTTGTCGACCATGAGGTGGCAGTCGAGGAACAGGTCGGTCACCGGTCGCAGGCACGCCACCACCGGTGGGCCGATCGTGAGGTTGGGGACGAAGTGGCCATCCATCACATCTACGTGCAAGAGGTCGGCCTCGGGAGCGACCGTCGCAACCTCCTCGGCGAGACGCGAGAAGTCTGCGGACAGGATCGACGGCGCAACTTTCACGCCCCGACGCTACCCGCCGACGGCGGGTAGCGGATCAGTATGCAGCCGACCCCGCCTGGAGCTCACTACTGGTTCGCAAGCATCGTTTCGTAGGGATCCACGCTCCACCGGGCATGCTCGACGATGCGGTCGAGCGCTTGGCGAAGCTTGTCGTACGCCACCGCCTCGGGAGGCGGAAGCTCCTTCTCGACCCTTTCGATGTAGCCACCCATGTCGATGACGGCTCCGCCGACAATCGTGATCCCCCGGTCGAGCGCCTTGACCGCATCGGCAGCAACCACGCTGAGGTCAATTGCAATCTGCGATGCACGGTCCCCGGCCGTCGAGACGGCAGCGTCCTCGGCCCCCCGAGCGATGAGTGCCTCCATGAGGGGCCCAATCATCTCGCCCAAATCGGGGATGACATCTCCGCCCAAGGTGCACTCGGCGGTCACTCCGTACCGGATCATCGGGATCAATCCTCCCATGAAGGGCAGCGTCTCAGCCAGGCCCGAAGTGTCACCACTGCGTATCGGCTGGAAGGTGTGGTCTGAATACCCCGTTGATGCCGTGCCGGACACGGACATCGGAGCTGGAAGTAGCCGTTGCCCTTCCACACCACGAAGTCGAGTCTCTCGGCCCGCCGGAGAAGCGCTTCGATGTCCTTGTTCTGGTGACTCGCACGCCTCGCCATTCCACGGCCTGACACCGCTGAGGCCCATCGGTGAGCGCTTGCATGCGGCAGAGGGATCACGCACGGAGGTGTGCTCACTCACACGAACCAACTCGGCCGCTGATGACGTCCGTGTTCGAGACTCAGCCACTGCCCGCGACTCGCCGCAGCCCCAGCACGAACATCCCATCCGAGGCGGCGTCCTGGGGCAGGACGATGGCGCCCGGACCGCACGCGCGCCACGGCGACGGTGGCCGGGCCAACACCTCGAACTCGTCACCCAGGGCGTGCACGACCCGAGCCGCGACGTCCTTCGTCTCGCACGCGGTGAGCGTGCACACCGAGTACACGAGCACGCCTCCCTCTCGGACGGCGTGCGCAGCCTCGAGCACGAGCGCGGTCTGGAGGTCGGCCAGCCGTGGCAGCTCTTCCTCACGGGCTCGCCACCGCGTCTCCGGGCGGCGGCGGAGCACACCGAGCCCCGAGCACGGTGCGTCCACCAGCACCCGGTCGAACGCGCCGGGGGGCACGGGCAGGCGGCGGCCATTCGCGACCACGGACACGAGATTGCCCAGCGCGAGCCGCGCCGTCGCGATGCGCACCAGACCCAGTCGCCCCGGGTGCACGTCGAGGGCTACCACCATGCCCCGGCCCACCCGCTCCGCGGCCGCGGTGGCCTTACCTCCCGGCGCGGCTGCCACGTCGAGCACTCGCTCGCCCGGTGACGGAGCGAGATAGTCGACCACCGCCTGGCTCGACTGATCCTGGGGCGTCGCCCGACCCTCGGCGATGGCGGGGAGGACCGACGGGTCACCCGTGCCCCGCACGACGAGGGCGGACGGTGACAGCTCACCCCGTGTCACCGCGATGCCCGCGTCGCGCAGCTCGGCTTCCACCGCGGCCACATCGGCGTGGGCCGGATTGATCCGCAGCGCGAGTGCCCCGGGATCGTTCGAGGCGCGCAGGGCCCCATGAGCGGCCTCCGCCCCGAGGTCCTGCTCCAGGCGGGACACGAGCCACTCGGGGTACCACAGCGACAAGGGCTCGCACGCCGGATCGACATCGGGTCGCCCCGGTGCCGCGAGCGCGCGCAGCACCGCGTTCACGTACCCACGGGCTCGGCGGGGAACGACCGCCACCGTCTCACCCACGGCCGCATGCGGCGCAACACCCGCCACGAGCTGGTACGCGCCAAGACGCAGCGCGGCGCGGACTCCGGGGTCGAGCGTGTGCAGCGCGCGAGACCCCAGCGGGGCGAGGAGGTGGTCGAGCCGTTGCGTCGATCGCAGGGTTCCGTACACGAGATCGGTCGTGAACGCCCGCTCGGAGGACGTGAGGCTCGCGGCGCGCAGCGCCTGGGGTAGCACCACGTGTGAGAAGGCACCGCCCTCGACCCGCACGAGCACGTCGCACGCGACCTGCCGCGCCGGCTTCATGCGATTTCGAGGCGCAGCGCCCGCTGCCGGTAGCCCGCCAGCCATGCGTCGGCCGGCGTCACCCGCCCGCCTTCGACCTGCACCTCCAGGAGCTCGAGCATCCCGTCACCCGTGGACAACCGCGCCCCCGGCCAGCGCAACACTCCGGGCTCGTCGGGTGAAGGGCCGCTCCCCGCGGCGAGACGCTCGTCCGTCACGACCGCGCTACGCAGCACCTTCACGCGACGATCCCCCACCAGCGCCCACGCGCCTGGCCGCGGGTTCCCCGCTCGCACCATGCGCTGGAGCTCCGCCGCCGGCCGCCGGGCGTCGAGATGGAACTCGTCCACGCTGAGCTTGGCCGCGTACGTGGCTTCACCCTCTTGTGGCGTTGGGTGCAGCTCACGGATCCGCGCCACCACGTCGAGCAGGAGCTCCGAGCCCATGCCCACGAGGCGCGAGCGCAGCTCGCCGGCGGTCTCGTCGGCACCGATCTCGCAGCGTTGGCAGCCGTACACCGGCCCGGTGTCGAGACGCTCCTCGAGGGCCATCACGCATACCCCGGTCTCGGCATCGCCGGCCAGGATCGTCCGCTCCACCGGCGCCGCGCCCCGCCAGCGCGGCAGCAGCGAGAAGTGCACGTTCACGAAGCCGAGCGGCAACGCGTCCAGCATCGTCACGGGGACGAGCTGACCGAAGGCGACCACCACACCGAGGTCGGCTCCGGTGGCGCGGACCTCATCGAGCACCTCGACCGCGCGCTCGGGCGTCACCACCGGCAGATCCATCGTCTCGGCCGCGACCCGCACGGGGCTGGGATCGTGACGGCCCCCCCGGCCCCGTCGGCGATCGGGCTGGGTCACCACCAGCGCGATCTCGTGCCCGGCGGCGACGAGCGCGCGGAGCGGCGGCACCGCGTCGCTCGGGCTCCCCAGGAAGACGATGCGCACGGCCCCTCGGCCGCGCTCAGGGCTGACGGACCGGACCGTGTCCCGAGGCCACGGCGACGAGGCCCTGCTCGCGGATCTGACGCAGCGCCGCCTTGCGGGTCTCCGGGTCCACCCGATCGAGGGTCAGCACCCCATCGAGGTGGTCGATCTCGTGCTGGAACATCCGGGCCGCATAGCCGTCGGTGGCCACGAGATACTCGCGCCCGTCCAGATCCAAGGCCCGCAGCGTGACCACGGCCGATCGCGTGATCTCGAACGAGAAGCCGGGGAGCGAGAGGCAGGCTTCGTCGCGGCGATCCTCGCCCGACTCCTCGACGATCTCCGGGTTGATCGCCACCCGCGGCCCATCGTCTGACCCGTACACGAAGAGGCGGCGGCTGATGCCCACTTGCGGTGCGGCCAGCCCGCCGCCCACGGCCTCGACCATGGTGTCGATCATCGCGTCGCAGGTCGCGGCCAACGTGCCGTCGAACTGCTCCACCGGGCGGGCGCGCTGGCGCAGGGTTGGATCACCCAGCGTGCGAATGGCGTAGCTGCTCACCGCGCCAGCGTACCAGCCACGTTTTCTGCGATCGCGACGGTGGAGAACGTCAACCGGCGACGAATGCGTGCGCCGGGTAAACGTCGGGCTTGGCCTCGATCCCCAGCTCCTGCATGATCGGCAACAGCAGCTCGCCGAAGCGGTTGAACGCGTCCTCCGATTCCCACACGTCCACAACGCGGAACCCGTTCTCCCCTTGACCGGCGACGTGCGCCCGGAGACCCTCGACCGGCCAGTCCGTCGGTGACGCCACGCGGCTCTTCCCGCCGGTGACCCGTTTGACGGTCTCCTCGTAGACGTCCTTGGTGAAACCAGGACCTTGGAACACAGCAACGATCTGGGCCACTTCAGCCTCCTGCTCGAGTGGCCGGAGCCTACGACGGGGTGGGCCAGTGCTCAATCCCGCCGGTACGTCCCAAATCGTCTTGGGCTGGGCCGGTGACGGTCGTCGCTGTCGTACCCGATCAGACCCGTAGTGGGTCCACGTCGATGCGGAGGCGCCCCGCGGCGCGGGCGGCGGAAAGATTGGTGCGCTGGAGGACATCCGCGAGCTCGGGGGCGGACGGCGCGCGCAGCAGCGCCCGGGCCCCGTCGGGCCCCAGCACCTCTACGCCGCCCGGCCCGTCGTCCGACACCGCCGCGCACGCGAGCGCGACCGAGGCCTCACCCCCGCTGATCTCGGCCAGGCCCCCGAACGGCGGAAACCGCAGCTCCCGGCGCCGCTCGGCATCCGCCTCCCGCAGATCCGAGGTGTCACCGCGCTGCAGTGCGTCCAGAACCTCGTGGTCCGGCACGCGGGTCTGGATCACCACCCGCCCGGCTCCGCCGGCGCCATGCCCGCGGGCACCGACGAGGCGGGCGGCGCGCACGACGAGCCAGATGGCCTGCTCCGCGCTGCGGTAGCGCGGCGCGAGCAGCTCCGCGTCGAACTCGAGGAACACGACCAGGCGGACGGCCCGTGTCCCCTCCACTCGGTGCAGCGCCGCCTCCGTGCCCACCACCACGTCCATCGCGTCGTCGATCACGCCTGCATCCGTGTCCACGATGAACACCCGCGCCTCGGGCACGAGGTCGGCCAGCTCTCCGGCCAGGCCGGCGACCCCGAGTCGGCGGGGACGCAGGTCGTCGTGGCCGCATGTCGCGCAACGCCGTGCCGCCACCACCCCGCAGCGTTGGCAGCGCAGGGCTCCGGACGCGTCCGCCAGCGCGGCGCCACACCCGGCGCAGCGCGCCAGCTCCTGGCAGGCACCGCACGCCAGCAGGCGAGCCACGCCACGGCGGTTGAGGATGCACAGGGCCCGCCCACCGTCGGCCAGGGCGCGGTCGATGTCGGCGCCGATACCCGAGCCCAGCAGACCCAGGCCGGGCGCGTCGGCACGGCGATCGACCACGTCAATGCGGGGCCAGCCCGCCCGTTCCATGCTCGCCGCGGGGCGCGCCAGCGCCGCCTCACCGCCCGTTGTGTTCGCCGCGTTCGCCGCGTTCGCCGCGGCCACTGCGTCCACGGTGGGTGCGGGGGTGACGATCGTGACCTGTGCGCCCGCGCGCCGGGCGCGCTCGATGCCCAGCTCGCGTGCATGCCAGGCCGGGGTTCGCTGCTCCTTGAGCGCCTCGTCGGCGTCGTCGAGGAGCACCAGCGCGGAGAGGTCCGGGACCGGAGCCCAGGTGCTGCTGCGACCACCCACCACCACGCAGGCGCCGCGCCGGGCCTGCAGCCACGCGCGCGTCCGCTCGTGCGCGGTTCCCCCGCGCTCCATGTGCACCACTCGCCGGCCCGCAGCCGTGAGCGCCGCCGCGAGCTCCCGCGCCTCACCGGGTGAGGGGCACACCACGATCGTGGACCCCTCCGGACCCAGGGCCGCGATGACCAGCTCGGCGCGCGCGCTCGCCGGCGGCCAGACCAGCACGCGTACCGCCACGTCCGGCAGCGGGAAGGGCGCGACGACCGGGGGGTACACGGCCAGATCGGGCTCGGGCTCGACCGACTCGAGCGGCACCTGGTTGGGCGCCGACGCGTGACGGAGCAGCGCGGCGCGCGGCCCCGCCCATCGCCATGCGCCCCACTCGGCGAGCTCCACGAGCGACGGTGGTGGACCCGCCGACGTGACGGCGCGCGCCCGGAGCAGCCGTCCCGCCGCCGCGGCATCCGGCACCGCTGCGGGGTCGAGCACCCAGCCGCGCACCACTCGGCCGTGCAACGGCACCCGCACGATGGTGCCCACCGGTACGGGGGGCGCCGCCTCGGCCGGCAGGTAGTCGAAGGCGCGATCGACGGCGGTGAGGTCGGGTAGGACGCGCCAGACGCGATCGTCCGGAGCCGGAGCGCTCAGGCGAGCGCCTCGGCCGCCTTGCGCAGGTCGCCCGACTGCTCGGTGCGCTCCCACGTGAACGTCGGCTCCGGCCGTCCGAAGTGCCCGTAGGCCGCTGTTCGCCGGAAGATGGGCTGGCGGAGCTGGAGGCGCTCGATGATCGCCGCCGGGCGCAGGTCGAAGTGCTCCTGTACCAAGGCGGGCAACTTGGACGGATCGATCTCGCCGGTCCCGAAGGTGTCGACCATCACCGAGATCGGGCGGGCAATGCCGATGGCGTACGCGACCTGTACCTCGCAGCGCGAGGCGATCCCCGCGGCCACGATGTTCTTCGCCGCATGGCGGACCGCGTAGGCCCCGGAGCGGTCGACCTTCGTCGGATCCTTGCCGCTGAACGCACCCCCGCCGTGGCGCGCCATGCCACCGTAGGTGTCGACGATGATCTTGCGGCCGGTGAGCCCGCAGTCGGCGTGTGGACCACCCAGCTCGAAGCTCCCCGTGGGGTTGCACAGCACCTCGAAGTCATCGCCGGCGAAGGCGTCCGGGAGCAACGGGCGGACCACGTGCTCCACGACATCGGGCTTCAACAGGGTCTCGATGTCGATGCCCGGCGCCGTCTGCGTGGAGATCAACACGGTGGCGAGGCGCTTCGGCCGGCCGTCCTCGTACTCGATGGTGACCTGGGTCTTACCGTCGGGGCGTAGGTACGGGAGGATCCCGGCCTTGCGCACCTCCGCGAGGCGGTGCGCGAGGCGGTGCGCCAACCAGATCGGCATCGGCATGAGGTCGTCGGTCTCGTCGCAGGCGTAGCCGAACATCATCCCCTGGTCGCCCGCGCCGATCTCGTCGTAGACGTCGGCGCCACCCTCACGCTGCTCGGCGGCCTTGTCGACGCCCATCGCGATGTCGGGCGACTGCTCGTCGATCGACGTCATGACGGCACACGTGTGGCCGTCGAACCCGTACGACGCGCTGTCGTAGCCAATGCTGCGCACGGTGTCACGGACCACCCGGGGGATCTCGACGTGGCTCGTGGTGCTGATCTCACCGGCCACCACGACCAGCCCGGTCGTGGCCATGGACTCGCACGCGACCCGGCAGTACGGGTCTTCCTCGATGACCGCGTCCAGCACGGCATCGCTGATCTGATCGCACATCTTGTCCGGATGACCCTCGGTCACGGATTCCGATGTGAACGTAAAGGATCTGGTCACGCGTCGTCCTCCGGACGTGGTCGGTCGAGATGGGTGTGCACCTGGTCGAGCAGCCGGTCCGCAATTACCAGCTTGGGGAGCAACGGCAGCTCCTGGGTCGTGCCATCGGAGTCCAGCAGCACGATCCGATTCGTGTCCACTTCGAAGCCCGCGCCGGGCTCGGTCACGTCGTTGGCCACGACGAGGTCGAGCCGCTTGGCCGTCAGCTTCGCTGCCGCATGCTCCCGCACTCGCTCGGTCTCGGCCGCGAACCCGACGAGGACCTGATGGCGCTTGCGCCGCCCGAGCGTGGCCAGGATGTCGGTGGTGGGCTCGAGCACGATCTCGGGGAGCCCGTCCTCTTTCTTGAGCTTGGCCCGGGCCGCGACCTTGGGCCGGAAGTCGGCGACGGCAGCGGCCATCACGACGACGTCGACGTCGTCGAAGCGGCTCAGCACGGCGTCGGCCATCTCCTCGGCCGTCACCACCGGGACCACGCGCACACCCGGTCCGTCCACGGCAAGGTCCGTTTCGTCCGCGGCCTGGTCGCCCGTCGCGGTGGTCACGAGTGTGACGGTGGCGCCGCGCCGCGCCGCGGCCTCGGCCACGGCGTGGCCCATCCGCCCCGAGGACCGGTTGCCGATGAAGCGCACAGGATCGATCGCCTCGCGGGTGCCACCCGCGGTGACGAGCACCGACACCCCGGCCAGGTCACCTGCCGACGGCGCCAGCACCGCCGCGGCGGCCGCCACGATCACCTCCGGCTCGGCGAGACGTCCAAGGCCCGAATCGGCGCCGGCGAGACGCCCATCGTCGGGTCCCACGGTCCGCACGCCTCGGCCGCGCAGGGTCGCCAGGTTCTCCTGGACCGCGGGGTGCTCCCACATCTCGGTGTGCATCGCCGGCGCGAGCAGCACCGGGGCGCGCGTGGCCAGCAGTGTGGTCGTGAGGAGATCGTCGGAGATGCCGGCGGCGTACTTGCCCACGAGCTTGGCCGTGGCCGGCACCACGAGCACGAGCGCCGCGGACCGACCCAGCCGGGTGTGCGGTATCGGGTCCGACCCCTCGAAGAGGCTCGTGCGCGCCGGCTCCGAGGCCAGCGCGGAGAACGTGAGCGCGCCCACGAAGCGCTGGGCGTCGTCGGTGAGCACCGGCACCACGTGCGCGCCGGCCTCCATCAGCAACCGGCAGACCTCGACCGCCTTGTAGGCGGCGATGCCGCCCGAGACCCCCAGCACGATGGTGCGTCCTCGGAGAGCACCCAACCCTGAAGGTTGGTGGGAGCCGGTCATGTTGCCGTCCATCATGTGGGCACGCGGCGTGGAGAGCAGCGGCGTCGGGCGACGGAGGCGGCGCGGGCGCTACTCGCCCGTCGTCCCGTCGGGCTTGCCGGCCCCGCCCGCCTCGCCGGCCGGTTCGGTCTCGCCGGCCGTGGGCTCGGCACCGTCGGACTCCTCGGGCTCGGGGGGGAGCGGAACCGCCTCGATCTTGCCCGCATCGATCTCCTCGAGCGAGATCGTCAGCGGCTTGCGCGAGACCGATGTGACCTGCGGGGGGATGATCTTGCCCAGCCCTTCGCCGAGCTGGTTGTAGTAGTCGTTGATCTCCCGGGCCCGCATCGCGGCCAAGGTCACCAGCGTGAACTTGGAGCCGACGCGCTCGAGAAGATCCTCCATTCGAGGCTCCATCAGCGATGCTCGACGGTCAGGCATGGGACTCCCACGAAGAGGGTGGGGTGATGGGGGTTTGGGCTCCGATCACCGCCGACGCCGGGCGAGGGCGAACGTGTCGACGGACCCAGGATAGCCCAGCCTCATCGGCTCGACCCCGAACGGCGGGCCTCCAGGAGGCCCGCGATCTCGGCGGCGGCCCGCTCCACATCGTCGTTCACCACGACGGCGTCGAAGCGGTCGGCGAGCGCTTCCTCGCGTGCCGCAGCCGCGAGACGGGCTTCGAGCGCGGCCGGATCGGCGCCACCCTCGCGCCCGAGCAGGCGCGCTCGCTGCTCGGCGGGCGACGGAGCCTTCACGAAGACCAGGAAGGCATCCGGGATCTGCTCGCGGATCGCCAGCGCACCCTGCACGTCGACCTCCACCAGCACGTCGCGGCCCGCGCCCAGCTGGGCCTCGACGGGTGCGCGCGGTGTGCCCTTGAGGTCGCCGTAGACCTCGAACCACTCCAGGAGGCCCCCGGCGTCACGGAGGCGCTCGAACTCGTCGCGGGTGACGAACTCGTAGTCCCGACCGGGGACCTCGCCGGGCCGCGGCGGCCGATCGGTCATCGACACCGACCACCACAGCGCCGGATCGGTCGCGAGGAGCCGGCGGACGATCGTCCCCTTCCCCACGCCCGAGGGCCCGGCGATGACGAGCAGGACGCTCAGGAACCCGCGCTCACGGTGAAGTGGTCGAGGAGCTTCCGTCGTTGATGTGGACCCAGGCCGCGCAGACGACGGCTCTCGGCGATGTCCAGCTCGCGCATCAGGCGTCGGGCCTTGACCTTGCCGGTCTGGGGCATGGACTCGAGCATGCTCACGACCTTGAGCTTCCCAACCGTCTCGTCACGGTCGCCGGCCACCAGGAGATCGCCGAGGCTCAGCTGACCATTCTTCAACCGCTCCTTGATCGCGGCGCGGCGGCGGCGGGCCTCGGCGGCCTTGGCGAGCGCGGCCCGGCGCTGCTCGACGCTCAACTCCGGCGGCGGTGGCATCGACGATCTCCCTGCGGGCACGCGCTCCCTGGTGGCGAGCCGCACTGCGGACGCACTCTGGCCGACCAGGACCGACGGAGCATACACACGCGTCCCAGCGCCCATCCGGGGTGGTCACCACGCGCCGGGCGCATCACGGATCGGGGCGCGTCGCCTCCCGAGCCGCGTCGACGGCCGCGGCCACCTGGGCCGCGCTCGACTCCGGGTCGTCGGCCGCGGTGACCGCGCGCCCCACCACCAGCCAATTGGCGCCGGCGCGGATCGCGTCGCCCGGCGTGGTGACCCGCGCTTGGTCGTGGGTGTCGCCACCGGGGAGACGCACACCCGGCACCATTGTCGTCAGCCCCACGGCCCGAGCCCGCACGACCTCTGCCCCCGCGCAGACCACACCGTCGCAACCGGCGATGCGTGCCCACTCCAGTCGCTCCTCGAAGGCCGTGGCATCGCGCGCACTGGTGAGCACGGTCACGGCGAGAGCGACGGGCCGCGGGCGACCCACGTCGTCGGCGCCGGCCGCCAGCCCCGCCACTCCCGCGGCCAACATCTCGGTCCCGCCCGCGGCGTGGAAGTTCACGAAGTCGACCGGGTGACGCGCGCACGCACGCGCCGCGCGCTCCACGGTCGTCGGGATGTCGTGGTACTTGAGGTCGGCGAAGATCTTGAACCCCTCCTCGGCGAACGAGGCGAACGCGGACGGCCCGATCGCGGCGTAGAGCTCGAGGCCCACCTTGACCGTGCCGAACCACGGCGCGAGGCGGCGAGCCATGGCGTGCGCCTGCTCGAGGCCGATCGCGTCGAGCGCGAGGATCAGATGCGACCGCGCCTCGGAGATCTTCTCGGCCCCGCTCACATGAGCGCCCCGGTGAGCTCGGACACTCGGGTCACCCCGTGTCCGGCGCACCATCCTCGAAGCTCACCGAGGATGCGGAGCGTGGCCCGGGGCTCGAGGAACGTGGCCGTCCCCACGCCCACCGCGTGGGCGCCGACGAGGAGCATCTCGACGGCGTCGCGCCCGGTCGTCACGCCTCCCGTCCCGATGATCGGAGCACCAGGATGTGCACGCGCCACCTCGTGGACCGCGCGGAGCGCGATCGGCTTGATCGCCGGTCCCGACAGGCCGCCCGGCCCGGCTCCCAGCGCCGGCCGGCGGGTCTCGGGATCGACCGCCAGCGCGCGCACGGTGTTGCCGAGGGTGAGGCCAATCGCGCCCGCCTCCAGCGCCGCGCCTGCGATCGCCGGGAGGTCCCCGACATCCGGCGAGAGCTTGGCCAGCACCGGGAGAGCAGGGGCACCGCCGACGGCGATGGCGGCAACGGCGGTGGCAACAGCGGTGACGACCGCCGCGGTTTCCGACGGCGAGTGCGAGAACAGCGTCGGGGGCGCATCCGACGACGCGGCCGACGAGTGGCCCAGGTTCGGGCAGCTCACGTTCACCTCCACCGCGAGGAGCCGGGCCGCGACCGCCATCAGGCGCTCGGCCCCGGCCGCGAAGTCGTCCACGGTGTGCCCCCACAGCGACGCGATCACGCGTGCGCCGTGCGCCTCGAGCGCGGGGAGGTCGTGCGCGATCCAGTGGTCGATCCCCGGGCCCTGGAGGCCGACCGAGTTGATCATCCCGGCCGCGGTCGGATGGAGTCTCGGCGCAGGGTTGCCGGCCCACGCGAACGGGGCCTGCGACTTGGCAGTCACGGCCCCGAGGGGGCGCGGGTCGCAGAGGCGCGCCACCTCGTCCCCGTGGCCGAAGGTGCCCGATGCCGCCACGATCGGGGAGACCATCTCGATGGGGCCGACCCGGACCTTGGTGTCGACCTCGCGACCGTCCCGTTTTGTCATGACTCAGTCACACGCCGAGTCGGAGCTGGCCGTCACGGTGGTACTCCTGGAGCGAGCGCACCTCGGGATCGTGGCGGGAGCGGGCCGCGATGCCGCCGGCGGCGGCGAGCGCAGCCGCCACCGTCGTGATGCACGGGATCCGATGCCGGGTCGCGGCACGCCGGATGTGGTTCCCGTCGGATCGGGGCCCACGGCCGTCCGGCGTGTTCACCACCAGGTCCACCTCACCGGACGCGATCAGTGCGACCGCGTCGGTCGTGGGGCTGGCACCGTCCTCGTGGCTGCGGGCCGTATCGCCGATCTTGGCGACGACCGCCTCGACCTTCAGCCCCTCGACGTGCATCGCGGCTGCGGTTCCCGCGGTGGCGATGAGGGTGAAGCCGAGCTCGGCGAAGCGGCGCGCGGCCACCAGGCCCACGGGCTTGTCGCGGTCGGCGAGCGAGAAGAACACCGTTCCCTGCGACGGCAGGGTGCTGCCCGCCGCGGCCTGGCTCTTGGCGAACGCGAGACCGAACGAGCGGTCGATGCCCATGACCTCACCGGTCGAGCGCATCTCGGGGCCCAGGACCGTATCGACGTCGGGAAAGCGGCTGAACGGCAGCACCGCCTCCTTCACCGCAACCTGCCCGCCGTCGGCAGCCGGCGTGGCCACGCCCTCGTCCCTCAGCTGCGCGAGGGTCGCGCCCACCATGATCCGCGCCGCGAGCTTGGCCAGCGGCACGCCGGTCGCCTTGCTCACGAAGGGCACCGTCCGTGACGCCCGCGGATTCGCCTCGAGCGCGAACACCTGGGCGTCCTGGACTGCGAACTGCACGTTGAGCAGGCCGCGCACGTCGAGCGCGTCGGCCAGCGCGCGCGTATAACGCTCCACCAGCGCGAGCACCTCGGCGGAGAGTGTCTGCGGCGGAATCGCGCACGCCGAGTCGCCCGAGTGCACGCCCGCCTCCTCGATGTGCTCCATGATCCCGCCGATCATCACCTCGCCCGAGGCGTCCCGTAGCGCGTCGACATCCACCTCGATCGCGCCTTCCAGGAACCGGTCGATCAGCACGGGGCGCTCGGCCGACAGGCCCCCCTCCCGGCCCAGGCTTCCTTCGGCCGCGAGCTCGGCCATCGCCGCGTCGAGCGACGGCTCCTCGTACACGATCTGCATGGCGCGCCCCCCCAGCACGTACGAGGGCCGCACGAGCACCGGATAGCCCAGACGGGCGGCGATGGCGCGGGCATCGGCCCGGGTGCTCGCCGAGCCCCCCGGGGCTTGGGGCACGCCGATGCGCTCGCAGAGCGCGTTGAAGCGCTCCCGGTCCTCGGCGAGGTCGATCGAAGCCGGGCTGGTACCCAGGATGGGGATCCCCGCATCCTGGAGCGCGCGGGCCAGCTTGAGGGGCGTCTGGCCCCCGAGGCCGACGACCACGCCCACCAGGCGATCACCCCCGGAGAGCACCTCGCAGACGTCCCGGACGCTCTCGATCGACAACGGCTCGAAGAACAGCCGATCGCTCGTGTCGTAGTCGGTGGAGACCGTCTCGGGATTGCAGTTCACCATCACGGTCTCGTATCCGACCCCGGACAACGCGAAGGCTGCGTGCACGCAGCAGTAGTCGAACTCCACGCCCTGGCCGATCCGATTCGGGCCGCTGCCGAGGATCACCACGACGGGGCGCTCGACGGGTGCGACCTCGTCCTCGTCCTCGTAGGTGGCGTAGTGGTAGGGAGTGTGGGCCACGAACTCCGACGCGCACGTGTCCACGGTCTTGAAGGTCACGCCCACCCCGGCGTCACCGCGTGCGGCGCGCACGGCCTCGGCGTCCACGTCCCACAGGTGAGCAAGCTGGGCGTCGCTGAAGCCGAGGCCCTTGAGGTCGCGCCACTCGCGGGTTTCGATCGAGCCCAGCGCGCGCCCCGTCATGCGGCCGCGCGCGTCGCTCACTGCCAGCATCTGGTCCAAGAACCACGGGTCGATGCCCGTGACCGTCGCGAGGCGCTCGACGGTGACGCCCCGTCGCAGCGCGGCCTCGAGCACGTAGATGCGATCCGGATGCGCGGTCGATGCCCGCTGGACCAGATCCTCGGGGCCGAGCGCGTCGTAGACGGCTTCGGCCGGATCGCAGTTCAGGCCCTCGCGCCCAGTCTCGAGGCTGCGGAGCGCCTTCTGGAGCGACTCCGGGAACGTGCGCCCGATCGCCATCACCTCGCCGACCGACTGCATCTGGGTCCCGAGGACCGCGGCGGCACCGGGAAGCTTCTCGAACGCCCAACGCGGGATCTTCGTCACCACGTAGTCGATGGTGGGCTCGAACGACGCCGGGGTCTCCCCCGTGATGTCGTTGCGGATCTCGTCCAGCCGGTACCCGACAGCCAGGAGCGCCGCAATCTTGGCGATCGGGAAGCCCGTCGCCTTGCTCGCCAGCGCGCTGGAGCGCGACACGCGGGGATTCATCTCGATCACGACCATCTCGCCATCCGCCGGATTGACGGCGAACTGGATGTTCGAGCCGCCGGTGTCCACGCCGACGCGGCGGATGCACGCGAACGCCGCGTCGCGCATCCGCTGGTACTCCACGTCGCTGAGGGTCTGGGCCGGTGCCACGGTGATCGAGTCGCCGGTGTGCACGCCCATGGGGTCGATGTTCTCGATCGAGCAGATCACCACGGCGTTGTCCGCGTGGTCGCGCATGACCTCGAGCTCGAACTCCTTCCACCCGTGCACCGATCGCTCCACCAGGATCTCGCCCATGGGGCTCGACGCGAGCCCGTGCGCGGCCGCGTTCGCCATCGATTCGGGATCGTGCGCGAACCCGGTGCCTCCCCCGCCGAGGATGAACGACGGCCTGACCACGACCGGGTACCCGACCTCCGCGCCCACCGCGATGGCCTCGTCCACGCTGTAGGCGAGCCCCGAGACGGGGACGGCAAGGCCGATCCCTTCCATGGCGGCCTTGAACCGCGAGCGGTCCTCGGCGGTGCGGATGGCCTCCACGTCGGCACCGATGAGCTCGACGTCGAACGTGTCGAGCACGCCGGCCTCGGCGAGACCCACCGCGAGGTTGAGCGCCGTCTGGCCCCCGAGCGTGGGCAGCAACGCGTCCGGGCGCTCCCGCTCGATGACGCGCGCCAGCGTCTCGAGGTCGAGTGGCTCCACGTAGGTGGCGTCGGCGAACTCGGGATCGGTCATGATCGTGGCCGGGTTGGAGTTCACGAGCACGATGCGGTAGCCCTCCGCCCGCAGCACCCGGCACGCCTGGGTTCCCGAGTAGTCGAACTCGCAGGCCTGGCCGATCACGATCGGGCCACTCCCCACGATGAGGATGCTCGACAGGTCGGCGCGCGCGCCCATGTCAGTGCCCCCCCGGGCCAAAGTTCGTCATCAGGTCGCGGAACTCCACGAACAGGTACGCCGCGTCGTGGGGACCGGGACCGGCCTCGGGGTGGTACTGCACCGCAAAGGCCGGCACGTCGAGGAGCCGGAACCCCTCGCACACGCCGTCGTTCAGGTTCACGTGCGTGCGCTCGACGCCGTCCACGCCATCCACATCGACGGCGTAGTTGTGGTTCTGGCTGGTGATCTCCACCCGTCCCGTCGCCTCGTGGCGCACCGGGTGGTTCGCGCCGTGGTGGCCGAAGAGCAGCTTCGTCGTCTCGGCGCCCACGGCCTGGCCCAGGATCTGGTGCCCGAGGCAGATGCCGAAGATCGGCACCACGCCGAGCAGGGCACGCACCGCATCCGCCGCGCCCGAGACGGCGCGCGGGTCACCGGGACCGTTGGACAAGAAGATGCCGTTGGGCGCGCGAGCGAGCACCTCGTCAGCCGGGGTCGATGCCGGCACCACCTCGACCCGACAGCCCGATGCGATCAGATGGGTGAGGATCGTCGCCTTGATCCCGAAGTCGTAGGCCACCACCCGGAACGGTGCATCCTCGTCACCGACGACGTACGGCGTCGTCGTCGTGACCTCGGCCACGAGGTCGACCCCGTCCGTGCCGGCAGCGACGCTCGCGGCGCGGCGCACCGCGGCCTCGTCGGTGCCGAAGGCGCCCGGGAGCGCCCCCGCGTCACGGAGGTGGCGGGTGAGGCGGCGGGTGTCGACGCCCGCGATCCCGGGCACTCCCGCCTCCACCAGGAACCCGTCGAGGTCCCCGGTCGATCGCCAGTTGCTCGGGCGCCGGCTGAGGGCGCGCACCACCACGCCGCGGCAGTGCGCACCCCCGCTCTCACGATCATCGGCGTTGACGCCGTAGTTGCCGATGTGGGGATAGGTGAACGTGATCACCTGTCCCGCGTACGACGGGTCGGTGAGGATCTCCTGGTAACCCGAGAGCGCGGTGTTGAACACCACCTCACCCGTGGCCGCCCCGCCGGGACACGGGGCACCGATGGCGGTGCCCTCGAAGAGCTCGCCGTCGGCCAGCACGAGCACCGCGTCCGCTGAGCTCACCACTTCCTCATCTCGGGTCGACTCCGCTTGGCGCACCCGGCCATCCGGCCTGCGCTCCGCTACGTCTCCTCATCTCGTCGCGACGTGGTCGGCCACCACCACTTCGCCCCCGAGCACGGTGTGGCGGACACGGCCCTGCACGGAGCGCCCGGCGTAGGGGTTGTTGCGCGACCGGCTCGCGCTACGAGCCGGGTCGACGACCCAGCGTTCCTCGGGATCGAAGACGCACAGGTTCGCCACCGCACCGGGAACGATCGGGCCGCCGTGGTCCACGAGCCCCGCGATGGCGGCTGGTCCCCATGAGAGCCGGGCCAGCACGTCCACCACGCTGCAGTGCCCCGGCGCGACCAGCTCGGTGATGGCGAGCGCGAGCGCCGTCTCCAGCCCGAGCATGCCCGGAGGCGCCTCCTCAAAGGGCCGCTCCTTGGTCTCGGGCGCGTGCGGCGCGTGGTCGGTCGCGATCGCGTCGATCGTCCCGTCGGCGAGACCGGCCACCACCGCGGCCACATCGGCGGGCGCACGGAGGGGTGGGTGCACCTTGAACACCGGGTCGAAGGTCTGACAGCACTCGTCGGTGAGCGTGAAGTGGTGCGGGGCGGCCTCCGCGCTCACGGGAACGCCGCGCGCCTTGGCGTCGCGGACCATGGCCACCGCGCCCGACGTCGAAAGGTGCAGGAAGTGCACCGGCGTGCCGGTGAGCTCGGCCAGGAGGCAGTCACGGGCGACGATCAGCTCCTCGGCCGCCGCCGGGCGGCCCGGGATCCCGAGCCGCGCCGACCACAGCCCCTCGTGCATGTGCCCGCCCTCGCACAGCGACGCGTCCTCGGCGTGCTGCGCGATCACCGCCCCTGGCAGCGCCCGCGCGTACTCGAGCGCGCGGCGCATCATCCCCGCGTCAGCCACACACGCCCCGTCGTCGGTGAAGATGCGCACGCCGAGCGCATACAGCTCCCCCATCGGGGCCAGCTCCTCGCCGGCTCGATCCTTGGTGATGCATCCCGCGGGGTGGACGTCGCAGGTGCTGCGCGCACCGGCGGCCAGCACCGCGGCCACCACCGCGGGATCGTCGTGGGGCGGATCGGTGTTGGGCATGGCCACCACGGCGGTGAACCCGCCCTGCGCCGCGGCGCGCGCGCCGCTCTCGATCGTCTCGGCGGCCTCGTCGCCGGGCTCCCGCAGGTGCACGTGCAGGTCCACCAGCCCCGGTGCCACCACGCATCCCGACGCGTCGAGCACCCGGGCGCCGGGATCCGCGTCGGCGGCGACCGACGCCCCGACGGCGACGACGCGGCCATCGGCCACGAGCACGTCGGCGACCACGCCGCCTAAGAGGTCGGGGTCGGGGTCGGGGTCACGGCCGGCATCGGAGGTGCCGTCCACGACGCGGCCGCCGCGGATCACGAGCTGGCTTCCGGCCTGGTCAGGCAATCGGGGCTCCGGAGCCGAGCAGCTGGTACAGCACCGCCATGCGGACGGCCACACCGTTGCTCACCTGCTCGGTGACGACCGACCGGGGTGAGTCGGCGACCTCGGCGGCGATCTCCACCCCCCGGTTCATGGGACCGGGGTGCATGAAGAGGGTGTCGGGCTTGCAGCGCGCCGCTCGCTCGGTCGTGAGCCCATAGCGCGCTGCGTACTCGCGCAGCGAGGGGAAGCCGGCGCTGGCGCGCCGCTCGCGCTGGATCCGCAGCAGGTACACCACGTCGAGGTCGGTGAGGACCTCGTCGAGATCGAAGACCAGGCGTGCCGGCCAGGCGGCCGGATGCTCGGGCAGCAGCGTCGGTGGCCCCACCAGCGTCACCTCGGCGCCGAGGAGGTCCAGGGCCGTGCTCGTGCTGCGGGCGACGCGCGAGTTGCGCACGTCCCCCACGATCCCCACCCGCACCCCCTCGAGGCTCGGGCCCCGGTGGTTGCGCAGCGTGAGCACGTCGAGCAGGGCCTGCGTCGGATGCTCGTGGCGGCCGTCGCCGGCGTTGATCACCGACGCCGGCTCCACCCACGCCGCCACCCGGTGCGCCGCGCCCGCGGCGGGGTGGCGCACCACGATCGCCTCCACGCCCATCGCCGCGATCGTCTGGACCGTGTCGCGCAGGCTCTCGCCCTTGGCGACCGACGAGGTCCCCACCGAGAACACCATGGTGTCGGCCGACAGGCGCTTGGCGGCCGTCTCGAACGACAGCCGCGTACGGGTCGAGTCCTCGTAAAACAGACTCACCACGGTCTTGCCCCGCAGCGCGGGGACCTTCGGAATGTCGCGCCGCGTCACCTCGACGAACGACTCCGCCAGCTCGACCAGCTCCTCGATGCCGGCGCGCCCGAGGTCGCCCACCGAGAGCAGGTGCGCCATCACGCGCCCCCTTCGCCGGCCGGGCCCCACAGCTCCACGCCGTCCTCGCCCCCGTCCACCTCGCCGAGCTGCACCCGCACATCCTCGGCCCGCTTGGTGGGCAGGTTCTTGCCCACGAAGTCGGCGCGGATCGGCAGCTCACGATGGCCCCGATCCAGGAGCACCGCGAGCTGCACGGCCCGGGGACGCCCCATGTCGGTCAACGCGTCGAGTGCGGCCCGTGCCGTGCGCCCGGTGAACAGCACGTCGTCGACGACCACCACCACCTTGCCCCCGATGTCGACGGCGATCTCGGTGGGCCCGAGCGGCTGCACGGGACGCAGGTTGATGTCGTCGCGGAAGAAGGCCACGTCGAGCGCGCCGACATCGACGGTGACGTTCTCGAAGGACTCGATGGCCGCCGCGATGCGACGGGCCAGCTCGACACCGCGTGTGTACAAACCCACCAGCACCAGCTCCTGGGCGCCGTGGTTGCGCTCCACGATCTCATGGGCGATTCGGGTAAGCGCGCGACGCAGGTCGTCGGCCGAGAACACCCGGGCCCGGAACGCGAAACGACCGGCCTCCGGGCCGGTCGTCGGGTCATCGGATTGGGCGGCGCGACCAGTGTCGGCCATCATCGGTGCTCCTCCGTAGGGGCCTCACCGGACCCCCTTCACGGTCGAGTTCACGATAGCACCCAGCACGGTCGACGACGCCGGCTGGTAGTGGGTCAGTTTCAGATGGGGTCACTACCGCCCGACCGGGCCGAATCTTGGCCCGTAGGATCGGCGACGTGGGTTACCGACAGCGCAAGCACGACGACCCCAAGTATCTCCCTGTGGTCCACGCCCCAGAGTCAGAGGGGCCAGTGCCAGAGCAACGCCGCTACAAGTTGATGGCCGAATACAGCGCGTTCCCCATTTGGGACATCAGTGGCGACGGCCCATACGGATGGCAGTACATGGTCGATCCCGAGACGCTGCCGATCTCCGATCGACTCCGGACTGATCTGGAAGCCTGGGCCGCTTTCTACGAATGCCCTTCTGGGAGTCGTCGCGGTCGCAAGGGTTGGTACGCCCAGGGCCGGCGGCTCGCCCGTGACCTACAGGCCGAGCTGGGCCCCGACTGTGAGGTGGTGTTCTTCAACGAGAAGGGGAACGAAGAGCCCGTTCCGCCCTCAAACTGACCCACTACCCGCCGGCTCACTCCGTGGAGTCGAGGCCATCGAGCAGGGCCTCGACGAACTCACCCTCGAGCACGGTCAACCACGCGTACACCGCGCGTGCCGGCGCATCGAGGTCGTCGCCCAGCTCGTCCTCTCCCTCCACCCCGCCGCCGCTGACGTCGAGGTCCTGGGTGACCCCCAAGCGAGTGCCGAGGGCGAGGCGGGCGTCGTTGAGCACCCCGAGCCACGATTGGCACGCCGAGGCGGTCAGCTCGAGCACCACGTCACCCTGCGGTTCGGTCGACACCTCGGCCAGCGCCGCCCGCACCACCTCGAGCGCGTCGAGACGCCCGCGCCGCAGCGTGGGATGCACGAGCTCGCGCCACTCGGCTTCGGAGGCCTCTTCGGTGGGGTCGAGGTACGCGCTCGGGAACAGGCGGCGGCGGACCACGTCGTCCTCGTCGGCGTCGTAGGTCTCGGCGAGCTCGGCGGGCAGCTCCCGGAGCACGGCCACCTCCGCCGGAGCCAGCCGGAGACGCACGCCGCCGTCGCGGCCCCCACGCGCCTCCACGCTCATGACGGGTGCTCCATCGTCGCCCAGAGGCCGTGGGCGTGCAGGCGCGCCACGTCGGCCTCGGCCTTCTCCCGGGTGCCGTCCGACACCACCGCCCGACCTTCGTGGTGGATCTGGAGCATCAGCCGCGTGGCCCGGTCCCGTGAGTACGAGAACAGCTTCTGGAGCACGTAGACCACGTACGCCATCAGGTTCACAGGGTCGTTCCAGACGACCACGATCCAGGGCCGGTCGGTCCCCATGGACTCCTCGAGCTCGGGCTCACCGAGCTCGACCGGCGCGGGTGCCGGCGCCGGCGCAGTGCTCACGCTCGTAGCTCCTCGGCGATCCGCGCCAGCAAGGCGTTCACGAAGCGCGGCGAATCCTCCGTCGAGTACTCGCCGGCAAGCTCGACCGCTTCGTCGATGACCACGGCGACCGGGATCTCTCGTCGGTGCCCGAGCTCGTAGGCCCCCATGCGCAGCAGCGCCCGATCGATCGCGGGCATGCGCTCCACCGCCCAGCGTTGCGAGAACTGGCTCAGCAGGGCGTCGAGCTCGCGGCGGTGCTCGTCGACACCACGCACCAACGTCTGGGTGTACGCATCGGGCGGTGCCGGGAGGCCGTCCAGGACCTGCGCCGCGCTCACCCCCCGAGTCTCGATCTCGTAGCACAGGGCGAGAGCGTGCTCGCGGGCCTCGCGGCGTGTCGCCATGCGCGGCCGGTCCCGTGGCTCAGGCGCGCGCCAGGTACTCACCTGAGCGCGTGTCCACCTTGATGCGGTCCCCGGGGTTCACGAACAGCGGTACCTGCACCACGAGGCCGGTCTCCAGCGTGGCCGGCTTGCGCGCCCCCGACACCCGATCGCCCTGCACGCCGGGCTCGGTCTCGGCCACGGCCAGCTCGACCGCCGCCGGGAGCTCCACGCCCACCACGCCGCCCTCGTGCATCGGCAGGATGGCGGGGTCACCCTCCTTGAGGAAGTGCACGGCCGAGCCAAGCTCCGAGGCCTCCACGTGCAGCTGCTCGTAGGACTCCGAATCCATGAAGACCAGCGCGGGACCCTCGCGGTACAGGTACTGCATCTCGCGCTTATCGATCATCGCGAGCGGTACCTTCTCGTCGGCCCGGAACGTCCGCTCCAGGACCGCGCCGGTCCGGAAGTTCTTGAGCTTGGTGCGCACGAAGGCACCGCCCTTGCCCGGCTTCACGTGCTGGAACTCCACGACCGTCATCAGGCCCTCGGGCAGATTGAGGGCCATGCCGTTCTTGAGATCGTTGGTCGAGATGCTCACCGAAGCCTCCGGCCCGATCAGTCGAGCACCAGCGTCTTCTCGAACTCGGTGAGGGCGACGGCCCCATCGTCGGTGACGACGACCGTGTCCTCGATCCGGGCTCCTCCGACGCCGGGAAGGTAGACGCCGGGCTCGACGGTCACCACGACTCCGGAGCTCAACGTACCATCCGCCGTCTTGGCTACCCGCGGGGCCTCGTGGATCTCGAGCCCGACACCGTGACCGGTGCCGTGCACGAAGTGCTCCCCCCAGCCCGCGGCGTCGATCACCTCGCGGCTGGCCCGGTCGACCGCAGCGCACGCGGTGCCGGCGCGCACGGCGGCTCTCCCCGCGCGCTGACTCTGGGCGACGACGTCCCAGATCCTCCGCGCGTCGGCACCCGGGTCGCCGACGCTGACGGTCCGGGTGATGTCGGAGCAGTAGCCGTCGACGACACAGCCGAAGTCGAGGACGATGAGCTCCCTCGTACCGATCGTGCGCCCCGTGGGTCGCGCGTGGGGCTTCGCCGCGTTGGGACCCGAGGCGACGATCGGGGGAAAGCTCATGGCCGTCGCACCCCGCCGTCGCATCGCGAACTCCAGCGCGAGCGCGAACTCCTCCTCGGTGACCCCACGGGCGAGCATGCCCAGGACCTCACCGAGGGCCTCGTCACCGATGGCGCACGCGGCGCGGATGCGGTCGACCTCGCCCCGCTCCTTGACCCGGCGCAGCTCCTCCACCAAGCCCTGCGTCGCGACGAGCTCCACTCCCGCGAACCACTCCCGGTACGAACGCTGCTGCGCCCACGTGACGCCGTGAGCCTCGAGCCCTAGGCGCTCCACACCCGACAGCGCGCCGACCAGCACCTCCCGCTGCGCTCCCGATGTGGGCGCGATCTCGATTCGGGCCCGCACGCCCGCGTCAGCGAGCTGCTCGGTCGCCTGGGTCGCGTACCGACCATCGGTCACGAAGCACGGCTCGTCGGCACCCACGAGCGCGATCCCGGCCGATCCGGTGAACCCGGTCAGATAGCGAACGTTGGGGGCGCGGGTCACCAGCAACGCATCGATCCCAGCACCGCCGAAGGCCTCCCGGAGCCGCGGCACCCGTGACCCCACGTCCATCGGCGCGAGGGGAGCGCTCCCCACGCTCACCGTCCCGAGCTCGGCCCCGACGCCGCCGACGCCCCCGGTGCCGCCAACGCCGCCATCGCCGCCACCACTGCCTCCGCCGCGAGGCGGTACCCCGTGCGGCCGAACCCCGCGATCGTGCCCGTCACGAAGGGCGACACCACCGAGACCCGCCGCCACGCCTCACGGGCCGCGGGGTTGGTGAGGTGGAGCTCGACCTTGACCCCCTCGAAGCACGCGAGCGCATCGGCGAGCGCGTACGAGTAGTGGCCGAGCGCGCCCGGGTTGATCACGAGGCCCGCGCACCGGGCGCGCGCGCCGTTGATGGCATCGACGAGCTCGCCCTCGTGGTTGGACTGGAGGTGCTCGATGGCGTGGCCATGGTCGGCGAGCACCGCCGAGATCTCGCCGACGCACTCGTCGAGCGTGTCGGTCCCGTAGATCTCGGGCTCACGCTCGCCGAGCAGGCTCAGGTTGGGACCGGAAAGGATCAGGATCGTCGCCACGGAATTGGATTCTCCTCCTTCAGACGGCCACGCCGACGGATCGCATCGCCGCGTCGACGGCCTCAGTGGGCGGGTCGTCGACCCGGCCGAGCCCCTCCCGGCTGGGGAGCACGAAGGTCAGGCCGCCGCGGGCCTTCTTGTCGCGCCGCATCACGGCCACGAGAGCGCCGGCCGACACCTCCCCACTGACCCGGGTGGGCAAGCCCAGGCCCTCTACCACCTCCGAGACGTGCATGACGTCCGCGGCCTCGAAGCGCCCCAAGGCATGGGCCAGGTTGGCCGCGAACACGAGCCCGATCGCCACGGCCTCGCCGTGGGAGGTCTCGTACGCCTCGCTCGTCTCCAGCGCATGGGCGAAGGTGTGCCCGTAATTGAGCCTCACCCGCACCTCCGAGTGCTCGTGGGGATCGGCGGCTACCACCGCCGCCTTGATCGCGGCGCACGCGGCCACGACCTCGCCGAGCGCTTCCGGATCACGCGCCTCGAGTGCGCCGCCGTGCTCCCCCAGCGCAGCCAGCACGGCCCCGCCCTCGGGCAACAGGGCGTACTTCGCCACCTCGCCGAGACCGCAGCGCAGCTCGGCATCCGGCAGGCTCGCGAGCAGCCCGATGTCGGCGACGACCCCCAGGGGCTGGTGGAACGCTCCGACGAGGTTCTTGCCCTCGGGGAGGTTCACAGCGGTCTTGCCGCCAATGGCCGCGTCGACCATCGCCAGCAGGCTCGTCGGCACCTGCACGAGGGCCACGCCCCGGTGGTACAGCGCCGCGGCGAGCCCGGCGGTGTCGCCCACTACCCCGCCTCCGAACGCGAGCACCACATCGTCACGCGCGAGACCGTGCTGCGCGAACTCGACGCACAGCGTCTCGACCGTGGCCAGCGATTTCGCGCCCTCGCCCTCGGGCATGGTGACCACTCGGGTGTGCTCCACCGAGGCCACGGCCGCCCGCAGTGCATCGCCGTGCAGCTCGTCGAGGCGGTCGTGGGTGACCGCGACAGCTCGGCGGCGTCCCTCGATGACGGCGGCCACCTCGTCGAGCGCACCGGCACCCACGATCACGTCGTAGGGCGGTTCGAGCGCGACGGTCAGGCGCCGCATCGTGCGTACTCCTCGAGCACCGCATCGGCCACCTCGGTCGGAGTCCCGTGCTCCGCGTCGATCACCGCGTGCGCGGCGGCCTTGTACGCGGCGGCACGCGTGCGAGCGAGACGCTCGAGCGTCGCGGTCGGTGCGCCGCCCTCCAGGAGCGGCCGTACGGCACCCTCCCCGGCTTCACCCGCCACTGCGACTCGCTCGGCGAGGGCGTGCGGGCTCGCCTGCAACCACACCACCACGCCGGTGTCACGAATGGCATTCCGACTCTGCGCGTCGAGCACGGCGCCGCCGCCACACGCGATCACCAGCGGGCGGGGTGACGCGCAGGCGTCGGCCACCGCGCGCCGCTCGAGCACTCGGAACCTCGTCTCTCCCGTGGTGGCGAAGATCTCGGCCACGCTCGCGCCGGCGATGGCTTCCACCAGCTCATCGGTGTCGACCAGGTCGCGCCCAAGGCGAGCCGCGCACAGGCTCCCGACCGTGGTCTTGCCCGAGCCCATGAGCCCGATGAGCACGAGATGCCGTACCGACGGCGGTGCGCCTTCGGCGTTCACCGCAACGACGCGACATACGATTGGTGGTTGCGCAGCACCTCGGTGAGGGAGTCCCCGCCGAACTTGCGCAGCGCCTCGGAGGCCAGCACCAAGGCCACCATCGTCTCGGCGACCACCCCCGACGCGGGAACGGCCGTGACATCCGTGCGCTCCTTGAACGACACCGTCTCGGCCTTGGTCTGCACGTCGACCGTGCGCAGCACCGGCCGGTTGAGCGTCGAGAGCGGCTTCATGGCCACCCGCACCACCAACAGGTCGCCGGTGGTCATCCCACCCTCGGTCCCGCCAGCTCGCGCGGTCTCGCGCGTGTACCGCTGCTCGGCGTCGTCCCAGAGGATCTCGTCGTGGGCCTCGCTTCCTCGCAGTGCCGCGCCGTCGAATCCGTCACCCAGCGCGACGCCCTTCATCGCCTGGATGCTCATCAGCGCCTGGGCGAGCAGACCGTCGATCTTGCGATCCCAGTGCACGTGCGATCCGAGGCCGGGGGCTACTCCGTAGCCCAGCACCTCCACCACCCCGCCGAGCGAATCACCGGCCGCCGACGCCGCCTTGACCTCGGCCACCATCGCCGCCTCAGCATCGGGGTCGAAGCACCGGACCGAGGACTCGTCGACCGCGTCGAGATCGGCCGGCTTGGGGCGGCGCTCGGGATCGGCGCGAACGGTCCCGAGCTGGATCACGTGACTCAGCACGTGCGTACCCAGATGACCGAGCAGGATCTTGGCCAACGCACCGGCGGCCACTCGGGCTGCGGTCTCGCGTGCGCTGGCCCGCTCCAGCACGTCCCGAGCGTCGTCGAACCCGTACTTCTGCATCCCCACCAGGTCGGCATGACCGGGCCGGGGTTGGTGCAGCGGCGCCGTGGTGGCTCCCGGGGCCGGCGACATCTCCGCCTCCCACTTGGGCCACTCCGTGTTCCGGATCACGATCGCCACCGGCGAGCCCAGCGTCAGCCCATGGCGAACGCCGCCGATGAACTCCGCGTCGTCGGCCTCGAACCGCATCCGCGGCCCCCGCCCAAAGCCCAGCCGGCGGCGCGCGAGCTCGCGGCCGACATCCTCGATGGTGACCGGGAGCCCGGCGGGGAGCCCTTCCACCACCACCGCGAGCGCAGGACCGTGGGACTCACCGGCGGTCAAGAAGCGCAGCACACGACTCAGGATACCCGTAGCCACACGAGGGCACCTGCATCACATTCGCGACGCGGCGCCGTGGCGACGCCGGCCGACGCCGGCCGACGCACCTCGCCCAATCGAGGGGGCCGACGAGGCGCTCAGTCGAGGAACGCGTCGCCGGCGAAGATCACCGTCAGCGCGCCGGCCGCGAGGAACACACCGAACGCGAGTGCGGTGCGCCGGTCGGCCCGCCCGATGATCATGAGCACGACCCCGACCACGGCCGCCTCCACGAAGCCGAGCGCGAAGCCGAGCACGGTCTCGCGAACCCCGAGCCAACCGAGGGCGGCGCCGAGGACCGCGGCCAACCGCACGTCGCCGAAGCCCAGCGCGTGGGGCGCGATCGCATGCAGCAGCACGAAGGCGACCAGCGCACCCACGCCGCACGCGAGGGCGCGCCCGAACGGCTCGGCGGTGCCCTCGGCGGCGGCGGCCACGCCGAGCAGCGACACGGTGATCGCACCCAGCGGGTAGACGATCCGATTCGGCAGCAGGTGATGCTCGAGATCGATGACGGACAGCGTCACGAGGCCCGCGCCGAGCACCAGGTAGGCCGGGAGCACCCACGTGTCATCGAAACGAGCCGCGAGAGCCGCGAACAGCGCACCCGTGGTGAGCGCCAGCAGTCGACCGCGCCCGGTGCGCACTGCGGCCACCGGGTCGACCCGGGACCACGAACCGACGTGCTCGCCGTCGAGCCCGGGCACGATCCGAACACCCAAGATCACCCCGGTCACCAACCCGGCCACACCGCAGCCGGCGACCAGAGCGATGCTCGTGCCGCTCACCGACCGCGGGCGCCGGCCCACATCGCCACGAGGGGCGCGGGTTGCTCCGTCATGAGCTCGAAGGACAGCGCGGCCTGATGCACGAGCATGCCGAGCCCGCCGATCGCTCGCGCGCCGCGGGCCCGCGCCGCGGCGAGCAGCGGGGTCTCCGATGGCTCGTACACCGCGTCCATCACCACGTGGTCGGGACCCAGGAGCTCGGGCGGGAACGGCGGCGGCTCGTCACGCATGCCGATCGGGGTGGCATTCACCACGACGTCCGCCGACGCCACGAGCGCACCCAGCGCATCGGGCGGACCGAGCGGCTCCGCCGTGGCGTCCGGAGCGAGACCCGCCGCGCGCGTCGCCGCATCGAGGGCCCGCGCC
>CAZCYE010000010.1:0-27942 GCA_964502775.1 uncultured Bifidobacteriaceae bacterium | reverse complement strand
TTGTTTGGGTGGTGAAGAGCCGTCGGAAGCCGGAGACGCAGGCATCCACGTCGGCTTCATCGCCTTCCCCACGTCACACGTTCAGACGCTCGCCGCGAAACCATACTCGACGTCGTTCGCCCAGGCGAGGGCCGGTCCTCATGCGCGAATCGGTGCACCGTGACCAGAGGACCGAAGTTCCCCATCCGGAGGCCGCGGCCTGACGGTGCGCGCCGGTCCCCCTACTGGTGGCGCAGCAGCGCGCCCGTCCTGCGTCAGCCGGTGAAGGCCGGGAAACCCGGCGCGGCGGCACACACCGACCGTACGATCGTGTCGTTGATCAGGGTGACGTTGCCGTCGCGCGCGAGGAGTCGCCCCTCGATGTTGGCGCCGTTCTCCACCGTGATCGAGTTGAGCGCCAGGATGTTGCCCTTGAACACCGCGGTGGTGTCGATCGTGGCGGTGTCCAGCACCCAGAAGACGTTGCAGGCCTGAGCGCCGTTGATCAGCGACACGGAGCTACCCGGTCCCACCGTGAGCCCGGTCCCCTCCGCGTCCATCTGGAAGATGAACACGGCATTGGGATCACCTTGTCCGTCGAGCACGAGGGGGCCGCCAGGTCCGGCCGAGATCTGGAAGGTGGTATCGGCCGAGTCGTACACGCCCGGGAACTGAGTGGTACCACCGAGCTCGGTCCCGATCGTTGCATCGACGCCTCGTGCGTCGGCATCGATGAACGCGGCGGTCAAGGCGTTCTTGGCCAGGAGGAGCAAGGGATCGTCCGTCGTAAAGCACGGGTCACCCGCACCATCGCGGTCGTAGATCGTCCCGTTCACTTGTGCACAGACCAGTCCAAGGGCGGCACCCGTGCCTGGGTACAACCCGACGTTCCCGGTAATCGACGAGGTAGGAGAGTCGGTGATCTCCTCGCCGGACAGGATCGCGAACGGATCGGCCGTTCCGAGGTTCACGGGTGCCGGTGACACCGCGTCGGCCGCGGGCACGGCAATGACGAAGGTTGCTGCCAGCAACGCAACGCTCAATGCCAAGCTGCGACGGGTACGCGTACCGGGAACGCCGTTCATGAGCGCCTACCTTCCGTCTCTCTTAGGGACTAAGGCCACGCGTCGAAGCCTCGCACCTGCGACCTCCGCGCAGTGTAAACCACTCTCGCCGGTCGAGGCACGACCCGCCGTGATACGGGCGTGGGGCCACCCCACGGGCTGACCCCGAGAGGCCGGACGGCTCAGGGCGCCCTGAGCAGCGAATCCCGCTCGGCTCCAGGGTTCGCCCTGGCCAAGACGGCGTCGATCGTGGCGTAGAGCTCCTCGTAGCGCACCGGCTTGGTGATGTACGCGTCGCACCCCGCGAGCTCACTCTTGGCCCGGTCCTCCTTCATCGCCATCGCGGTCAGCGCAATGACCGGAATGGCCGCGGTGGACGGGTCTTGCTTCAGGATTGCCGTGGCGGCCAAGCCGTCCATGCCCGGCAACTGGATATCGATCAGGATCACGTCCGGTTGATCGGCGCGCGCCATCGTCAAGCCGCTCTCGGCATCGACCGCGCTCAGCACCGTATGGTCGGCGTTGGCGAGGAGCACAACGATCAACTTCATGTTGACCGGGTTGTCCTCGACGATGAGTACCTTGGCCATCGGGCGCCCTTTCTACTGCGAGACCAGCGCGCGCCGGACCTCGGTCACGAAGCCAATGCGATTGATCCCTGCCTTCTCGACGATGTTGACGACCTTCTCCGGATGCGCGTTGAGTGCGGCCCGATCAGCCGCCGTCACCTGCTTTGCGGTGACCACCAGGATCGGAATGCGCGCCGTCTCGGCGCTGTGGTGCAGTGCTTCAGCTACATCGAAGCCGCTCATTCCCGGCATCATCAAGTCGAGCAAGATCAGGTCGGGCCGCAGCCGGTACGCCAGACCGATCGCCTCCTCGCCGGTATAGGCCCGGATGACCGCATAGGCAGGTGGAGCCAAGAACGCGGCGAGCATCTCGACGGCCCTGGGGTCGTCGTCGACCACGAGGATCGTATGGGTGTGGGCATCGCTCGGATGCAAGCCCAGATTCGCGAGCGACGCCTTCAGCTCGGCGCGGCTGATCGGCTTCTGCAACACGTCGGCAGCCCCGCCCGTGAGGGCCATGTTGCTGTCGACGATGCCGGCGATGACCACCACCGGCACTTGGGCCAGGGCGCGGAGCTCGTGCAGCTGCACGAGGAACTCCCAACCGTCGATTCCCGGTAAGCAGATGTCAAGAGTGATCAAGCTGAGGGGTTGCTGCGGCGCCATCACGAGGGCTTCCTCGCCACTGGTCGCCCGCAAGACCGCGAAACCCTCGGCTTCGAGCAGGAGGCGAAGCAGGTCAGCAGCCTGGTCGTCGTCCTCGACCACCAGTGCAACGCGTGCTCCGGGCTCGGCCGCGTGCATGGTGGCACTGCGACGGTCGTGAGAGACGATCGTCGTCGGCTGGGCCAACGCGCGCAGCGGCACCCAGGCCGCGAACCGAGAGCCCTCGCCCTCTTTGCTCGTCATGGCCACCGTGCCCCCGTGCAATTCGACGAGCTCCTTGACCATCGCCAGCCCGAGACCCGTACCCTCGAACTTGCGCGCGAGGCTGCTGTCGATCTGACTAAACGGCTGGAACAGCTTCGCCATGTCGTCCGGGGCGATCCCGATCCCGCTGTCGCCGACGCACACCTCGAGAAAGTCCTCGTGATCCTCGACGGCGAACGGGAGGCTGTACTGCGGCCAGTCCCCCGCCAGCGTGCCCACGGCGTGACGCGGCACACGCCGGGCGCTCAAGGTCACGCGCCCCCGCTCGGGGGTGAACTTCACCGCGTTCGACAGCAGGTTGTAGACGATCTGCTTCATCTTGCGCGGATCGAGCTGGGTCTCATCCAGGTCGGCGCCGGCGTCGATCTCGAGCTGGATACCTTGCGCTGCGGCCTGGCCCTTCACGATCGCCAAGCTGTTCGACAGCAGGGTGAGCAGGTCGACGTTGTCGAGCTCGAGAGCCATCATGCCGGCCTCGACCTTCGACAGATCCAGAATGTCGTTGATCAACGACAGCAGGTGTTGACCGCTGGTGAAGATGTCCCCGATGTACTCGTTCTGCCGTTCGCTCAGGTCGCCGATCAATCCATCCTTGAGCGCCTCGGAGAAGCCGATGATGGCGTTGAGCGGCGTGCGTAGCTCATGCGACATGGCGGCCAGGAACTCTGACTTCATGCGGCTTGCGTGCTCGAGCTCGACATTCTTCTCTTGCAAGGCACGGTCGAGCAGTTCCTTCGCCACTTCGACTTGCTTGCCGACCGTGTTGTCGGTGCCGATCAGCAGATAGCCGATGATCTGATCGTCAGCATCGCGAAGTCCCGTCACTGAGACGATCGCCGGGAAGCGGCTGCCGTCCTTGCGCACATAGCTCAGCTCGTAGATGTCTTCGATGCCGCGCGTGGCCTTGAACACCAGCGACTCGAACCCCGGAGCGATCTTCGCACCGAGCTCCTGGCTCAGCTCCCTGGCCCGCGCGATCAGCTCTTGGGGATCCGAGATGTCGGCCGGAGTGAGCTTGTCGACGACATCCGACGCTTCGTAGCCCAGCATGCGCTCGGCGCCGACGTTGAAGATCTGGATGACGCCCTTCTCATCGGTGGCGATGCTGGAGAAGTTGGCGCTGTTGAAGATCGCGTCCTGGAGTGCGCTGGTCTTGATCTTCCCGGCGCGCTCCCGGGAGGCCGTCATCGAATGGACCGGCGACGAAGATACAGAAACGAGATGTGCGACAGAACCACGAGTGGCCCTTCTGGTGATGGCTCAGAAGAGACGTCTGCCAACTGCCCGGCTGTCAGCCGAGCAAGGCGTCCCCACCAAGTCGGGGTAGTGCGGCGACCAGGGTAACCCGTTAGCAGCAGAGCGTGCAACCACCACCACTCTCGGTGTTCGCTTCGCTCGGCGAACGCGCCGTATCCTCCGCCTCCCGCTGATGACTCGGCTGCGCGTTCGACCGCCTCACTCAGTGTGGCGCGTCCGGAGCGTGTCGACTTCCTCGGCGAGCGCGCGGAGGGCCTGATGGATCCCGCCCACGTAGCTCGAGAGCTGAAGCATCGCGCCGGAGTCTGTCGTCGTAGGGACATTGGCGAATCGCTGCTGGCCTTCCTGAACGAGTTCGTCGACCCGTTGCACCATCGTCTGATCCATGGGAGATATCGTCGCGCAGATCCGGACGTGTGGATACCGCCACGCCGTTCAGGTCAAGCGGCGCGAGGGGTCGAGTCGAGTTCGCGAAGCATCGACGTGTGAGACACTGCACGCTCGGTGGCGCAAAGAGTGAGTGGAGTCGGCTGATGCGAAGAATCGCGGTTGGGTTTGCCTTCCTGATCGCGACACTGCCCACCGCGGGCCATGCCGGGGTCTCGGGTGAGCTGGGCTCCATGAGCGGTGCGGCAGTCAATGAATCGTCGGGCGCACCCATCGCCGGCATGTGTGTGCACGCGACGCTCACCCTCGCATCGGATGGGAGCGCCCCATCACTGGCGCGGAGATACAAGACGACGACCCGCCCCGACGGCACCTATCGGATCGAGAGCATGAAGCCTGGTCAGTACCTCGTCGTGTTCTCGGGCTGCAAGGATGACAAGCCCAAGACGCAAGAGTTCGCGCCCGTGACATTCCGCGACAAGGACGGCTTTGCACCTGTCCAGCCGGCGCTCGTCACGCCCGGCCCGATCTCACCGTACGCGGAGTTGGTCCGCATCCTCGTTGGCGTGCCGACGACGAAGATCAACGCCGAGATGTCCCCGGGCGGCACCATCGTCGGCCGTGTGGTCAACCCGGCCGGTCAACCGTTGAAGGACATCTGCGTCCAGGCTCGCTTCGATCTCGCCTCGCCCCTGTCGACCACCGAGCGAACAGACGCCATGGGGCGGTATCAGATCAGCGGCGTGCTCCCCCGCGACGCCGACACCGCGGGTGACGGTTTCGAGGTCCTGCTCGAGTTCTCGGACTGTTCGAAGTCGCCCGAGTACTCCACGTCTTCGATCCCGGTGAGCTTCGGCGGTCCGCGCCAGACCGTGCCTCTCGATGACTACACGATGGGGAAAGACATGTCAGCCTGCATACCTCCAGGCCGCGCTATCCGTTCGCTCGACGGCATCACGACGAGCACGATCCGATTCGTGATGAACGCGCCGGGAACGGCCAACGTCTACTGGCTCGACTACAGCGGTGCGCGCGTTCTCTACAACACCGTGAGCGAAGGAGAGAACTTCGTGCAACCCACGTATCTGACCCATCCCTGGGTGGTCGTCGGCACCGACGGCCGCTGTCTCGCCTTCACCGTGTCGACGAAGCCGTCGCAGACCCTACGGGTCAGCTGACACGGCCGGTGTTCGAACCAGCGACTCGCGGAGACGTGCACAACGTTGTCCGGGCTTACCGGTGTCGGAGGAGCGTCGCCAGTAGGCCGCGTGCGTGCTTGAATGCCAGCACATGGCTGCCATCCCGGACTCGGCTCGTGCGCTCATCGACTCAGGGCGCCTCGGACACTTGGTGACGCTCAACGCTGACGGCTCGCCGCAGGTGTCGGTCGTCTGGATCGGTGTGGACGGCAACGAGATCGCGCTCGCACACCTGGGTTCCGGACAGAAGATCAGGAACCTCGAGCGTGACCCGCGCGTCGCACTCTCGGTCGAAGGCACGGAGATTCAGGCTCCTGGTCTCCAGCAGTATCTCGTCGTTCATGGGACGGCCCGGATCACCGAGGGGGGAGCGCCTGAGCTTCTCCAGAGGCTCGCACGCGTCTATCTCGGCCCCGCCGTCAAGTTCCCGCCCGGCGATGACCCACCGCCGGGCCACATCGTTCACATCACCGTCGAGCGCGTGTCCGGCGTCGGCCCGTGGGCGACCGCATCCGCGTAGCGCAGACGGGCGGGTCCGCCGGATCGTGAACTCGCCGATCCGTCATCGGCGCGTTGACCACCCTTCAATGGTGTCGATATCGGCTTCGTTGCCGACATGACCACGCATCACTTCGGCGCGATCAACCTCTTGAGGACCTTGCAGCTCGCAGCTTGAGTCCAGCGTTCGGGGAGGTCTTCAGCGAGCCCAACTCGTCGTCGACGGTCAAGCAGTCGGCAACGATGCTCTCCGCCTACGGTCGTCTCGGGGCTCGACTCGGCCTCACCTACATTTCACGATGCCTGTCATCGTCGCCGGGGCCTCCGTCTCAGGGGCGATGATTGGATACGCGTTGAACTTGATGGTCTTCGTCTTGACGTTGAGCGTGACCGCCGCGTTGATTGCGGCAAGACCACTCGAGTCGTCTTCGACATAGAAGGTGCCGTCGATCGTGGCACTGAATGCAGTGTACGAGCGCTTCTGGTCCGGGGCGGTTGCGGGCCCGGGGCCACCACTCGAGAGCTCTCCGTCGACCCCGAGACTCGGGTAGTTCTTCACATCGAAGTCGACGTTGTAACCATCCGTGGTGATCAAGCACTGGCCCTTGGTCCCCTTGAGCGTCACGCTGGGCGTGACGGCGATCGTCAAGTTCACCTTCTTGATATGGCGGCGCGCGCCCACCGTCGCCGAAGCTGGGAGCCCGCCTGCTACCCCGAGCGTCACTGCTGCGAGCAGCGCCACGCACGCGACGCGAGAACTCCGAGACTTGAACAACATGCCGCCCCCTTCTCTCTCGCTCACATCAAGTCGGTGAGTGCTCATCGTAGGTTGTCTGCCGGACGCCTGACGTCTCGGACTTCCGATCAGGCTGCCCAGCAGCCCCGGGCCGGCGATAAAGTCGTCGAGTTACAGCGCGTGCACTGCGAAGCCGGTGTACTCCGTGGCCGTCTGCTTGCCCTTGGCAACCTCGGTCACGACGAAGGCCCGGTCGCCGAGCTTCTTCGGCGGCGCCCTGTCGACGCGGGACGCGACCTTCTCACCGTTGACGAAGAGCGTCAGCGTTACGTGCTTCTTCCCCACGCACTCGCCCCGAACGATGTTGAAGTCGAGCGGGTCAACGGCGTCGGTACGCTTCGTCCCCTTCGCGTTGACGATGGCCTTCGCGTTGCCGCGGCCGTCGAACCGGCCGATCGTGTAGTAGCCGTCGGTGCCGACGAGGAAGACATAGCCGACCGAGTGCAGCGCGGCGCGGCACGCCACGCCGAACAGTGCCGACTTGTCACCCGTGTTCGACGCGATCCGGGCTTCGATCGCCTGATCGGCGGGCAGGTCCGCGATGTCGGGACTGAGCCACGCGTTCGGCGCGCCATCAAGGGCCACGGTGAGTGCGCCGGGCGTGAATGCCGCGGTGAAACCCTTTTCCGTCACATCGGTCGCACCCTTCGGGAAGTTCCATTCGGATGCCGCCTGCGCGGGGTCGAGGAACTGCGTCTCGTAGATCGTCTCGCCCTGTGCACCCGCCGGTCCGCACACAGCCGTCCCCAGCGCGAGCACCAGCCCCGCCGCCGAGACCGTGCGCGTGATTCGCCCCATCGAACGCAGGATAGTGCGCCACGACCACGCCCGAACCCGGGCGAGCGGCGTGCGTGACATGACGTCGGTGCCGCATTCTGTACGGTCGCCCGCGCGAGCCTGCGCGACCGAGCGACAAGGTCTTCGTCCAGGTCACGGCGATCGTGGCGCCCAACAACGACACTGTACTCGTGCCCGAAGCGGTTCTCAGCGGACTCGCCAAGCAGGCGCTCGCGCGCGCGAAGTAGAGCGAAGGGAGATCGACAATCACCTACCGCCCCGCCGGCGATACCGTCGACGTGCAGGCCCGCCCGCGTGTAGGCGTATGGACGTGTCGGAGGGGGGATCCTGACTCCATACACACGCCCGTGCTCCGGGCCGAGCTCACGCTCAGCCGCTAGCAGCCGTACTCGAGGTAGTCGGGGATGCGGCCGTCCGCCCACCGCCACCGGCCCCGCACCTGGAACATGTGCGACGTCTCTGTCGTCTCGTTGCGCAGAAGCCCGGCACGTACCGCGATCTTCGCGGTGACCGCCCACGAGCGCATCGTCACTTCGGTGCCCGGGACCGTCACCTGTTCCCGGTACACGTCGACGACTTCGAAGTCGTCGACCTCGAGATCGGGCCCACCCGCACGGCACGTCACGTACGTGCCCCGGTCGATCAGGGTCCGTTGCGCGGGGACGAGCCGCCGCCACGCCTTCCCGTACTGCTCGTCGGCGAGAAGGTGCATCACCTGCTCGAGCGCGGCGCCCGCGTCGTCGGCGCTGCTCGTTGAGGCCGCAGTTACAGGGACGGTCGCTAGAAGAATGAAGATCGGCACCAGGCATCGGCGTACCCACTCGCGACCACCGCGAGCCACCGATCTCACCCGATGAGTCGGTCGATCCCGAACGCGCCCGCGACACCAACTGCGAGCGTCAGAGCGTAGCGCCACCACTCGTGGCGCCCGTGGGCCGCCAAGGCGCCGATGATCTGCTCGAGGCGGTCGACCGTTGCCCACATGGGGTTCTCGCATGCGCCCGCTTCGAGCTCCACGGTAATCGCGGCGTAATCGGGAGACTCGACGATCTCGGCGTACGTCGGCACTCTGTACGGCTTCGGTTCCTGCCAGCCCAGGTCGTCGAATGCCTTTGACACGCCCAGGCCGAAGGCGGACGTGTCGATCTTGCGTAGGCCACCCAAAACGCCGAACTCGATCTTCGGGGTGATCGACTCGGAGAACCTGAGCATCGTGCCCGCGTACTTCGCGACGATCTCGTCACCGAACCGGGCGATCTGGCTGCAGCGGTCGCGGAGCTGGTCGAGCGCGGCTGTGTCGATCTTGAAACTGGTGACCGCTGGGGCGGTGGCGTATCCGGCCATGTGCCCAGCGTAGTGACTCTATGTCACATCATCGTGCACTGCTGGCGGGCTACGCCTGTCCCCGCTCGTTCTCGGAGCGCCGGGGTGGCATGAGGCCGGGAACGATGCGCGCGCCGTGTGCTGGGTCAGTGTCGGAGATGGGACTTGAACCCCCACGCCCGTTGCAGCACGTCGTTAGACGCTCGTTTGACGCGGAGCTGGGTCGCCTCCGGCACTGCAGCTTGGCGGCCTCGCATTCGTTGCTATCTCTATTTCAGGGCGTCCATACGACGCTGACAGGTCGTTGTGGTTCCGGAGAATCGACACTGACAGAGTACGGGTACCCGCTTCATTTCGCCACAGATAGCTCACGTACGGAAAAGAAGGGGCAAAGCGTCCGACTTCTTTTCGACACCACACCCAATCTCGCCATGCGCGTCCCGGTATCTCTTTCCCCTCGAACCAATCTCGTACCTCGGCCAAATCCATGTCGTCAGGGAGCTTGTAGCTTCGAAGATGGAAGCGGTTCGGACCGTGACCGCCCTTGATCACTCCGGTCCCATCAGTTTCAGGTTCCGCTGCACACGGAATGAGCATTCCTAAGACAGGTGCGCGCTTCCGTGGCTCAAACCCACGCCCCGAACAGCCACTATCGACAAGGTCACCGACCAAGAACCAAACGCCGAGCGATACGGCGACGAGACACCCTGCAACAACAGCGGCAAGTCGGACAGCAGCGCGGTGTTGGAGCACCACCAAATGTACCCTTGCTTGTGTGCTAGTTGGTACGTCGATGATGCGAACCATTCGTGCGCGCCGCGTAGGCCCGGGCGTAGCCTGCCCCGTTTGTGAAACCTGCGAAACTGCGCCGAGCCTGCGGCACGTTTTTCGCAGGTTGCGATCGGTGTCGGAGGGGGGACTTGAACCCCCACGCCCTTGCGGGCACTAGCCCCTCAAGCTAGCGCGTCTGCCGATTCCGCCACTCCGACGTGGACGACGAGTGTAGTGAGCGCCCCTTGTGCACTCCTGAACGAATCACTCGCGCCAGTGGACAGGAGTGACTTCGTTCGGATCGAGACTGCGCTCGGGGAAGTGGCACGCGACGGGGTGGCCGTCGCCACGGTCGACGAGCGCGGGCTCCTCCTCCGCACAGCGCGCCTCAGCCTTCCAGCAGCGTGTGCGGAACCGGCACCCGCTCGGCGGCTCGATCGCGCTCGGCACCTCGCCCTCGAGCACGATCCGTCGTCGCGTCCGCGCCCGGGCCGGATCGGGATCAGGTACCGCGGACAGCAGCGCGAGCGTGTAGGGATGCGTCGACCGCTCGTAGATGTCGAGCGCCGGACCCGTCTCCACGATCTTGCCCAGGTACATCACGGCGATCCGGTCCGCCACATGGCGCACCACCGCCAGGTCGTGGGCGATGAGCAGGTAGGCGAGGCCCAGGCGCGCCCGCAAGTCCGCGAGAAGGTTCAGGATCTGCGCCTGGACCGATGCATCGAGCGCGGTCACGGGCTCGTCGAGCACCACGAGGTCAGGCTCGAGCGCCAGGGCCCGGGCGATGCCGACCCGCTGGCGCTGTCCGCCCGACAGCTCGTGGGGATACCGGCCCTCGAGCTCGGGGCCGAGCCCGACCAGTTCCAGGAGCTCGGGCACCCGCGTGCCCGCGTCGCCGGCACGGCCGTGGATGTGCAGCGGCTCGGCCAGGATCGTGCCCACTCGCATCCGGGGGTTCAGGGCCGAGTACGGGTCCTGGAACACGATCTGCGCGCGGCGCCGAAACCCGCGCAGCTGGCGGGACGACAGCGACTGGATCTCCTCGCCGTCGAAGCGGATCGTTCCCGACGTGGGATCGAGGAGGCGCAGCACCACACGAACCAGGGTCGACTTGCCACAGCCCGACTCCCCCACGAGCCCGAGCGTCTCGCCCCGATCCACCACGAGGCCGACGCCGTCGATCGCGTGCACGGTCCCGGCTTCGCGCTCGAAGCGGCCCCGCCCGGCGCGGAAGTGCTTGACCAGCCCCTCCGCCTCGAGGAGAACCCCGCTCACGGCCGTGCCCTCGCGCCCACTGTGAGCACCTCGTCCCACCGGTAGCACGCGCTCGCATGCCGGGAGCCGACCGGCTGGAAGGGTGGCGCCGAAACGCGACACACGTCGATGGCCAGCGGGCACCGGGGCGCGAAGGCACATCCCTGGATCGAGGAGCTCGGTGACGGCGGCACCCCGGCGATCACCGGCAGCCGGTCGCGCGGGTTGGTGTCGAGGCGCGGCGTCGAGGCGAGCAGCCCCGCGGTGTACGGATGCGCGGGGTTGGCGAACACGGTGTCGACCGGTCCTTCCTCCACGATTCGGCCGGCGTACATGACGGCGACGCGCTCGGCGATCCCCGCCACCACGCCGAGGTCGTGAGTCACGAGCACGAGCGCGGCGCCGGTCTCGCGCTGCACCGACCGGAGCACATCGAGCACCTGGGCCTGGATGGTCACGTCGAGTGCAGTCGTGGGCTCGTCGGCGATCACGAGCGCCGGCTCGTTGGCGACGGCCATCGCGATCATGACCCGCTGCCGCATCCCGCCCGAGAGCTGGTGGGGATAGTCCCGCACCCGAGCCGCGGCATCCGGGATACCGACGCGCTCGAGCAACTCGACCGCGCACTTCGCCGCCGACGCCCGAGTCACGGAACGATCGTGGGCACGCCGCGCCTCGGCCACCTGATCACCGATGCGGAACGCAGGGTTCAGCGACGACAGCGGGTCCTGGAACACCATGGTCATCCGCGCACCACGCACGGCGCGGTAGTCGCGCTCGGCCAGTTCGAGAAGGGAATGGCCTTCGAGCTTGATGTCACCGCTCACGATGCGACCGGGCGGCTCGAGCAGTCCCATCACTGCGAGCGCGGTGACGGTCTTGCCCGAGCCCGATTCCCCCACCAGGGCGAGGGTGACTCCGGCTTCGATGGACAGGCTCACGCCGTTGACCGCGTGCACCGCTTGCTCACGCCCGGCGAACTCCACGTGCAGGTCGTTGATCTCGAGCACGTTCATTCGACTCTCCAAGTCGACTCCGCTACGCGCTCCCGGCCATCCGGCCAGCGCTTCGCTTCGTCTCTCATCGTCGTGACCGCGACCGCGGATCGAGCGCATCCCGCAGGCCGTCGCCCACGAAGTTCACGCACAGCGCCACGATGAACAGCGTGAGGCCGGGGAACAGAACCAAGTACGAGAGCTTCGTACCCACCGTGTCCTCGGCATCGGAGATCAGCGTCCCGAGCGACACCTCGGGGGGCTGGATGCCGGCACCGAGGAAGGAGAGCGTGGCCTCGGTGAGGATGGCGAGGCCCACCGCGAGGGTGGTGAAGACGATGATCGGGCCGACGGCATTGGGCAAGAGGTGGCGCCAGATGATGCGCGGGCCCGAAGCTCCGGCCGCACGCGCCGCCTCCACGTACTCCCGCTCGCGTAGCGACAGCAGCTCGCCGCGCACGATTCGGGCCATCGGCATCCATCCGAGCACGCTGATCACCAGGATCATCCCCGGCACTTCGGTGGCCGCGGGGAGGTCGAACAGCCCGAAGAACGACGGCGCCGGGTTGTTGGCCAGGATCAGCAGCACCGCCAGCGCCGGCAGCACCAGCATGAGGTCGGTGAGCCGCATGAGCACGATGTCGACCCAGCGGCGGTAGTAGCCCGCGAGCGCGCCCACGATCACCCCGACCAGCGCCGACAGGACGGCCGCGCCCAGCCCCACCAGCAGCGACACCCGCAGCGCGTACAGCACCTGGGTGAGCTGATCGCGACCGACCTTGTCCGTGCCGAAGAGGTGGTCCCAGGTGGGGCTCTGGCGCCCTTGGTCGAGCACCTCCTGGGTGAGCACCGGGTTGCGCGGGTACGGCGTGACGAGGGGCGCGGCGGCAGCCAGGCCGCCGAGGATCACGAGCACCACCAGCGAGGCCATCGCGAGACGGTGCCGACGGAAGCGGCGCCACGCGCCCACCCGCGTCGTCTCCGCGTGCTCGAGCTCCAGGATCTCGCCGGCGACGGCCGTCACGGTGCCCATCCCCGCGCGTTCATGCTTCCCGCTCCTGGCGCTTCGCGCCGGGGCGCTCGGCCCCCGCTCGCTGCTCGCCGGGATACCCGGCTCGCGGTCGCTCGCTCATGCCGCCACCCGCACCCGGGGGTCGAGCACGCCGTACAGAATGTCGGCGAGCAGGTTGAACACCAGGATGAGCGCGCCGGTCACGAACATCCACGGCAGGATCACCTGGGTGTCACCGTTGCGCAGCGCGTCCACGAGCAGCGTGCCCATCCCGGGGCGTGAGAACACCGCCTCGGTGATGATGAGCCCCCCGAACAGCGCGCCGAAGTCGAGCGCCACGACGGTCACCAGCGAGCCCAGCGAGTTGCGCAGCCCGTGCTTCCACACCACCCGCCGCTCCGACAGCCCCTTGGCCCGGGCCGTGCGCACGTAGTCACGGTGCAGCTCCTCGAGGAGCGCGGAGCGCTGGTACCGGCTCCAGCCCGCGACGAGCTGCACCGACAGCACGATCACCGGCAGCGTGAGCTCGCGCACGTAGTTGAGCGGGCCGGATCCCACGGGATTCGGGATCGAGTAGAAGATCGGCTCGGTGGAACCCACGAGCTGCTGGAGCTCGTAGCCCAGATAGTGGATGAGCAGCAGCCCCAGCCAGAAGGTCGGCATGGCGATACCGGCAAACGCCAGGCTCGTGAACAGGTAGTCACCCTTGGAGTACGGGCGGCGGGCCGAGTACACGCCGACGGCCACCGCCACCACCACCGAGAGCGAGACGCCCCAGAAAGCCAGTTGCGTCGTCTCCCAGAGGTTGTCGCCAATGGCCTCGCTCACCGAGCGGTCGGTGCGTTGGCTCTGGCCCCAGTCGCCCTGCACGAAGTCACCCATGAAGTCGACGTACTGCTCGGGCAGCGACGCGTCGAGCCCGAGTTGGCGCTCCACCCGCACTCGGCAGGTGACGTCACGGCTCTGCTGGCAGCGTACGAAGGCCGGGTCGGCGCCGAACTCGCGCACGAGCACGAACACCAGCACCGATGCCACGACCAGCACCGGGATCGAGACGAGGATGCGCCGGGCGACGTACCTCAGCATGCAGCGCGCCGGGAGCGCTCCCGCGCTAGCGCAGGGTCCACTCGTTGAGCGTGAAGAACGGTCCCATCACCGGGTTGTCCACCACGTTGCCCCCGATACGAGAGCCGTCGTACACGAACAGCGCCGGCACCTGGTACATCGGAATCGATGCCACGTACTCGGCGAGCGCGTCCTGGCCGGCCTTGACTGCCGCGATTCGCGCCGTCTCGTCGATCGTGCTGTCGACGGCCTGCCACGCCGCGTCGACGGCCGGGGAGTTGGTGCGCGTGTAGTTCTGGCCCGAGAAGTCGTTGTCGTCCGTGGGGATGGCTTCTGAGCAGAAGATGATGCACAGGCCGGGGTCGGGCGTACCCGGCAATGAGTAGATACCGACGCCGAATCGACCCTCCAGCACCCTTCCGAAGAACGCGTCGGGCGCATAGTTGCGAATCCGCACGTCGAAGCCCGCCTCACCGAGCTGGCTCTGCCAGATCTCCTCCGCGAGCTCACGAGTGGGATTGTCCGCGGTCGTGCTCACGGTGAACCTGGCCGTGCGACCGTTCTTCTCCCAGATGCCGTCGTCGTTGCGGGCCCAACCGTCGCCGGTCATCAGCGTGTTCACGAGATCGAGGTCACGGGTATAGCGCTCGAACGACGGGGTGAAGAAGCGCTTGAACGTCGGCATGATGAAGCTCTGGAGGGTCTTGCCCTCCCCCACCGCGGGCTCGAGCACCTGGGCCACGATGGCGTCGCGATCGGTGGACGCCACCAGGGCCTGACGTACCGGCTGACTGTCGAGTGGGAACCGGTCGGCGTTGATCCAGAACGCCTGCGGCTCGTTGCCGTAGCTCACCGTGGTCACGAGGTCGGGGTCCTCGTCGAGCTGCTCGCGGGCTCCGTCGATGGGCAGCGGGTAGGCGGCCACGACCTGGCCGGTCTTCACCGCGTCGAGCTGGGCCGCGCTCTCGGGGACGAACTGGAACACCACCCGCTCGATCGACGGCACGGTGCCCCAGAACGCATCGTTGGGCTCGAGCGTGATGCTGCGGCCCTTGCGCCAGCCCCGCTTTCCGCCCGCGAGCTGCCACGGTCCGCCCGAGAAGGCGTAGCCGTCCTTCATGGCCTTGGCCCGGTTCTTGCCATCGAGGAGATGGCTCGGAAGCAGGTAGTAGAAGCCGCCGAAGAGGTCGCGCCACGCGGCGTACGGCTCCGCGAATGTCACGACCGCGACCTTGGGGTCGGTGGTGTCGATGCTCTCGATGTCGACGTAGCCGGTGGAGTCGTAGATCCCCTTCCCCTCGGCGATCTGACGCCACGTGTACTCGAAGTCGGCCGAGGTGATCGGCGTCCCGTCGCTCCACACCGCCTCGGGGTGGATGCGGTAGGTCACGCGCATCGGTGGGCCCAGCTCGAGGGTCGGGAAGTCGGCGAGCGCGGCGCCGGGCACGTACTCGCCGTCGGGGCTCACCACGAGCACCTGCGGGAGCGTGAGGTTGCCGAGCGCCCAGTTGCCCCAGGCCAGGCCGGCACAGCTCGCGATCCAGTCGGCGCAGTCCGGCTCCTGCTCGGCCGCGATGCGGATCGTGCCGCCGGCCGCACCCTGCGACACGGCCGGTGCCGTCGCGGCCACTGGGCTCGCCAGGGCGACGACGGTGACCGCGACGATGAGTGGCGCCATGAGTCGGGGAACGCGCGCGAACAGCCTCACTCCGAGACCTCCTCGCGTGATGGGCCGGATCAACCGGCACGAGACCGGGTCGAGACCGGTTTGTATCAGAGGCCGGCAAGAAATCCGCGGATGGGCGCGTCACGTGTCACGCGCCGCGGGGTCACGCGCCGCCTCACCGACGGTGGCGCCGGCGCGGCCGCCGGTCGGTCAGGCCTGGGCCCGGGGAATCAGGAAGATCAGGGCTGGACGCGCAGCGCCAGGATGATCGTGGTGAACATGAAGATGACCGCGGCGATGATCGTGAGCCGGTCGAGGTTGCGCTCCACGACCGTCGAGCCGGCCATCGCGCCACCGAGCTGGCCGCCACCGAACATGTCGGACAGGCCGCCGCCCCGACCCGAGTGCAGGAGCACGAGGAAGATGAGCACCAGCGCGACGATGGCGTCGATCACGATCAGGGTCGTGTTCAGCACGGTGTCCATATTACCCGCACACCCGGGCCCGGAGCAGGCTCGCCCAGATCAGATGCGGTAGCGGACGATGCGGGCGAAGTCGTCGGGATCGAGCGACGCTCCGCCCACCAGGGCACCGTCGATGTCAGGCATGGCCATGAGGTCGGCAACGTTGCCGGGCTTGACGCTGCCGCCGTAGACGATCCGGATCGTGGTGGCCGCCCCGCCCACGATGCCGTCGAGTCGGGCTCGCAGCCCCGCAATGGCCTCTTGCGCGTCGCCCGGGCTTGCATTGTGACCGGTACCGATCGCCCAGATCGGCTCGTAGGCGACCACGCAGCGCTCGGCCGCTTCCCGACGCACGCCCGCGAACGCCGCCGCGACCTGGGCGCCGACACGCGCCTCGGTCTCGCCGCGCTCACGCTCCTCGAGCGTCTCGCCCACGCACACGATCGGCGACATCTCGTGCGCGAGGACCGCCTTCACCTTGCGGTTCACCATCTCGTCGGTCTCACCGAAGAGCTGACGGCGCTCGGAGTGGCCGACGATCACATACGACACCGTGAGCTTGGCCAGCATCGCCGGGCTGATCTCGCCCGTGTAGGGACCCTGGCCCTCCCAGTGGCAGTTCTGGGCGCCGAGGCGAATGCGCATGTGGTCGGCGTCGATCAAGGTCTGGAGCGTGCGCAGATCGGTGAACGGCGGGCACACCACCACCTCGCACGCGTCGTAGTCGGACGCGTCGAGCCGGTACGTGAGCTTCTGCGTCACCTGGATGGCCACGAGGTGGTCGTGATGCATCTTCCAGTTCGCCGCCATGATCGGACGTCGTTGCGCGGTCACCGCGCCTCCCTCCCCTCGGTGCTCGCCGAGCTCGCCGATTCGCGTAGCGCGCGGAGACCGGGCAGGTCGCCGTGCTCGATGAGCTCCAGCGTCGCGCCACCACCCGTGCTCACGTGATCGATCTGATCGGCGAGCCCGAACGACCGGACCGCCGCCGCGCTGTCGCCGCCGCCCACCACGGTGAACCCCCGGCTCCCGGCCACGGCCTCGGCCACCGCACGGGTGCCGGTGTCGAACGGGGCCACCTCGAACACTCCCATGGGACCGTTCCACAGCACGGTGGCTGCCTCGGCCACCTCGTCGGCAAACCGAGCCGCGGTCTCGGGACCCACGTCGAAGCCCGTCCATCCCTCGGGGATGGCGTCGGCCGCCACGACCGCGACCTCGGCACCTGGTACCGCCTCGCGCGCGGCCAGGACGTCGGTGGGCAGCACGACCCGTCCCGTGTCGAGCATCGCGCGGCAGTGCGCCACCATCTCGGGCTCCACCCGAGACTCCCCCACGTCCCCCCCGCGGGCGAGCAAGAAGGTGAACGCCATCGCACCCCCCACGAGGACGCGGTCGCACCGGGCGAGCAACGCGTCGATCACACCGAGCTTCTCGCTCACCTTGACCCCTCCGAGCACGGCGACGAACGGCCGCTGCACCTCACCCCGGAGCCCCTCGAGCACCTCCACCTCTCGCGCCAAGAGCCGTCCGGCCGCGCTCGGCACCAACGTGGGCGGCCCCATGATCGAGGCGTGCGTTCGGTGCGAGGCGCCGAACGCGTCGTTCACATACGCCGTGCACTCATCGGTGAGGTTGACCGCGAACGCCGGGTCGTCAGCCACCTCACCGGGGTCGAACCGCAGGTTCTCCAAGAGGAGGACGCGGCCGGGGTCGAGGTTCGCCATCTCGGCTTCTCGGGCGGGGCCCACGATGGCCGGGCACAAGCCCACGTCGAACCCGAGCACCGCACCGAGGTGCCGCGCCACCGGCGCCATCGAGAGCCGCTCGTCGGGCGCCCCACCGGGCCGGCCCAGGTGGCCACAGGCCACGACCCGCGCCCGTCGGTCCACCAGCCACCGCAGGGTCGGGACGGCCGACGTGATGCGGAGGTCGTCGGTGATGCGCCCGTCGTGCAGGGGCACGTTGAGATCGATGCGCACGAGCACCCGAGCCCCGGGCGTGAGCGGCAGATCCTCGAGCTGTGGGAGCGCCCCAACGCCCGCGATCACGTGCCGCCGACGAACGCGACGAGATCGACCAGCCGGTTCGAGTACCCCCACTCGTTGTCGTACCAGCCGAGGAGCTTGACCAGGTTCCCGTTGGCCATCGTGTCGCGAGCCGAGAAGATGCACGACGCGGGGTTGCCCACGATGTCAGCGGACACCAGCGGCTCCTCGGTGTACACGAGGACCCCACGGAACGACGGGTCACCAGCGGCCTCGGCGAAGGCGGCGTTGATCTCCTCGATGGTCGCTTCGGTGCGCACCTGCGCCGACAAGTCGGTGATGGATCCCGTGGGTGTGGGCACCCGCAACGCCGTGCCGTCGAGCCGACCCTTCAGCTCGGGGAGCACGAGCCCGATCGCACGAGCCGCCCCCGTGCTGCTCGGGATGATCGACAACGCGGCGGCGCGCATCCGGCGCAAGTCGGGCGTGCCCTTGCGGCTGGGATGGGCCAGGTCCTGGAGCGACTGGTCACTGGTGTAGGCGTGGACCGTAGTCATGAGGCCGCGCTCGATCCCGAAGCGGTCGTTGAGCACCTTCGCCAAAGGTGCCAGGCAGTTCGTGGTGCACGATGCGTTGGACAGCACCGTGTGCGCGGCGGGGTCGTAGACCTCGTCGTTGACGCCCATGCAGATGGTGGCGTCGGCGTCGGCGCTCGGCGCCGAGATGACGACGCGGCCGGCACCGCCCTGGAGGTGCGCGACGGCCTGGTCGCGGGCGGTGAACAGGCCCGTCGACTCGATCACCACGTCCACTCCGTGCTCACCCCAGGGGATCTCTCCCGGGCTCATCACATCGAGCTTGACGATCTCGGTGCCGTCCACCGAGAAGCCGGAGTCGTGGGACTTCACCTCGTTCGGGAGCGTCCCGGCCACGGAGTCGTGCTTGAGCAGGAACGCCATGGTGGCGCTGTCGCCCATGGGATCGTTCACCGCCACGAGCTCGACCCCCGACGAGGGGCCTCGGTCCAACAGCGCGCGGAAGAACGAACGGCCGATCCGCCCGAAGCCGTTGATGCCCACTCGTACCGTCATATGGCGACACTCCCCGTAGTCATCCGGACTCCAGCAGATCCGAGAGTGCCTTCGCCAATCTCTCCGGATCGTGGACGAGCCCCGAGGCGGCGGCGACCGGAGCGCTCACCAATCGGACCGCGTGGGCGTCGAGCACCTCGGGCGAGGGTACGAGGGCCGCGTCCGGGTCCACCACGAGGGTGTCGATCCGTCCCCCGTGCCCGAGGATGGCCCGAACGTGGTCGTCGGCGTCGAGGCCCTCGGTCTCGGGCCGCTGCGACCGCAGGTTTGCCACGTGCACCACGAGGCCGGGTGCGTGCGCGAGCGCCTCCCGCACCCCCCGAACGCGCAGCACCGGTAACAGGCTCGTGTACAGCGAGCCGGGCGCCAGGATCACGTGGTCGGCGGCAGCGATCGCGCGCACCGCGTCGGGATGGGCGCGGGCGTCCTCGGGGACGATGTCCACCCGATGGATGCGCCCGGGCACCGACGCCACCGCGACCTGGCCCTCGATCGCGGTGCCCTCCACCTCGGCCTTCAACACGACCGGCTCGGTGGTCGCGGGCAGCACGCGGCCGACGGCGCCGAGCAGCCGTGACGCCTCGTCGAGCGCGGCAGTGAGGTCGCCGAGCGTCTCGGCCAGCCCCACGAGGACGAGATTGCCCAGCGCGTGGCCCCCGAGCTCTCCGGCGGTGAACCGGTGCTCGAACGCCTCCGCCCAGATGCTGTGCGGATCAGCCAGCGCGACGAGGCACTTGCGCAGGTCACCCGGTGGGGCGACGTCGAGCGCGCGCCGCAGGCGGCCCGACGAGCCGCCGTCGTCCGCGACGCTCACGACCGCGGTCAGCTCACCGGCGTAGCGCCGCGCCGCGCCCAGCGCCACCGCCAGCCCGTGCCCGCCCCCCAGCGCCACGACTCGGGGTCGTTCGCTCGTGTCGGTGTCAGGCACGGTCGAGGTCACGATGGTGGACACGAGCCGGGAAGCCCAACGAGCCCAGGATCCCGGCCAACTCCGACGCGATCACCACACTGCGGTGCCGGCCCCCGGTGCAGCCGAGCCCGATCGACACGTAGGACTTGCCCTCCTTGGCGTACGCGGGCAGGAGCAGCTCGAACAGGCGGCGCAGCTCCTCGATGAATGCCCTGGCCTCGGGCTGCCCGAGCACGTACCGGCGGACCTTGGCGTCGGTGCCCGGAAGGTGGCGCAGCCGATCCACCCAGTGCGGGTTCGGAAGGAAACGACAGTCGAACACCAGGTCCACGTCAAGCGGCAACCCGTGCTTGTAGCCGAACGACACCACGTTGGTCTGCAGCGACGTCTCGGCCGCGCTCTCCCCGAACAGCTCGAGCATCCGTTCGCGCAACTCGTGCACGTTGAGGTTGCTGGTGTCGACCACGACGTCGGCCTCGCCCTTCAGCTCCTCGAGCAGCTCCCGCTCGCGGATGATGCCGTCGGAGACCCGCCCGTCGACCGCGAGGGGATGCGGGCGCCGCGACGCTTCGAAGCGTCGCACGAGCGCCTCGTCGTTGGCGTCGAGGAACAGGACGTGCGTACGGGCACCGGCCTCGCGCACCTCGGCGAGCGCCGCCTCCAGCTCCTCGACCCCGGCGCGCACGTCCACCACCAGCGCGAAGCGGATCGCCTGATCGCGGGCCCGGGCCAGCTCCACGACCTTCGGGATGAGCGTGGGCGGGAGGTTGTCGATCACGAAGAAGCCGAGATCCTCGAGCACGTCGGCCGCGGACGAGCGGCCCGCGCCCGACAGGCCCATCACGATCGTGAGGTCGATCGACACGCTCCCGGTCACCGCGCTCATCTCGACACCCTCATCTCGACACCCTCATCTCGACACCCTCATCTCGACACCCTCATCTCGACACCCTCATCTCGACTCCCTCATCTCGACTGGCCCGGATGGAGGCGCGCGTAGAGATCATGGGCGACCCGGGCCGGCAGCCACCCCAACGCGAGCAACGTGTCCTCACTGGTCTCACGGAGGCGCTTCACCGACCCGAACTCGCGCAGGAGCCGGGCTGTGCGCGTCGGCCCCAGGCCCGGCACGTCGTCGAGCACCGACGCGGTGGCCCGCCGCTCCCGCAGGCGCCGGTGGTAGGTGATGGCGAATCGGTGCGCCTCGTCGCGCACCTGCTGGAGCAGGTACAGGGCCGGGGAGTCCCGGGCGATCCGGACGGGCTCGGCGTGACCCGGTCGGTACACCTCCTCGAAGCGCTTGGCCAGGCTCGCGACCTCGATCTCCTCGAGCCCGAGCTCCTCGAGCACCCGGACGGCGACGTTGAGCTGACCCTTGCCGCCGTCCACCACCAGCAGCGCCGGGGGGTACGCGAAGCGCTTGTTGGCGCGCGCGCCCTCGTCACGGTCCTCCAGGTAGCGGCGAAAGCGGCGGGTGAGCACCTCCTCGAGCGCCGAGAAGTCGTCCTGGCCCTCCACGTGGCGAATCTTGAACCGGCGGTACTCGGACCGCTTCGCCAGCCCGTCCTCCATGACCACCATCGATCCGACGACCTCGGAGCCCTGGAGGTTGGAGATGTCGAAGCACTCGATGCGCAGTGGCGCCTCGGCAAGTCCGAGCGCCTCTTGGAGCGCGTTCAGGGCCCGCGCCCGCGCGTTGTGGTCCGACGCCCGCCGCAGCATGTGCTGGGTCAGGGACTCCTCGGCGTTGCGGGCCACGGTTGCCAGCAGGTCCCGCTTGGCCCCGCGCTGGGGGACACGCACCCGGACCCGGGCCCCGCGCACACGGGTGAGGAACGCCTCGGCGACGTCAAGGTCGTCGGGGGCGACGGGCACCAGCACTTCCCGGGGCACATCCTCGGGCCCCCCGTCGGCGTAGAGCTGCTCCACGACGCGTTCGACGAGCCCCGGCGTCTCGAGATCCTCGATCTTGTCCACCATCAGACCCCGGCGGCCCACGACCCGGCCGCGGCGCACGAAGAACACCTGCACCGCAGCCTCGAGCGGGTTCTCGGCGAGGCCGATCACGTCGAAGTCCTCCTCGCGCGCCGCCACCATCTGCTGGCGCTCGATCGCCGTCCGCACCGACGCAATCTGGTCACGCACCCGCGCCGCGCGCTCGAACTCCAGATCGTCCGCCGCCCGCGCCATCTGGGCCTCGAGGCGTTCCAGTACCGGTGCGGTCTCACCGTGGAGGAAGTTCACGAGCTCGTCGACCAGCCCGCGGTACTCCCCCTCGCTCACCGCGCCCACGCACGGCGCCGCGCACTTCTCGATGTGGGCGTACAGGCACGGCCTCCCCAACCGGTGATGGCGATCGAACTTGGCCTGCGTGCAAGTACGGATCGGGAACGTCCGCAACAGCAGGTCGAGCGTCTCCCGGATCGCGTACGCGTGCGCATAGGGACCGAAGTAACGCACGCCGCGGCGCTTGCCACCCCGCATGACCATGGCGCGGGGCCACTCCTCGTCGACGGTCACCGCGAGGTACGGGTACGACTTGTCGTCCTTATAGCGGATGTTGAACCGGGGCCGGTGCTGCTTGATCAGGTTGTATTCGAGGAAGATGGCGTCGACCTCGCCGGCCACCTCGATCCACTCCACCGAGGTCGCCGCCGTCACCATCTGGCGGGTACGTGGGGCCAGCGACTCGGGCGGCCCGAAGTAGTTGGTGAGCCGGGCGCGCAGGCTCTTGGCCTTGCCCACGTAGAGCACCCGGCCCTGGCCGTCCTTGAACTGGTACGAGCCAGGACCGTCGGGGATCGTCGCGGCAGGGGGACGCTCGACCATCTCGTCCCCATTGTGCCGGTCCGAACCGCCCGGATCACGCACGCGCGGCCCTGGAGTGCAATGGCCCGGCGAAGGTACCGTTGTCACCGGACAGAGGCGGAGCCCCGCTCTCGCTGGACCTCGTACCGGAGGCGCCCGGCGCCGGATTGGGGGAGCCAATGAATCACTCGTCGCGTGTCGTGCTACTGGGTCCCCCCGGATCGGGCAAGAGCACCCAGGCCCGGCTCCTCTGGCAATGGTTGGGCCTCGGGCACCTCTGCGTCGGCGACGTGGTCCGCGAGGTCGCAGCCGGCTCGACACCGCTCGGGCGCGTCGTCGAGCGCCTCGTAGCGTCCGGGGCCCTACTGCCCGACACCATGGTGCTCGACCTGCTGCGCGAGCCGCTGCGGGCGCTCCAGGACTCGGGAACCGGCTTCGTGATCGACGGGTTCCCCCGAACGCTGGCGCAGTGCGTCGTCCTCGAGCGCGTGCTCGCGGTCGAGCCGATCGACCTCGCCGTCGAATTGTCCGTACCCCCGGCCGCGACCGTGTCCCGCGTGGGTGCGCGGGCGCGTGATGACGACGCGCTCCCCGTCCTCCGGCGACGGCTGGAGTCGTACCAGCGCGAGACACGCCCGGTGATCGAGTTCTATCGGGACGAGGGCAAGCTCGTGCGCCTCGACGGCGACCAGCCGGTGCATGCCGTGCACCGCGCCATCGTGAATCGCCTCGACCGCCTGGTGGCCGCACACCCCGCCTGACGCGCTCCGCTCAGGAGCGGAGGCCAGAACGGGCGGCGACGAGCAGCGAGACGCGACCAGAAAGACGGAGCGGCGAGCGACCGCGAGAGCAAGCGAACGGCTGCGGGCCGGGTACCCCGGCCCGCAGTGAGCGAGCCATCAAGGCGGTATCCCGGCGAGCAGCGAGACGCGACCAGGAAGTCGCGCTCAGGCACGCTGGAGGTCGCGCAGCTCTCGGAAGCCGATGAGCGTGGCGTCGGCCTTTTCGACCAGGTCGGGTAGCCACGGGTCGCCGCTCAGGATCTCGTGGTCCAGCACCCGTCCCTTCCAGTCGGGGTCCAGCGCCCGCAGCTCCTCGGTGTCCACCGCCGGGTGGAGCGAGAACTCGGTCACACCGGGGCGCAGCTCGGACAGGGCTTCCTCCACGCGATCGCGTGCCCCGTCCATCGGGCAGATCACCACTTCGTCGGGGAACACCAGGCCCTCGGCGGCCGCGAGCGCACGGTGGGGGAAGCCGAGGCGGCGCTCGTGTTCGGGACCCATGATGCGGACCGGGAGCGCGAACTCAACCGCGAGCTCGACGTACACGTCGAAGAACTCGGCCCGCCGGACCAGCGTGCCCTGGTGGCTGTCGATGTGGCTCACGTCGAAGCCCCAGAGGATCGCTCGCTCGATCTGGGCACGGCACTCGCGGCGGACCTCGTCGAGGTCGGCGTGGTCCCAGATGTCTTCCACGGTCCGCGGGAATCCGCCGTCCCCGTCCAAGAGGCTCGGCGCCTGCGTGAGCGGCCCCCAGCGAACCGTGTCCCACTCGGCGTTCAGCGTGAGGTGCACGCCGATGTCCTCGCCGCCGTACTCGGCCGCGGCGTCCCTCGCCCACGGACACGGCACCATCAGCGAGGCACTCGTGGCGACACCCTTGCGAAACGCCTCGTAGGTGCCCACGTTGGCGGCCCGCGAGGAACCGACATCCTCGCAGGAGATGATGAGGAGCTTGGCGTCGGGCGCATAGCCCAGCCGCTCGACGAGCGGCTGAGATCCGTTCGGAGTCATGACGCCAGCCTAGTAATCCTCCGGCGCGATGTCAGCCCCAGGTCGCCCCGACCGGGACCGTCACCCTCCGCCGCCCGCGCCCCGCGGCAGTCGAGGTGGCCGCGGGGTGACGCGGTGGCGGCGGGTATCCTGCAAGGAGGCCGGCCTGGCATTCCGGCCGAAGATCGGCTCCGGGGCCGACAACCCCGCGGTGGGCGACCAGGCTGTCCCCGCCGGCCACACACCGGAGCCTCCCCCAGAGGGATTGACACCATGCTCCGACTCCAGGCCCCGTTGCCGGACGACTACACCCTCGCGACCCCTGAACAACTCGAGGAACGCATCCGCGAGGCCAAGCGCGTGCTGGGCCCGCAGCTCCTCGTGCTCGGTCACCACTACCAGCGCCCGGAGGTGATCCGCTGGGCCGACGAGTGCGGCGATTCCTTCAAGTTGGCGCAGTTCGCGGCCGACGACGACCACGCCACCGACATCGTCTTCTGCGGTGTGCACTTCATGGCCGAAGCGGCCGACATCCTGACCGGAGACCACCAGCGGATCGTGCTCCCCGACCTCAACGCGGGGTGCTCGATGGCCGACATGGCTGACATCGATCAGGTGGAGCAGGCCTGGGACGAGCTCGGCGCGGTGACCGACGTCGAACGGGTCGTGCCGATCACGTACATGAACTCGTCGGCCGCGCTCAAGGCCTTCGTCGGTCGTCACGGCGGGGCCGTCTGCACCTCCTCGAACGCGCGCGTCGTGCTCGAGTGGGCATTCGGACGCGGTGACAAGGTCTTGTTCTTCCCCGATCAGCACCTCGGTCGCAACACCGGCCACGCAATGGGCTACGACGTGTCCGAGATGCGAGTGTGGAACCCGCATCTCGATCTCGGCGGGCTCGACGAGCGCGACGTGAAGGACACGGCCTTCCTGTTGTGGCGGGGCCATTGCACCGTGCACCAGCGCTTCGCCCCCGAGCACGTGGCCCAGTTCCGCGACGAGCATCCGGACGGTCTGGTCATCGTGCACCCCGAGTGCCGACACGAGGTGGTGGAGCTGGCCGACCGTGTCGGCTCGACCGAGCGCATCCTCGAGTGGGTCACTGATGCCCCCGCCGGCGCCGTGCTCGCCATCGGCACCGAGATCCACATGGTGCAGCGCCTCGCGGCCGAGCATCCCGACAAGACCGTTGTGACCCTCGATCCGCTCGTGTGCCCGTGCTCCACGATGTTCCGCATCGACGAGCCCCATCTCTTGTGGTGTCTCGACCACCTCGTACGTGGTGAGATCGTGAACCAGATCACCGTGGACCAACACACGGCCGAGTGGGCCCGCGTCGCACTCCAGCGGATGCTGGACCTGCGCGCCGTTCCCGCCAACCTCGCGGGACCGATCGACTAGCTCGTGGTCGATCCCAGCGACGCGGCGCCCGCACGCGGCCACACCGGCCGTGACAGCCGGTAACGCGGTGCGGTGGCGTCGAGCGGAAGGCGTCGCAGCAGGCGCCAGCCCTCGACACCAACCAGGATCAGCACACCGTTGCGGACGAACAGGAGCGCGTGTGCGCCCACGTCGAGCGTGTTGAGCGCGAGGTAGTTGCGCGTCATCAGCATCGTCAGCACGTTGGCGAGTCCCACGAGATACGCGATCCGGCGATGCCCGGCGACCCAGCAGATCGCGGCGAACGGCAGCAGCCACACCAGGTATTGGGGCGACAGGATCGGGGCGAAGACCAGGAAGGCGACCGTGGCCACCAGGGGCGCCACCCCGAAGGCGATGCCATCCTCAACCTCGCCAACGTCGTCCACGCCGCCGACGCCGCTCTCACCGCCACGGCTGCGCGCCACCCGCCACCACGTGGCGCCGACCGTGGCCACCAGGCCCACCACCAGGAGCGCACTGGCCCACATCGGAGCCTCGCCCGTGCGCGTGGCCCCCGACTGGAGGTACACCGAGCTGCCGGTGACGACACGGACGATCGAGCCCACCACGCTCTCGATCTGCCAGCCGGTGGCGTTGCGGAACGTGAGCACCTGCTCGGGGCCCGCCGGCCCGGCCCACGCGAGCCAGGACAGCGCGCCGACGGCCGACGTGGCGACGCAGGTGAGGAACGCCCGGCGGCGGCGTTGCACGAGCAGGAGTGGGATGACGCCGACGGGCCAGAGCTTGGCGAACACCGCCACGGCCATCGTGACCCCCCCGGCGACCTCCTTGCGGCGCTTGACCAGGGCAAGCGCGCCCGTGACCAGGGCGACGGCCAGGAAGTCGACGCGGAAGTACACGAACGGCCAGAGCGCGAACGGAACCCCGAGGGCGAGGTAGGCAAGGCTCGCGCGCCGCCCCCAGCCGTAGGCGACGGCCAGGGCCGCGAGCAGGTCGAGTCCGAGTGTGGCCCAGGCGAGGCGCGGCATCGTGTCGCGCACCGTGTCGCCGTCGATCACCTCGAGGAACGCCACCGTGGTCGGTGGGAACTCGACCGCGAAGTCCTGGTACGGCGTGCCCGGGCTCTGCGCGATGGCGTGGTAGCGGGCGGTGTCGAAGGCGAAGCCGGTGCTCGGTCGATACGCCTCGGGGGTGCCGAGGATCGTCGCGATCGACAGGATCCGGAGCCCGACCAGGAGACCGACGGCCACGAGCGCGAGACGACGCCCCATCGGTGAGGTAACGGCCCGGGACCAGGCCACCTTGAGCGCCCGCGGATCGTGGGGGTGGGCCGGCCTCAGGATTCGGCACTCCGGTGCTGAGAGACCGCCCGAGGTGCTGGCTAGGCTGCGGGCCGCAGCTCGGAACGACGACTCGATCACGACTCGACCACAACTCGGAGGTTTTCCACGATGCGGCCAATGAGAACGGCAGCGCTCGTCACCATGGTGTGCGGGTCGCTGGCCCTGGGAGCAGTGCCGCTTGGGGCCGCAACCGCGGGCTCCTCCACGGCGGGCAGCAACACCTCCAAGTTCTGCGATGGGCTCAGCAGTGCGGGAGCGGGTGAGTTCAACCCGGACTCGGGAGACTCCGTCGACGTGGCCAACGCCAAAGCCATCGCGAAGGACTACCGGCGCCTCGCGAAGAAGGCACCCAGCAAGCGCATGAAGAAGGACCTGAAGATCCTCGCCAACTGGACGGTCAGGGCGGCGGAGACCGACGCCGACGACTTCACCGAGCTCCTGTCGGGCGGGCTGTACTCGAAGGTGCTCCCCGCGTCCTTGCGGGTGTCGACCTTCTTGTTGACGGACTGCCTGGGTGACGCGCTCGGCGACCTCGAGGATCTCGACCTCGGGGACCTCGGCCGCTAGCCCGAGCCCACCAGTCGACGACCGAGCCCAACCCTTCTTACCAACGGGCT
>CAZCYE010000009.1:0-28437 GCA_964502775.1 uncultured Bifidobacteriaceae bacterium | reverse complement strand
CTAGTCGAGCACGGCGCCGACGAAGCGGCGCCGGTCGGCGAGCCGGCGAGTTCGTCGAAGACGACTGTTCGAGTCCGGCGCCGACCCGGCGCCTGCTCTACGGCTCGGTGCCCCGTCCACTTTTCGATCGGCGCGCCGTGAGCGCAGCGTCGAGCTGGGCACGCAGGAGCCCCGGATCGGTCACGGGCTCGCGACACGCGTAGCGCTCGCACACGTAGGCGGTCGTTCGCCCGCCGAGCAGCGACCGGCCGTCGAGCAGCGGGGATCGCGGGTCGGGCCCATCGGCGATCGTGACCACGCTCGCGGGCAGGAACCTCCCGGTCACCTCGACACGTAGCTCGCGCGCACCGGGGCCGTCGCGGGGGCCGATCACCGCCACCTCGAGTGGCTGGAGCACGGTCCGCTCGAACGCGCCCAGCAGGTACGCGAAGGCGGTCGGGAACTCGGCGACGAGCGGCCAGATGGCGCGCAGCCACCGGTCGGCGTGCTCGGCGTGGACCGGTGACCCGTTCAGTGCCGAGAGGCGGAGGAGCGCGTGCGCCGCGAGCGAGTTCTCCGCCGGTGTCGCGTGGTCCTGGGTGTCCTTGGGCCGCACCACGAGCGGGTCACCGTCGATCCCGGTGGTGAAGAAGCCGGCGCGCTCGGTATCGGCGAAGAGGCGAACCAGCTCGCTCGCCACCGCTTCGGCCGGTTCGATCCATGTGATGTCGTCGAGCTCGGCCAGGGTGAGCAGCGCCTCGAGGAGCGCGGCGTAGTCCTGGGCATAGCCCAAGAGGCGCGCGCGCCCGTCCTGCCACGAGCGCAGGAGGCGGCCGTCGGCACGCCGGAGCGCGCGGAGCAGGAACCCGGCATTGCGCCGCGCCGCATCCATCCAGTCGTCGCGCTCCAGCGCCGCCGCGGCTTCGGTGAGAGAGCGCAGGAACAACGCGTTCCATCCGAGCAGGACCTTGTCGTCCAGGCCGGGGCGCACTCGGTGCCCCCGGTGCTCGAAGAGCCGGCGCCGGGCGGTCTCGACGGGCTCGGGGCGAGCCTGCGTGGCCTCGACGACGTGGAGGATGTTGCCGCGGTAGCCGGTATGGGGATCCTCGAAGTTCCCGCCGGGCGTGACCCCGTAGTAGCGGATGGCGGCGTCGGCGGTGTCGCCGCAGACCGCCACGATGTCCTCGTGGGACCACAGGTAGAACTTGCCCTCCACTCCTTCCGAGTCGGCGTCCTCGGCCGAGTACCACCCACCCTCCTCGTGGGTGAGGTCGCGCAGCACGTAGCCGATCGTTTCCTCGACCACCGTCCGGTAGCGGGGCTCGCCCGTGACCAGCCATCCGTGGAGGAACGTGCCCACCAGGAGCGCCTGGTCGTAGAGCATCTTCTCGAAGTGAGGCACGAGCCAGTGCTCGTCCACCGAGTACCGGTGGAAGCCGCCGCCCACCTGGTCGTAGATCCCCCCGGCCGCGAGCGCGTCGAGCGTGGTGGTGACCATCGCCAGCGTGTCCGGGTCGTCGGTGACGGCGTGGCGGCGCAACAGGAAGTCGAGGGTCATCGCCTGGGGGAACTTCGGCGCCCGGCCGAAGCCTCCGTGGCGCCGGTCGAACTGGGCCACCAGCTCGTCATGGGCCTGCGCGAGCACCGCCGGCGAGGGCTCGCCGGGCTCGTCACCCACGGCCGTGCTCGCTCGTTCGAGCAGCGCGCGCAGTCGCCGCCCTTGCTCGAGGAGCTCGTCGCGGTGCTCGTTCCAGGCCGCGGACACCGCCTCCATGACCCGCACGAAGCCGGTCATGCCCCGGCGGTCCTCCTTGGGGAAGTAGGTACCCCCGAAGAACGGCGTGCCGTCGGGGGTGAGGAACACCGTCATGGGCCAGCCGCCGTGCCCGCTGATGGCCTGGATCGCCTGCATGTAGACGGCGTCGACGTCGGGCCGCTCCTCGCGATCGACCTTCACGTTGACGAAGAGCCGGTTCATCACGGCGGCGACGTCGGGGTCCTCGAAGGATTCGTGGGCCATCACGTGGCACCAGTGACACGCCGAGTACCCGACCGACAACAGCACCGGGCGGTCCTCGTCCCGGGCCCGGGCGAACGCCTCGTCGCCCCAGGCGTACCAGTCGACGGGATTGTCGGCGTGTTGGCGGAGGTACGGGCTCGTCTCGGACGCCAGCCGGTTCACTGTCCGACGCTACCGCCGGGATGGTGGCTACCCGACGAGCTGCGAGCGCAGGGCGCGGGCGCTCAGCGGCGCCCCGGTTGCGTGCTCCACCAGGTGGTCCCAGCGCAGCGACGCCCCGGGACCGAACACGTCCCTTCCGAAGAACTCGCCGACCTCGGGGCGATCGATCAGCGCGCCAAGGCCCTCGAACCTTGCCTCGAGCTGCGAAGCGAACAGCTCGCCGTAGAGGTAGTTCTGGTAATAGACCGGTGCCACCGCGAGGTGGATCTTGGCCGCCCAGTCCGGAGCGTGACGACCGGGCGGGCGGCGGATCTGCTGGTGGCGCTCGACCAGGTCCCACCAGAGCGTGTCGAGATCGCCGTGCGGATCGGCATAGAGCCCCCGCTCGAAGTACGTGACCACGAGCACCCAGCGGGCGAAGGTGAGCAGCGCGGCGCGGCGCGCCGTGGCCAGTCGGTCCGTGAGGGCAGCGACCTCGTCGGTGCCGAGCCCCGCGATGGTCCGGAGCCACTCGGGCTCCCGCACGATGCGCCCGAACAGCATCGCCACGCCTTCGGTGGTCAACGCGTGTGCGGCGGCCCGCAGGAACCAGGGGAGTCCGCGGTCGATGCCCCGGTCGTACACGGCGTGGCCGAACTCGTGCAGCATCGTGTCCATCCATCGTTCGGTGGGCTGCACGTTGCACAGCACGCGCACGTCCCCCTCCCGGTCGATGTCGATGCAGAACGCGTGCTGGTTCTTGCCCTCCCGGGCGTAGAGATCACTCCGCGCCAGCACGGGTCGTACGTCTAGGCCGAGGCCGTCGAAGGTGCGCGCGGTGAGCGCCTCGAGGTCCGAGTCCGCGAACACGGAGTCCAGGTCGACGGAACCGCTCACGGGCGGATCCTGGAAGAAGGGGTCGTCCATGTGCCAGGGGCCGAGATCGGCCCCGTCGATCCCGAAGCGGGTCGCGAGCACCTGGTCGAGCTGGCCCTTCCAGCGACTGAACTGCTCGCGGGTGGCGCGGTCCACCTCGTCGAGGGTGGCGAGCAGGCGATCCTCGTCCAGCTCCGAGGTCGCGAGCGCGAGCGCGAAGTGGTCACGGAAGCCGAGCGCACGGGCTGCTTCGTTGCGGAGTGCCGCCAGCTCGCGAACCTGCCCGGCGACGGCTTCACCGACCTGCTTCGACGCCTCCCAGGCGCCGCGTCGGCGAACCTCGTCGTCGCTCGTGCGGAGGATCTCGAGGATGGCGTTGTCGTCGAGGCGCTCACCGTCGAGCTCCCCGCGGAACGTCGTGAACGTTGCCTCCACCTCGGTCTCGAGGTCCACGATGCGGCGCCGGAGGTCGGACGGCACCTGCTGGGGGGCCATGGCGTCGTGCAGGAGCTCGACCCGGCGCTGCACCAGCGGGTCCACATCCCGGGCGCGCGCCTCGCGGACCACCTCGAACGCCGCGGGGTCCGCCAGCACCTCCCGGCGGGCGAGGTCGAGCTCGGCCCGCCGACGATCGGCCTCCGGGGAGGCGTGGGTGCTGGCGTCCCACCAGGCCCAGGCCAGATCCACCTCGAGGGGACGCAGCCGCGCCTCGATCACCTCGAGAGTTTGCTCCAGGGTCCCCACGCCCGGATTGTATGGGTTGGTGCCCTCTCGACGGCGGGCGTCGCCGCGTTCGGGTGGGCGCGCGCGATCCGCCCTCATCCCCCCGGCCGAGCGTGCCGATACCTCTCACCACGTCTACGGCGGGTGCCGTGCGGGCCGGGTCTGAAGGAGGAACGTCCATGAATGCGATCACGGTGAGCGTCACCTTCATGGTGCTGTTCGCGGTACTCATCAGCGCGGTCTACCGCGGGTACGTCGCCGTGTTGCGCCGGGTCGCCGGTCGCAGCGCCGCGCGCGGGCACGCGGTCCCGCTTCGGGCGCCGTCCTGAACCGTCTCGGCGGCGTCATTCGTCGTCGATGCGCGCACCTCTGAGGTCACAGCTCGAAGTTTCTCGTGCTAGTTTTGCTCTTGCTCCGCTGCTCCAGTCCTTGGCAGTACCTCCAACGCTTGGAAGGTACGTATGGGACCTGGTCGGCGACACGCCACCACCGCTTTTCTGGACTTCACGCCTGGCCCGCTGTCGGGGTATGGGGCGCCCAAGCCCAAGCTCGGGAACGCGCCCATCCTGGGGTCGTCCCCCAGTTTCCCCTTGCGCATCGGCGTGCTGTCAGCTGTCTCGTGCCTCGCGCTCGCCCTGGGCGTGGTGGGGTCGAACGTGGTCGTCGGTCTTCTGTTCGGAGGCTTCGTCGTGCTGGGTTGCGTCGTCGCGGGCCAACGATTGTGGAGCACGGCTGGCCCGAAGAAGGAAGGCCCATGAGCGTGATCATGGTGGGCGTTACCTTCGCGTTGCTGTTCGCGGTGCTGCTCGGCGCGGCCTACAGCGGCTTCGTCGCCGTGTTGCGCCGGGCCGTCGCCCACAGCGTGGCGCGGAAGTTGCTGCGCGTGCCGGCGGGCGCCTACTTGGACCGTCTTGGCGAACGAGCACCAACGATGCCGGCGACGATGATTCAGGAATAGTCTTGACCAACTCGAAGCCAACCAAAGGAGCAACCATGGGTGAGAACCTCGACGACGCCAAGGGGCGCGTGAAGGAAGCCGCTGGCGACCTCACGGACGACAAAGACCTCAAGCGTGAGGGAAAGCTCGACCGCGCTGGCGCGGCTGTCAAGGGCAAGGCCGGTGACGCAGCCGACAAGGTCAGCGAGGTCGTCGACACGGCCAAGGACAAGCTGACCTCGAACGACTGACTGCGATCGGCCCTACGGGTGGTGGTGGTCCGCTGCACTCAGCGCGCCGCCACCCACCCGTGTGGCCCAGCGCCCAAGTCTTCCCGGTTCCGGTCGCTACTTGAACCGTTCCGCCGAGCGAGCGGTAGAGCGACGTCCCATAACCTGCGGCCTGTAAGCAAGTGGTTGAGCGGTAGAGCGGGGAAGTAGCCGCTGTTCGGGAAGCGGCCGACACGTTGGTCAGGGGTGGGTTCCCTCGCTCGGTCACGACGCTGCCGTCGAACGCCGCCAGATCACTCACCCGGTTCGGCGGGACCCGATGGCGTATCGGGCCCCGCCGTCGCGCAACCGTGAGACCCGAGGAGGTTTCGACAGGTCGGCATCCCGGGGGTACGATGACGCCATGCTCGCAATCTCAACTATGTCTCCGGAACTGCAAGCCCTATTCTTCGGCGCGGCGGTGGTCTGCTTTGTCCTGACGGCGCTCAGCTTCGGGATCGGCAAGCTGGTGCTGGAGCCTTTGGGGCTGGCGTTGTTCGTCTTCGTGTTCTTCTGGAACGCCCTCGCCCAGGCCTGACCGTCTCAGCGTCGCCCGGGTTGCCGCGACGCGGGTGGCGCGACCACCGTGCGCTCGTCGTAGCGCGGATCTACTTGAACCGTTCCACGGAACGAGCGCTAGAGCGGCACTAGCAACCGCAACATCTACGGTCTATTTCCTGAACGCTAGAGCGGGCAAATAGGTGCTGGCCACCAACCCGAGAACGCTGCCGACGCCGAGCACGAGGCCGACGGCCGCGGTGCGCATGGTCCGGAAGGTAGGCGCGCACCGGTTCCGCAGCACGACTGTGGGTGCCGTCGCCTAGAGGGGGCCGTGAGGCTCTTGATAGGGTGAAACCACATCGATCCGCCGGCGTTGCGAACGATGTCCATCCGCTTCCGTGCCTCTGCGCGCGCGGGCATACGCGCCAGGCGGCCTCGGTGGACGTGCCCCCAGCCCCGATCCGGGAGAAGCCTGTATGCGCACGCCCTCCGTGAGGTGGGGAGGCACCATCCTCGTATCGCTGGCATTGACGGCCGCCCTGACGACCGCCGGGGCCGGTGCGGCGCCGATCGACGACCTCCGAGCTCGGGCCCAGGAGCTCGAATCACAGCTCGAGGAGAACGGCGTGAAGGTCGCGGCCCTCGGTGAGCAGATCAACGCCGCACAGCTCGCGCTGGACCAGGCCCAGGCCGAGATCGAGGATGCCCAAGCACGGATTGCCGTTGCGAAGGCCGAGATGGCGCGGCTCAGGGACTTGATCCGCGGCCGTGCCGCGGTGATGTATCGCAAGGGGGGCGGGTCAGCGCCGGCGCTCGACGCCGCGTCGGCAACCGACGTGAACCGTCGCACCCAGTACGGAGAGGCGGCGGCTCGCAGCGATGACAAGCTGATCATCGATCTCGCGGCTGCACGCGCCGGGCTTTCCGAACGGCGCCAGGCGGCCGAGCGGGCCCGCGCCGACGCCGAGGAGCAGCGTGCCGCGCTCAGCGCCGCAAGGGCCGAAGCCAACGCGGCGGCCAACGAGCAGCAGCGCCTCCTCGACCAGGTGCAAGGTGAGCTGGTCGAGCTCGTGCGCGAGGAGCAAGCGAGACGGGAAGCCGCCGCCGCGGCAGCCTCCCCGCGCGTGGGCGGGTCGGGGTGGTCGGGCCCGGCGCCCAACCCCAGCGGCGGTGCCGGCGCCGCGGTGGCATTCGCGTACGCGCAGCTCGGCAAGCCGTATCGTTTCGCCGCCACGGGACCCAATGCCTACGACTGCTCGGGATTGACGATGCGCGCGTGGCAGGCGGGCGGGCTCTCGCTGCCTCACTACTCGGGCGCGCAGGCGGCCATGTTCCCGCGCGTGTCGCTCAACCAGCTCCAACCCGGTGACCTGATCACGACGACCTCCTTCTCGGGCCACATCGGGATCTGGGTGGGTGGCGGCTTCATCCATGCCCCCCGTACCGGTGACGTCGTCCGCTTCATCGCCGGTAGCGGCCGGGTGCGGGGCGCAGTACGGCCCGGGTGACGGGCACGACGCATCCCGCGCGGCCCGGTCAGACGTCAGGTGATGGCCAGCCACGTGCCGCGGAAGGTGCTGCCCGAGCCGGTTCCGGTCGCTACTTGAACCAGATCCGTTGGTACTCGCGGCTCTGAGGATGGACCAGCAACCCGACGAGCAGCACGTCGAACATGAGGCTCAGGATCCAGGGGAACTCGAGCACGTGGATACCTTGCCACGCGAGGAGGCCCCCGACTTGGAGGACGGCCGCGGCGAGCGCCAGCGCGTACCCCCACCGCTTCTCGTTGGCGATCCCGTAGCCCCCCAACCCGAGACCCAGGACGATGAACACTGCCAGCAACGCTGACGAGGTGTCGGCGCCGAAGATCGCCCCGAAGACGGCCTGGATATAGCAGAGGAGCGTGGCGCTCACTAGCGTCTGGGGCTGGTACTGGTTGAGGAAGCGGCGGTCGCTCACGACGTCATTGTGGCCGATGGTGGGAAGGAATCCGGGCTTGCGCTCCGGCCCGCTCCGCGGTCCGGGCCCCGGGAACGGAGCTGGCCGCAGGCGGCGTCGATGTCGACACCACGCGTGCGCCGGACCGTGGCGTTCACCCCCCGTGCTCGGAGACGCCGAGCGAAGTCGTTGAGACGCGTCCGATCCGGTGCGTTGCCCTCGAAGCCGGTGGTGGCGTTCAACGGGATCAGGTTGACGTGCGCACCACCGGCCGCGGGCCATGCCCCGAGGAGCCGAGCGAGGGCCTCGGCCTGGCGGGGCGCGTCGTTCACCCCGGCGATGCACGCGTACTCGAAGGTCACCCGCCGGCCCCGGGCCCTCGCCACCTCGGCGGCCGCGTCCAGGACCTCGGCGATGGGGTAGTGGCGGTTGGGCGGTACCAGGGTGTTGCGCAGTGCGTCGTCGGGCGCGTGCAGCGAGACCGCCAGGGTCACGGGGAGCGACTCTCGGGCGAGCCGGCGCATCCCCGGCACGATGCCGACCGTGCTGATCGTGATTCGGCGTGCGGAGATGCCGAGGTGGGCGTGGAGGCGCTCGACCGACGTCCACACCGCGTCGTAGTTCGCGAGGGGCTCGCCCATCCCCATGTAGACCACGTTGGAGACACGTACCGCGGATGCGTGCTGGGCCCTGGCCACCTGCTCCACGATCTCGCCGACATCGAGGTTCCGCTCGAATCCGGCCTGCCCGGTGCCGCAGAACGTGCAGCCCATCGCGCATCCGGCTTGCGACGAGATGCACACCGTGGCGCGCGCGGGTGCGCCCATGAGGACGGTCTCCACCTGGGCCCGATCGGGACCGGCGGCCCATCGCCACTTGGTCGTCGCGGAGTCGGCACTGGACGACTCCGCGATGGCCTCGAGGGCGAGCGGGAGCTGCATCTCGAGCCGCGAGCGCAGCGACCGGGGGAGGGTGGTCACGTCCTCGAGGCGGGCTCGCTGCCGGTAGAGCGCGTCCCAGGTCTGGTCGATGCGATAGGTGGGCTCGGCATCGAGCAGTGCGGCGACGTCGTCGCGCGATGCGCCGTAGCGGGTGAGCGACGGGCTCACCGTCGGCACCGGTACACGCGGTCGACGCGCGACGTCACGAACCCGAGCGAGCGGTACAGGCCCAGCGCGGCCTCGTTCTCCGCATCCACGAACAGCATCCCGGCCGGGGTGCCGCGGCGCTCGTGGAGGTACTCGAGGCCGGCCACCGCGAGCGCGCGCCCGAGCCCCGTGCCCCGGCGGTCGGGATCGGTCCCGAGCACATAGAGCTCTCCGAGCGCGACCGGCTCGCCCGGTGGGTCAGGGGCGTGCACCTTGGTCCAGCAGAACCCGGCCAGGCCGGCATCGTCGAGGGCGAGCAGGAAGCCGTCGGGATCGAACCACGCCTGGGCTTCGCGCGCCGTGAGATCGTCGAGGCCCCAGGTTCCCTGGTCGGGGTCGTGGGCGAACGCCCGGCGGTTGACGGCGAGCCACTCGTCTTCGTCCTGACCGACGACGAACGGCCGTACGCGCACGCCGTCGGGCCAGCGGGGCTGCTCGTACAGGGGGAGCGGGAGCCGGAGCTGGAGGAGGGATCGGTGGCGCACGAATCCCAGGGAGGCGACGAGTGCCTCGCGGTCGTCGTCGGCGCCGAACACCGTCAGCTCCACATCCTGGACGCCGTGGACGCCGCGTCGGGCCACGTCGTCGAGCGCGGCGCGCAGGAGCGCCCGGGCCACCTCGAGCTCGGTCTCACCCCGGGGCACGGTGAGGGCGAAGGTCACCACGTCGGGCTCACGAGGACGGGTGGCGACGAACACCGCACCCACCAGGGCACCGTTGTCATCGGCTTGGACCAGCGCTGCGCGTTCGGGGAGGTCGTCGATGAGGCGACGCATGTCGTCGTTGAGGACGGAGTGGCCGAGCTCGCGCTCGACGGCCGTGGCCAGCGCGCGGAACGACTCGAGGTCGTCGGACGCGACAGGCCGACGAACCGATACCTCCACCATCGAGCGAGGGTACCTCCGCGGGCGCCGCCGGGAAGCTCCGCCGCGCCGGACACCATCTATCTTCGGGCGATGGCTCGTCCCCGAGGTGCGCGCGGGCGCGCCGAGATCGTGGTGGAGCGGCTGGCCGACGAGTACCCGGATGCCGAGTGCGCGCTCGTCCATGCCAACCCCTATCAGCTCCTGGCGGCCACCATCCTCTCGGCGCAGAGCACCGACGAGACGGTGAACAAGGTCACGCCAGTGCTCTTCGCGCGGTACCCGACGCCGAGTGACCTCGCCGGTGCCGCGCCGGACGACCTCGAGGCGATCGTGCACTCGACGGGCTTCTTCCGGTCCAAGTCCAAGAGCCTGATCGGCATGGCCCGCGAGCTCGAGGAGCGTTTCGGGGGCGAGGTGCCCACCGAGATGGAGGATCTGGTGTCCCTGCCGGGGGTCGGCCGCAAGACGGCGAACGTGGTCCGCTCGGTCGCGTTCGACCTCCCTGGTCTCCCCGTCGACACGCACGTCGGGCGCCTGTCGCGTCGTCTCCGGCTCACCGATGAGACCGATCCCGTGAAGGCCGAGCACGACCTGAACACGCTCGTCCCTCCCGGGGAGCGCGGTCGTTTCTCGTTGCGGCTGATCGAGCACGGCCGCCGGGTCTGCGATGCGCGCCGTCCCCGCTGCGATCGGTGCGTGCTGGCCGATGTCTGCCCGAGCGCCTTCCGGGTGTGAACGGGGCCGGTCCTCTCGCGGACGGTCTTATCGCGGACGGTCTGAGCGTGGAGGTCGCTCCTCGAGCAGGGCTCCGGCCTGGTTGAGGGAGCGCCGGGCCGACGCCAACGCGCGCTCCGCCGCGAAGCAGGCGGCGGCCAGGGCCGAGTCGGGCGTGTCGTAGCGCTCGGCAATGACCACGACGCGGGCGAGGATGTCGTCGATCTGCGCGTTCAGCGTCGAGAGCTCGGCGGAATCCGATGGGCTCATCGCCTCCAGCATCTCCCGGACCACGCGGTCGGGCAAGCCGATGCCCCCTGGGCGCCGGGACGACCAAAGCGCGCGCTGGGCGTCGAGCGATGAGCGAATGGGCGAAGGTGCGCCGCGAGGCCACGGTTACCATGATGCGGCGTGTTCGAGCATCTTGATCTTCGTGGCGTCGCCGATCCCGGACTGCGGCTGACGGCGCGCCACGGGGCGCGCGACGACGCGGTGCCGGAGGTGGTCACCGAGATCATCGGCGCGGTGCGGACGCGTGGCGACGATGCGTTGCGGGAGCTCACCAAGCGATTCGACGGTTGCGATGTCGCCGAGCTCCGGGTGCCGCCCGAGGCGCTGCGCGCCGGCCTCGACGAGATCACCACCGATGTGCGCGACGCCCTCGAGTACGCCGCCGGCGAGATCCGCACCGTCCACGAGGCCCAACGGGTCGCAGGGACGGTACAGGAGCGGGCCGGCGTGACGGTGCGGGAGCTGGTGCTGCCCGTCGATCGCGCCGGGTGCTACGTGCCCGGCGGGCGGGGGGCCTACCCCTCCACGGTGCTCATGACCGGGATCCCGGCGCGCGTGGCCGGCGTCGACGGTGTGGCGATGTGCATCCCTCCCGGGCCCGACGGGGAGATCCCCGCGGTCACGCGGGCCGCGGCCGCGCTGGCCGGCATCGACGAGGTGTACCGGGTGGGGGGCGCGCAGGCGGTAGCCGCGCTCGCCTACGGGACCGAGACCATCGCCCCCGTCGACGTGATCGTGGGCCCGGGCAACATGTACGTCACCCTGGCCAAGCGCGAGGTCGCCGGCGTAGTGGGGATCGACTCCCTCGCCGGACCGTCGGAGCTCGTGGTCGTGGCCGACGCGAGTGCGGACGCGGAGGTGGTGGCGGCCGACTTGTTGGCGCAGGCCGAGCACGGGCCCGACGGTGCTGCGGTGCTCGTCACCTGGGATCCGGCGATCGCTGCCGCAGTGGAGTCCGCGGTCGCTCGCCGCCTGGACGCCTCGACCCGACGCGCCGAGATCGCGTCGACGCTCGAGACGGGTGGTCGCATCGTGCTCGTCGACGGGCCGGAGGCGGCGATGGCGGTCGCCAACGCCATCGCCCCCGAGCACCTCGAGCTCCAGACCGTCGAGCCCGAGGCGCTCGTGCCGCGGGTGCGGAACGCGGGTGCGGTCTTCTGTGGCGCGTGGACTCCGGCGGTGATTGGCGACTACGTGGCCGGGGTGAACCACGTGCTTCCCACCGCAGGTACCGCGCGCTTCGCCAGCGCGCTGCGCGTCGACGATTTCTTGAAGCACGTGAACGTAGTGACCGTGAGCGAGGAGGCGCTGGCGCGGGTCTCGCCGCACGTGCGCGCGCTCGCCGATGCCGAGGACCTGCCCGAGCACCGCCGTGCGGTGGACCTGCGCGCCGATCGTCGAGCGCCGTCGTGAGCCTCCCGAAGCCCCGGCCCGATCTCGCCGGGCTGGCGGGGTACCACTCACCGCAGCTCGACGTGCAGGTGCGCCTCAACACCAACGAGAGCCCGTTCCCGCCGCCGCCGGCGTTCGTGGACGCGTGGCTCGCACGCTTGCGCGAGGTGCCGCTGCACCGGTACCCCGATCGTGAGGCCGTCGCGCTGCGGGCCGCGCTCGGCACCGCGCTGGTGCAGCCGCCGGAGCGGCTCTTCGCGGCGAACGGCTCCAACGAGGTGCTCCAGACACTGCTGCTTACCTACGGCGGCCCCGGACGGCGGGCCTTGGTGTTCGAGCCCACGTACGCGTTGCACGCCCACGTGGCGCGCGTCACCGGGACCGGCCTCGTGGAGGGCGAGCGGGCCGAGGACTTCTCGTTGTCGGCGCCTGGGGCCTCGGAGCTCGTGGAGGCCACGCGCCCGAACGTCGTGCTCGTGTGCAGCCCCAACAACCCCACGGGCACGGTGGAGCCCCGCGCGACCATCGAGACGCTCCTCGCGGCCGTGGCCGAGTCCGGGTGCGGATTGCTCGTGGTCGACGAGGCCTACGGCGAGTTCGCCGACTGGAGCGCCACCGAGCTCGTGGCCGACGACCGTCCGCTCGTGGTCGTGCGCACCTACTCGAAGGTGTGGTCGCTCGCGGGCCTGCGCCTCGGCGTGGCGATCGCGCCGTCCCCGGTGGTGGCGGAGCTGGCCAAGACCATCCTTCCGTACCACCTGTCGGTCGCCACCCAGCTCGCGGGGGTGGAGGCGTTGCGCTTCGACGCCGAGATGCGCGAGCGGGTGGGCACGCTCGTCCGGGAGCGCGGGCGTCTGACCGCCGCCCTCGAGGCGCTCCCGGGCCTGCGGGTGTTTCCCTCGGGTGCCAACTTCGTGCTCGTACACTTTGCCGGGAACGGTCATGCGCTCTGGGAGCGGCTCGTGGATCGTGGCGTGCTGGTGCGTGACTTCTCGCGCTGGCCCCGCCTCGACGACTGCCTGCGCATCACCGTGGGAACCGAGTCCGAGAACGACGCCGCGCTGTCCGCGCTGCGAGAGGCCATAGAGGAGGCGGCGTGAGCGGGGAGCGGGAAGCGTGAGCAAGCACGATGCGGGGCGGCGGGCCCAGCGCTCGCGGGCCACGAAGGAGACCCGCGTCGAGCTCGAGCTCGTGGTGGACGGCCACGGCGAGGCCGAGGCGAGCACGGGCATCCCGTTCTTCGACCACATGCTGGCCCAGCTGGGCAAGCACGCGGGTTTCGACCTCCGCGTCGAGGCCGAGGGCGACCTCGAGGTCGACCTGCACCACACCGTCGAGGATGTCGGCCTCGCGCTCGGTGAAGCCCTCGAGGAGGCGCTCGGCGACAAGGCCGGCGTGCGGCGGTTCGCCTCGGCCCTGGTGCCGCTCGACGAGGCGCTCGTGCAGGTGGCGCTCGACCTGTCGGGGCGGCCCTACCTCGTGTACGAGGTGGACCCCGTGGCCGAGTGGATCGGCACCTTCGACCCTCAGCTCTGTGAGGAGTTCTGGCGGGCGTTCGCCTTCGCGTCCAAGGTCACGCTGCACATCCGCTCACTGTCGGGGCGCAACGGCCACCACGTGATCGAGGCGTCGTTCAAGGGGGTGGCGCGCGCGCTGCGCGATGCGGTGCGGGTCGAGGGCGTGGGGATCCCCTCCACCAAGGGGGCCCTGTAGCGCGGCGCTGGTGGCGGCGCGCGCCGCGCCGAGCCACCGAGCCCACGGATTGGATCGCCGAGGACGCGGCAGTCCCGGCCATCGAGACGATCGAGGTGTACCCCGCGGTCGATGTGCGCGCCGGGCGCGCGGTGAGGCTGCTGAAGGGTGACTACGACGCCGAGACCGTCTATGACGACGACCCCGTCGCGGTAGCGCGCGCGTTCGCGTCCGCCGGCGCGCGCTGGATCCACGTGGTGGACCTCGACGCGGCCCGCACCGGAGAGCCCGCCAACCTGGCCGTGATCGATGCCATCGCCCGCGCCGTCGACTGCTCGATCCAGGTGGGCGGCGGCGTGCGCAGCGCGGCCGCGGCCGAGACCTTGCTGCGCGCCGGTGCTACCCGGGTGGTGGTCGGCACCGCCGCGGTCGAGGACCCTGACCTGGTCGGCGATTTGGCGGCGCGCCATCCCAGGCGCGTCGCCGTGGGGCTCGACGCCCGTGGCGAAGAGGTGGCGGTACGGGGGTGGGCCGAGCAGCCGGGCGCGGGTCTCCTCGACGTCGTGGACCGATTCGCGAACGCGCCCATCGCCACCTTCGTCGTGACCGAGATCCGCCGCGACGGCACCATGACCGGGCCCGCGTTCTCCCAGCTCGAGGCGGTGCTCGCCCACACCGCGGTGCCGGTCATCGCGAGCGGGGGAGTGGGGTCGCTGGCCGACATCGTGGCCCTGCGCGCGCTCCGGTCGGGAGGCCGAGGCCTCGCCGGGGTGATCGTGGGCCGGGCCCTGTACGAGCGGCGCTTCAGCCTGGCCGAGGCGCTGGTGGCCGGCGGCACCTTGCCCGGGTGAGCCGCGGGCGGCGCCGGGCTTGGGCCACTCGAGGCACCGCAGCCCGCGCCGCGGTACCTTGCCTTCACCGGCAGCGTTTCCGGAGTGCCACGAGGGGGAGCCGATGACGGAGCCAGCCCTGATCGACGAGACCTTCTTCCGGCGGTACCGACAGCTCCTCGACGAAGAGGATGCCGCCTTCGACGAGCTCGAGCATGCCTACGAGGACGGCGACCGGGCTCACTTCGAGGAGGAGCTCACCTCCTGGCGTTCGATCGTGGAGCGCCGCCGCGCCTTCCTGGAGCGCCACGGCGTGGCCCCCGCGCTCAGCGCGTGACGCCCATCTGGCCGAGCACGAAGGCCAGGATCAACGCCTCCTCGCGCCAGCGCTCGTAGCGACCGCTCAGCCCGTGGTGGCCGGCGCCGAGCTCGGTCTTGAGCAGGATCGGTGCGTCGCTTCGGTTGAGGGTGCGGAGCTTGGCCACCCACTTGGCCGGCTCCCAGTACTGCACCCGCGGGTCGTTGAGCCCCGCGGTCGCGAGGATCGCCGGATAGCGCTGGTCGTGCACGTTGTCGTACGGCGAGTACGCGAGCAGGTCGGCGTACGCGCGCTCGTCGGTACCGGGGTTGCCCCACTCCTCCCATTCGGTGACGGTGAGCGGCAGGCTCGCGTCGAGCATCGTGGTGAGGCAGTCGACGAAGGGCACCTCGGCGACGACGGCTCGGAAGAGGTCCGGGCGCAGGTTGGCCACCGCGCCCATGAGGAGGCCCCCGGCGCTGCCACCCCGAGCGACGAGGCGGTCGGGGGCCGTGTAGCCCTCGTCCACCAGGTGCTCGGCGCAGGCGATGAAGTCGGTGAAGGTGTTGGCCTTGTGTTCGAGGCGACCCTGCTCGTACCAGGTGCGTCCGAGCTCCCCACCACCGCGCACGTGCGCGATCGCGAACGCACAGCCCCGCTCGAGGATGCTGAGCCGGGTGACCGAGAAGGTGGGATCGATGGAGTACTCGTACGAGCCGTATCCGTACAGCAGCAGCGGCGACGATCCGTCACGCGCCGTTCCCTGCGGGTACACGATCGAGATGGGGACGCCGGTCCCGTCGGGTGCGGTGGCCCAGAGGCGGTGTGACTCATAGCGCCCGGGATCGTGGTCGGCGACGGGCTGGACCTTCACCACGACCTGCCGACCGGTCGCGAGGTCGACGTCGAGATCGGTGACCGGGTCCACCAGCGATGTGGACACCGTGCGCACGGTGGTGGTCTCGAACTCGCGGCAGGGGCCGAGCCAGGAGGTTGCCACCTCGGCCATCGCCGCCACCGGGGTCGTCGTCCCGTCGGCGAGTGACACCAGCCGGAGCCCGGCCCGGGCGTCGACGCGCTCGGTGAGCACGAGGTGGGAGGCGAAGGCGTCAACGGCTTCAAGGCGCACGTCGGCTCGAGGCGCGATCACCTCGTGCCAGGCGGCCCAGTCGGCCGGCGTCGCGCTGCGCTCGGCGCTGACCAATGTGAAGTTGAGGGCGCCACCGGCATTGGTGAGCGCGAACAGGCGCTCGTGTCCGTCCCCGTCGATGTGGTGCTCCACGTGGTACTCCACCCCGTGCTCGCGGGGCATCACCACCACCGGGGGCCGCGTGGGGTCGTCGGCGTCCAGGAGGTGGACCTCGCTGGTGAGCTTCGATGCGCTCTCGATCAGCACCACGCGTCCCGAGCGTGTGCGGGCGAGCCCCACGTAGAAGCGCTCGTCGTCCTCCTGGTAGACGAGCACGTCGTCGCCGGCCGCCGTCCCTAGCTCGTGACGCCACACCTGATGGGGGCGCACGGCGTCGTCGGTGCGCACATAGAGGATGCTGCGACGGTCGTTGGCCCACGCGACCCCGTAGTAGACGTCGGTGACCACGTCGGGGAGATCGGTCCCGCCGTCGAGGTCCCGGACGCGCAGCGTGGATCGCTCGCCCCCGGTCACGTCAGTGGCGTACGCGAGGAGGCGGTCATCAGGGTCGACCGCGAAGCCACGGAGTGCGAAGTAGTCGTGGCCGACCGCGAGCGAGTTCTCATCGAGCACCACCTGCTCGCCCGGGGTCGAGCCGGGGGCGGCATCGGGGTCGGGGAGCCCCGGGACGCCCACCCGGCGCCGGCAGTGCACCGGATACTCCCGACCCTGGAGCGTGCGACGGAAGTATTCCCACTGGCCATGGCGCGCCGGGGCCGACGTGTCGGTCTCGCGCACCCGACCCTTGATCTCCGCGTCGATGCGGTCCCGCAGTGGCTCGAAGGGCGCGAGGAGCGCACGGGCGTACTCGTTCTCGGCGGCGAGGTACGTCAGGACCGCGGGGTCCTCGCGCTCGCGCAGCCAGTACCAGTCGTCGACGCGCTGGTGGCCCGCGTGCTCGAGAACCTCGGGCCGGCGTGGTGCGCGGGGAGGCGTCGGCAGGCTGCCCATGCGGGGCGAGAGTCTGGCACGCCGCCGGGGCGCCATCGTGGTTCGGGGGAACCCGCTTGTGGTGGCGCGGGGAGGCGGCCACACTCGGGACCGTGGTGGCGCGGGGTCGGAGTCGAGCGCGCGCCCCGGTCGCGCGGGGGCAGGCCTGCCGCGTGGTGCGGATTCCGCGGGTGCTGCTGGCCGCGGGCCTCACCATTGCCGGCGCCGCGATGCTCGTCGCCCCGGCGGTCGGAGCGGGAGTGAGAGACGAAGCGGAGCGCTGGCCGGATGGCCGGGAGCGCGCAGCGGAGTCGACCCGGGAAGTCGCGGGCGAGCCCGGGCGTCCGCTCGTGCTGGAGGTGCCGATCACCGGGACGGTGGACCCGTTCGTAGCCCGCATGGTGGAACGAGAGATCGCCGGGGCTCGCGAGTCGGGCGCGACCGCGGTGCTGCTGAGGCTCGACACCCCGGGCGGTCTCGATTCGGCGATGCGCCAGATCATCAAGGCCGTCCAGCGGTCGGCCGTGCCCGTGGTGTGCTGGGTGGGTCCCTCGGGAGCCCGTGCCGCGTCCGCCGGAACCTTCATCCTCGTCGGCTGCCCGGTGGCGGCGATGGCGCCGGGCACCAACACGGGCGCCGCGCATCCAGTGGCCGGGGACGGTGGCGACATCCTCGACGAGAAGATCGTCAACGATTCGGTGGCGTACATCCGCGCCCTCGCCGAGCGCCGGGACCGCAACGCCGACTGGGCGGAGCGCGCGGTTCGTCAGTCGGCGAGCATCTCTGCCGAGCAGGCTCGTCGCATCGGGGTGATCGACCTGATCGCGTCCACACCAACGCGGGTGCTCGATCGTGTCGACGGACGCATGGTGGCGACCGACCGAGGTCCGGTGACCCTCGACACCGCCGGGGCTCGGCTCGAGGAGGGGGGCCTGTCGCTGGGTGAGCGCCTCCTGCACGCGGGCGTGGACGCCAACATCGCCTTCGTGATCTTCATCGTCGGCCTCCTGTGCCTCGTCGCCGAGATGCTCATTCCCGGCGTCGGTGTGGCCGGCGGACTCGGACTGATCCTGTTCGTCATGGCGCTGATCATCTTCGGCAGCCTGTCGGCGGAGATCGGGGGAATCGTCTTACTGATCGCCGCCTTCGCGTTCTTCGTGATCGAAGCGCACGCGCCCGGGATCGGCGTGCCCGCCGTGGCGGGTGTGGCGTGCTTCGTGCTCGGCGGTCTGTTCCTGTACGACGGGTCCATCCCCGGCGTGCACCTGTCACGGACGCTGCTCATCGCGATGGCGGTGGTGGTGATCGCCTTCCTGGCGCTCGCGACCCGGGCCGGGTGGCGAGCCCGGAATGCTCCTCAGATCAGTGGTCCGGAGTCGCTGCGCGGCGCGGAGGGGGTGGTCACCCGCGCGCTCGCTCCTACCGGCGACGTGAGGGTGAGGGGCGAGACGTGGGGCGCAACGGTGGGAGAGCACGCGGTTCCCTTGGATGCCGGCTCGGCCATTCGCGTTATCGAGGTGCGCGGGCTTACGCTCGTCGTTGAGGCGGTCGACCGTCCGCAATACGCTCATGACCCCGTAACCCGGGGCGAGGGAGAGCTATGACCAGGCCGTCACAGATCAGCACCGCGATCCTCCCGATCAAGATCGTGCCGGAGTATCAACGGCTCGTCGTGTTCCGCCTCGGTCGAGCCATCGGATTGCGCGGTCCGGGCCTGGTGTTCATGATCCCGATCATCGACCGCTTCACCGTCGTGGACCTGCGCGAGTTCTACCTCGACATCCCGCACCAGACGTCGATCACCAAGGACAACGCTCCGATCTCGATCGACTTCATCACCTTCTTCAAGGTGGTGGATGCCGAGGCGAGCGTCGTACAGGTCGCCGACTTCGCCGGCGCGGCTCAGAACATCGCCGCGACCACCCTGCGATCGGTGGTGGGTGACATCAGCCTCGACGACGTGCTGGCCCGGCGGGACCAGATCAACGAGGTGCTCCGGATCAAGCTCGACGAGACCACCGAGCGTTGGGGTGTGAAGGTCACGAACGTCGAGATCCGCGAGATCATCCCGCCCCCCGCGGTGCAGGACGCCATGACCCGCCAGATGTCGGCGGAGCGCACCCGACGGGCTGTCGTCACCGAGGCCGAGGGCGACAAGGCGGCGGCGGTGCTGCGGGCCGAGGGCGCCCAGCAGGCCAACATCCTGTCGGCCGAGGGCGAGAAGCAGGCCAACGTGCTGCGGGCCGACGGTGAGCGCCAGGCCGCCGCGCTCCGGGCCGAGGGCTTTGCCCTCGCGCTCACCACGGTGTTCGAGTCCGCGCGCAACGTGGATGCCAAGACGATGGGCATCCAGTACCTGGAGGCGCTCAAGAGCCTGGGTGCGTCACCGTCCACCAAGTTTGTGCTCCCGCTCGAGCTCACGGGTCTGTTGCGCGGCGTGGCGGGTCTCGCCGGCGCGGCGTTCGAGGGCGACGACGCACCCGACGCGCTGCGCTCGTGACCCCGGAGGGCACCATCGACGACCCGGATTCCGAACCGGTCCACGGGGACGAGCCCCCCGGTGTGGGCGCGTCCGTGTTCCGGGAGCGCCTGAAGCAGGTCGCGAAACGAGACGCGGTCCATGGCGGTCACATCACCCTCGAGGACCAGGACGTGTATCTCGAGGACATCGAGAGCGTGGAGGCCGAGTCCGAGGGTCAACGATCTCGCGTTCGGCTTCGCAACGGCATCATCATCGGTGGGCTCACGGGCGCGGCGATCGTCGCCGGCCTGGCCACGCTCCGGTATCGCCGCCGCCACAAGTAGTCGACCGCGCGAGCCCACTACTCACGACGGCCCGCGCGCGAGCCACGAGTACGCTCGATCGGGATGAGCCCCCCGAGTCGCACGCCGATCACGGTGCACGACCGTGAGATCGCCGACATCCAGTGGAACGCCGACGGGCTCGCGCCGGCGATCGTGCAGGAAGCAGGCACCGGCCAGGTGCTGATGCTGGCGTGGATGAACGAGCAGTCCCTGCGGCGCACTCTCGAGGAGGGCCGCACCGTGTTCTGGAGCCGCAGTCGCCAGGAGCTGTGGCGCAAGGGCGATACCTCGGGGGATCGGCAGTGGCTGCGCGCGGCCTACTACGACTGCGACGGCGACACGCTGCTGCTGGTGGTGGAGCAGGAGGGTCGGGGCGCGTGCCACACGGGGGAGCGCAGCTGCTTCTTCCGGGCGTTCGGGGCGGGCGAGGTGCCCCCCGCCGGCCGGCAGTGAGCGGCTCAGGCGGAGCGCGCGACCGGAGCGGGGTCCGGCCCAGCCGCGACGAGTTCCGCGCCTTGGCCCGTGAGCACACCGTCGTGCCGGTGTGGCGCGAGATCCTCGCTGATCTCGAGACGCCCGTGTCCGCGTTCGCCAAGCTCGTGGGCGCGGACCCCGGTGGGCACCCGGGCTTCCTCCTCGAGTCCGTGGAGCACGGCGAGCGCTGGGGCCGGTTCTCGTTCCTGGGCCGCGATCCCGCGCTCACCCTGGTCGTCCGCGGCCGCCACGTCGTGGTCGAGGGCACGGGTGCGCCGGAGGGCCTGCCCGTCGACCGCGGGGCGCTCGCCGCGCTCGAAGCGCTGCTCGCCACGTATCGGGCCCCGCACCTCGACGAGCTCCCACCGTTCCACGGGGGCATCGTGGGTTACCTGGGCTACGACGTGGTGCGCGAGATCGAGCGACTGCCGTCGGTGCCACGCGACGACCTCGGCCTCCCCGATGCCGTGCTCTCGGTGACCGGTCACGTCACGGCGTTCGACCACTTCCGCCAGCGCCTGTACCTCGTGGAGAACGTGTTCCTCACCGCCGAGACCGATCCCGACGGGGCGTACGACGGTGCGGTGGCGCGTCTCGCGGCACTGGTCGACGACCTCGCGCGGCCGCTCCCGTACCGCCCGTCGCCACCGCTCGGTTCGACCGACGGCGTGACGCCCGAGGCCGGGCCGGCGCTGCCGGCGGTGACGTCCCCGATGCCGAGCGAGGCCTACCAGGCCGCGGTCGAAGCGGCGCGTGAGTACATCCTCGCCGGTGACATCTTCCAGGTGGTGCTGTCCCAGCGCTTCGACTTGCGCGACCCGGTCGATCCGTTCGACGTGTACCGGGCGCTGCGTCAGCTCAACCCGTCGCCGTACATGTACGTGCTGCGCCACCCCGAGGTCACGCTCGTGGGATCGTCGCCCGAGCCGATGGTGCAGGTACTGGGTGGCCGCGTGATCAGCCGTCCCATTGCCGGCACCCGACCCCGCGGCATCACCGACGAGCAGGACGACGAGCTCGCGATCGAGCTCGCCGGGCATCCCAAGGAGCGCGCCGAGCACGTGATGCTCGTGGACCTGGCCCGCAACGACGTGGGCCGGGTCGTCCGCTTCGGGACCGAGCAGGTCGACGAGCTGATGACACTCGAGCGCTACTCGCACGTGATGCATCTCACGAGCCAGGTGTCGGGCGAGCTCGCGGAGGGCGGCAACGTGGTGGACGTGCTCCGGGCCACGTTTCCCGCCGGCACCGTGAGCGGCGCACCCAAGGTGCGCGCGATGGAGATCATCGACGAGTTGGAGCCTACGAAGCGGGGCCCGTACGCGGGCGTGGTGGGCTACGTGGACTTCTCGGGCAATCTCGACACGGCGATCGCGATCCGCACCATGGTGTGGCACGACGGCCGGGCCAGCGTTCAGGCCGGCGCAGGTCTGGTGGCCGACAGCGACCCGGCCGCAGAGGACCTCGAGTGTCGCAACAAGGCGCGCGCCCTGCTGGAGGCCGCCGCCGCCGCTTGCCGCGAGGCAGTGACGTGACCGCGACGTTCGTGGCCGACCGCTCGCCGCGCGGCGTGGTGATGGTGAGTGGCGCCGACGCCACGTCGTTCCTCCAGAACCTCGTGTCCCAGGATCTCGACCCGGTCGAGCAATGCCGCGGGGTGCACGCCCTGCTGCTGCACCCCCAGGGCAAGGTCGACGTCGAGCTGCGCGCCCTGCACCTCGACGGTTCCTACGACGCCGCGCACGCGGGCACATGGGCGCTCGACTGCGAGGCGCCGTTCGGTGAGCGGCTCGCCGCATCGCTGGCGCGCTTTCGCATCCGGGTCGACGTGAATCTGCGCGACGTGAGCGAGTCGGCCGGCCTGGTGTCGATCGTGGGCACAGAAGACCCCGTGGACGCCGCGGCGCTCGGTCTCGCGGACGGACTCGACGCGGCCGTGCACGCCCACCGCCCGGCCCGGGACGCGCCCGGCATCCGGGTGGTGCGCACCGTGTGGGGGGTACGCCACGGCCTCGACCTCCTCGGGCCGATCGAGGGGGTTCGAGCGTTCGCGTCCTCGTTGCCGGATGAGCTCGTCCGGGTCGATGCCGGCGCGTACGAGGCGTTCCGCATCGAGGCCGGCGTCCCGCGTTTGGGCGCCGACATCGACGAGTCCACGATTCCCCAGGAGGCCTTCCTGGAGCGTGACGCGGTGTCGTTCACCAAGGGATGCTTCCTCGGCCAGGAGCTGGTCTGCCGCATCGACACGCGCGGGCACGTCAACCGGTTCCTGCGCCGAGTGCGTCTCGACGGCGACGTGGTGCCCCCCGCGGGCGCCACCGTGGTGGTGGCCGACCGCGACGTCGGTGTGGTCACGAGCGCCGCTGCGGTGCCGGGCGAGGCGCGGGCCGTGGCGCTGGCCATGGTGCGCCGCGAGGTGGAGCCGCCGACCGAGGCGGTGCTGCGCTGGGACGGCACGACACGCGCCGCCCTCGTCGAGGCGATCTGATCTGGCTTTCTGGTCGCGCTCGCTCGACGGCGGGATACCCGCCGTCGCCCTGCGAGGTGCTCGCCTGCTCCGGCGAGCACCTCGCTTCGCTCGGTACCGCCCCGCCCTGCGTGCTAGTCGAGGCGGTTGGCACGCGCCACGGTGCCGAGCCAGGCCGCGCTGGGCTTGGGTGACCGCGCTTGGCTGGCGCGGTCGACCTCGAAGAGGCCGAACGGCACCCGGTAGCCCGAGTTCCACTCGAAGTTGTCGAGCAGCGACCAGCACACGAAGCCCCGCACGTCGATGCCGTCGGCGATGGCCCGGCCCACGCCCTCGAGCGCGTCGTGCAGGTAGGTGATGCGCTGGGCGTCGTCGTCGGTGCCGATCCCGCACTCCGTCACGTACACCGGTGCGCGCGTCACCTCCGCGGCGTGGCGCACCGCGGCCTCGGTGGCGCCCGGCCAGAGCTCGTAGCCCATGGGTCCCAACTCCGCTCCCGGCGGGGGGCCGATCGTCCCGTCGGCATCGATGCGCGTGCGCGTGTAGGCCTGCACACCTACGAAGTCGTCCCCACGCGCTCCCTCGAGGTACGAGTCCTCGAAGCGGCGGCGATGCCGGTTCACGTGCTCTTCGGCGCCGGGCTCGGAGGTCCACTCGCTCATCCCCAGCGTGAGCCCCACCGGGAACTCACCCGGCCCCGACTTCAAGGCGTCGTACGCCTTGCGGTGCGCAGCCAGGAGGTGCTTGTTCACTCGTGCCCAGCCCGCCATGTCACCCTTGCGAGCGGGGGGGAATCGGCCTTCGATCCAGCCTCGAACCGCGAGTGAGTTCGGCTCGTCGATGGTGCACGCGATCCCGATCTCGTCGCCGAAGTGCCCGGCGGCGCGCTCGCAGAAGGTGGCGAACCGGTCGGTGGTGGCCGGGTTCTCCCAGCCTCCGTCCGCGGCGACCCAGCCCGGCACCGTCACGTGGTGGAAGGTGACCATCGGGACGATGTCCCGGTCGCGACATGTCTCGATCATCCGGCGGTAGTGGTCGAGGTGCACGGTGGAGAACTCGCCGTACGCCGGCTCGATCCGTGACCACTCCAGCGAGAAACGGTACGCGGAGAGCCCGAGGTCGGCCACGAGCGCGATGTCGTCGGGATACCGGGAGAAGTGGTCGCAGGCGTCGCTCGAGATCTCCTCGGCGAGCGTGTCCTCGGCGTGCTCCCAGGCCCACCAGTCGTTGTTCCAGTTCCCGCCCTCGACCTGATGGGCCGATGTCGCCACGCCCCACAGGAAGCCGTCGGGGAACGTGGCTGCCATACGGGCTCGATCCTGGCACACTCGCGTCGAACATGAGCGTGCTCGAGGAGATTCTTCGCACCAAGCGTGACGAGGTGGCGCGGCTGTCCGAGCCCGACCGTCACGCCGCCGTCCGCGCCGCGGCTGAGGCCGCCTCGCCGCCACGCGCGTTCGAGGCTGCGCTCCGAAGGGGTGATCAGCTCGCCGTCATCGCCGAGATCAAGCGCCGGTCGCCGTCCAAGGGCGCGCTCGCGCCCGATCTCGATGCCGGTGCGTTGGCCACGGCCTACGCCCGGGCGGGCGCGGCTTGCCTCTCGGTGCTCACCGACGGCCCGTTCTTCGGCGGCTCGGCCGCCGACCTCGGTGCCGCGCGTCTCGCGGCCTCGGCCACGCCCGTGCTGCGCAAGGACTTCACGATCGATCCCGTGCAGATCGAGGAGGCGCGGGGTATGGGGGCCGATGCCGTCCTGCTGATCGTCGCGGCGGTGAGCGACGACGCCCGGCTCGCCGAGCTCCAGGCGTGCGCGCATGAGCTGGGGATCGCGGCGATGGTCGAGGTGCACGACGAGCGCGAGCTCGAGCGCGCGCTCGATGCCGGCGCGCGCATCGTCGGCGTCAACGCCCGGGACCTGGGCACGTTCACCGAGGATCTCGCGGTGGGGGAGCGGCTCGTGGGACGCATCCCATCCGGCGTGGTGGCGGTGGCCGAGAGCGCGATCCGAGCCACCGCGGACGCGCGGCGGATGGCCGACGCGGGCTTCGATGCCGTGCTGGTGGGCGAGGGACTCGTGCGGGCCGTCGACCCCGAGGCCTGGCTCGGCGAGCTCAGCCGGATCCCGCGCTCGGCGCGGCGAGCGGGGCGAGCGGGCTGAGCGGACTGGTCCCACGCTCGGTACCGCCGCGTGCGTCACGGCGGCCCCAGATGCGGCGCCACGTGACGAAGACGACCGCGGCGTAGACCCAGCCGAGGAGGATGTCGCTCACGTAGTGCTCCGACCCGTACACCAGCACGAACGTCATCACGGTCATGTAGGCGACGAGCACCCAGCGTCCGCGCCGGGCCGTGGACCAGAAGAAGAGGATGGCCATGAACGGCCAGGCGGCATGGAGCGAGGGGAGCGCCGCAACCGGGTTGGCAAACTTGGCGTCGCCGGCGAACACCTTGGCGGCACCGTCGAGCCCCAGGGCCTGCCACACGTCGTGCACGATGCGGGTCGTCGCGGGGAGCGCGCCCTCCCGGCTCGCCAGCCACGGTGGCACGGCGGGCAGGATGAGGTACGTGGCGAAGCCCGCGAGGCTCACCGTGAGGATGAGCGTGCTGAAGCGCTTGAAGCGTGCCCAGCTCACCCGGTACAGGTAAGCGGCCAGAGCGATCGTCATCACGAAGTGCGACAGGTAGAAGGCCCAGACGCCGTAGTCCCACCAGTGCGGCGTACCACCGTCCACGAGGGCTCGCTGAAGCGTCACGGTCGGAACCTCGCCGCCGAACACGATCTCGTCGAAGCGGAGCTGCGGCTCGGTCACCGCCCGTTCGGTGAGATGTGGCGCCTGGGTGCGCACGAGGTCGTAGCCCACCAGGATCACGAGCATGGGCAGCCAGTCGCGCACGAACCGCGCCGCGGGGTGGGGGTTGTCGAGCGTCACGAGGGCCGCGAGCGCAACGATCCACAGGAGCACCCACGGGCGGCTGGGCACCCCGAAGCCGGCGGCCAACGCTCCCGGTACCACGATGCCGATGACCGCCGCGGGTACCCGTGCCCGCACGAGCACCGCCCGCGCTTCGCGGCGCCGCGTGGACGCCGTTCGGGATTGCGTGGTCTTGACAGTCATGCGTGGCCGATGTCTCGGTGCCCATGTCGCCACCCGGTGTCGGGTGTATCGACCGCGGTGCCGCCGCCGGGCCGAGACAGCGTACTTGGGCGCCGCGAGCGACGGGGTGCGGTACCGTCGCATCAGTGTTGGTGAAGATCTGCGGAATCACGAACGAGGAGGACGCGCTTCTCGCGGTCGCGCTCGGTGCTGACGCGCTCGGCTTTGTGTTCGCGCCCGGGAGTCCCCGCCAGGTCGGGGCCAAGGAGGTCCGGGCGATCGTGCGACGGCTCCCACCCGATACCACCACCATCGGCGTGTTCCGCGACGAGCGGCCCGAGAAGGTGATCGAGATCGTCAACGGGATCGGCCTCTCGGGGGCGCAGCTCCACGGTCGCGAGCCGCGCTCGGAGGTGGCTACCGTGCGGGCGAGCGTGCCCTTCGTGATCCAGGCGTTCGCAGCGGGGGATCCCGAGCTCGGGAACGCACGCGGCGGTCCGGCTGACGCGGTGCTCTACGACGCGCCCGAGCCCGGGTCGGGCCTGGTGTTCGACTGGTCACTCGCCGAGGGCGTGCCGGCCGGTGTGCGGCTCATCCTGGCTGGCGGCCTCGACCCCGACAACGTGGGGCCCGCCATCGAGCGGGTGCGGCCCTGGGGGGTCGACGTGTCGAGCGGGGTGGAGACCGCGCCGGGATCGGGGGCCAAGGACCCGGTGAAGCTCCGCCGCTTCATCGAGGCGGCGCGCGCCGCCGCCGACGCCCTCGCGGACCTCGGATGGTCTCCGCACGAGCTCGACGACCGGCTGCTCGACGATCGGGGGCTCTACGACTGGCAGGCCGACGAGCGCTGAGCGCTCTGCCGCATCTCGATTCACGGCCGGCCGCGCACGCACGAACTCGTAACATCGCTGTCGTGACCAAGTTGGGGCGCTTCGACGGGTTCGGTGGCCGCTTCGTGCCCGAGACTCTCGTGCCCGCGCTCGTCGAGCTCGAAGCGGAGTTCCGCACGGCCTGGTCGTCACCGGAGTTCCGCGCCGAGCTCGACGGCTTGCTCGCATCGTATGCCGGTCGTCCCACGCCGCTCACCGAGTGCCATCGCCTGTCCGAGCGCCTCGGGGTGCGGGTGCTACTCAAGCGCGAGGACCTCACCCATACCGGGTCGCACAAGATCAACAACGTGCTCGGGCAGGCGCTGCTCACGACGCGCATGGGCAAGCGGCGGGTGATCGCCGAGACGGGAGCCGGGCAGCACGGCGTGGCGACCGCGACGGCGGCGGCACTGTTCGGTCTCGACTGCACCGTGTTCATGGGTGGCGTCGACGTGGAGCGTCAGGCTCTCAACGTGTGGCGGATGCGGCTGCTGGGCGCCGAGGTCGTGGCGGTCGAATCGGGGAGCCGCACGCTCAAGGACGCCATCAACGAAGCGCTGCGCGACTGGGTGGCGAGCGTGGCCGACACGCACTACTGCATCGGGTCGGTCGTCGGGCCCCACCCCTACCCCTGGATGGTGCGTGAGCTCCAGCGGGTGGTCGGCGACGAGGCCCGCGTGCAGTGCCACGCGCTGCTGGGCGGCGCCGAGCCCGACTACGTGGTGGCGTGCGTAGGGGGTGGCTCGAACGCGATCGGCACCTTCGCGGGGTTCCTCGACAGCAGTGCGCGCCTCGTGGGCGTGGAAGCCGCGGGCCTCGGCCTCGAGACGGGACACCACAGTGCCTCCATCATCCGAGGCGTTCCCGGGGTGCTGCACGGCGCCCGCAGCTTGTTCCTCCAGGACGCCGAGGGCCAGATCACCGAGGCCCACTCCATCAGCGCGGGGCTCGACTATCCCGGTGTCGGGCCCGAGCACGCCGCGCTCGCAGCCTCGGGGCGCGCCGAGTACGTGTCCGCCGACGACGACGAGGCGGTCGCGGGATTCCGACTCCTCGCCGAGACCGAGGGCATCGTCCCGGCGCTCGAGCCCGCCCACGCCATCGGCTGGCTCGCACGCGAGGCGCAGCGGTCGGTGCCCGCGGGCGCGACGGTGCTCGTGACGCTCTCGGGGAGAGGCGACAAGGACGCGGCCCAGGTCGCCGCGCTGCTGGGTGAGGGGCCGGACGGGTGAGCCTGGAATCGCACCTCCGGGCCCGGCGTGACGCCGGGCGTCCACTCCTCGTGCCCTACGTGACCGGTGGTCTCGGTCCCGACTGGCTCGACGTGGTGCGCGCCGCGGCCGACGCGGGTGCCGACGCGGTCGAGATCGGGATCCCATTCTCCGACCCGGTGATGGACGGCCGCACGATCCAGGCCGCCTCCCAGCGCGCGCTCGAGGCGGGGGCGACGCCGTCGGGACTGGTGGCCGACGCCGCGCATCTCGATGTGGACGTGCCGCTCGTGGTCATGACGTACTACAACCCCGTGCACCACGCCGGCCACGAGCGGTTCGCCGCGAGCCTCGCGGATGCCGGCATCGAGGGCGCGATCGTTCCCGACCTCCCGCTCGACGAGCTCGACGGTTGGGGCGACGCCGCCGACGCGTGCGGTGTGGCCACCGTGCTGCTCGCCGCGCCCACGACGTCAGCCGAACGGCTGGCGGCGATCTGCGAGCGGACCCGGGGGTTCCTCTACGGGGTGTCGTTGCTCGGGGTCACCGGCGAGCGCTCGGAGCTGGCGCCCGAGGCGAGGGAGATGGGCCGTCGGGCCAAGGCGACCACCGACACCCCGGTGCTGCTCGGCGTGGGCATCTCGACCGCCGCCCATGCCGTCGCGGCGGCCGAGGTGTGCGATGGCGTGGTGGTGGGCAGCGCGCTGGTGGCGCGCCTTCTCGACGGTGGCGGGCCCGAGGCCGCGCACGAGTTCGTGGGGACCTTGCGCCGCGCCCTCGAC
>CAZCYE010000008.1:0-28531 GCA_964502775.1 uncultured Bifidobacteriaceae bacterium | reverse complement strand
GTGGCGACCACCGACGAACGACAACGATGCCTCATGGCTTGTGCCCCTCTTCATGGGATCTTCTCGGGCGATTGCTCATGGGAGCCGACCGGTCATGGGCGGGGGATGCCCACTACGAAGCGTCGCCAAGGCTGCCAGGGTTCCCGGGCCCTGCGGGCATCGTGGTGCCCGAGGCGAGGCGGGCCGGTGTCGCCCGGAGCCGACGGGCCCCCACGACGGTGAGCCCGAGCCCCAAGCCGATCGCGAGCGCAACCTCCAGGCGTGTCGCCCACATCGGCAGCGAGCTCGGGATCTGCGAGCGGGCCAGCGCGGTCACGTCGGCGAGACCGCCCACCAGCGCGAGGGCCAGCCCCGCGAACATCGCCAACGGTGCCGCCGCGTCGAACCCGCGGCGCACGAGCCATATCAAGGCCACGGCACCCACCCCGATCGCGGCAATCCCGTACACGCTCGCACCGAGCTTGGTGCCGGCCGACACGGTGGTGCCCTCCCACGTGCCGACCGTATGCATGGTCTCGCTCACGAGGAGCACCGCGAGCGTGATGGCGGTCACGAGCACGCTGCGCCGCCCGCGCGCGAGCCCGACCACCCCGAGTCCCGCCAGCACCGCCACGCCAACCCACGGCCACGGTGACGGCCCCGGCACCCATTCGAGGGCGCCACGCACGCGGATCGTGCTGGCACCGTGGTCGAGCTCCACGGTGAAGCGCTGCACGAGATGGCGCGCGCCGGGATCGCGGCGTACGACCACCGGATCGCGACTACCCATCCAGTGGGCGCGGTGGTCGTGCCAACGCACGACGGTGCCGTCGTCGATGCGTTGCCAGCGTGGCGGCGCATCGGCATCGGCGCGTGCCCGCACCGGTCCCTGGGGAGTGTCGCGGCTGTGGTTGAGGTAGGTGGCGGGCGACAGGCGGTTGCGGTACACCCCGTCGGGTCCCACCCGCAGGTAGGGCTCGCCGTCGTAGCCGAGCACCACCACGTCCCGCCCGGTGGTGTTGCGCAGCTCGAGGCGGTCGCCGATATCGACGACACGGACCTCGACGCCCGCGACGCGGGGACTCACGGAACGGATCGTGGTCTCGAAGTTGCTCGGCTCGATCCCACCCACACCGTGTGCGCCCGCCGGCGCCGCCGATGCGAGCACCCACCCAGCGCCAAGGAGCGCGACCAGCGCGAGGCGGCACGCGCCACGCCGCGTCATGTGCCGGGAGCGAAGCCGCTCAGGCCATGGCCGCCGCGAGGCGGCGGTCGTAGTCGTCGGCGAGACCGTGGAGCGCGGCGTGCGTGTCACCGTTGAACGACGAGCCGTGCATGATCGCCAGCGTCGTGGGCGCGAGCTCGGCGAGGCGGCGGATCGTGGGGCCGGTGTTGGGCGTGAGACAGGTGGCGCCGAAGATGTCCTCGGCCTGAGCGGCGGCGGTCACGACGTCGTCAGCGGTGACGGCGGGACCGTCACCGAGCTGGGATCCCAGGTCGCCGCACAGCAGCGTGCCCGTGGTCTCCTCGAAGAGCACCCGGGCCTCCCAGGCGTGGGGAACGTGCGGCGTGTCGATGTGGCGCACGCGGCGCGCGCCCAGCTCGATGACCTGGCCGTCGGCGAGGGGAACGGGTGGACGGTCGGCGAGGTCGTCGATCGACACGGCGCAGCCCATCGCGCCGTGCGCCACCTGGGCCTGGGGGGAGACCGCGAGCAACTCGTTCATGGCTCCGCACTCGTCCGCCTCCACGTGCCCGAACGTGATCCAACGCAGGCGATCGAGCGGGACGACCTTGGCGATGGCGGTGGACACCAGCGGGAACAGTCCCCGCATCCCGGTGTGGAACAGCAGCGGCTGCTCGTCGTCGATCAGGAACTGGTTGAAGGTAAAGCCCGTGGGTCCCACGTCGGGCACGAACGTCGAGAGGCGGAAGATGTGGTCGGCGATCTCGTCCACTCGAGCTTCCATGGCTCCTCCTCTGCAGTCCGGCTCCGCACAACGCTACGCAACGCCAACGCGGGCGCGCTTGGCGGTGCGGCCGCGGATGTGGGCGTCGAGCACAGCCTTGCGCAGACGAACGGCGTGGGGCGTGACCTCGACCACCTCGTCGGGCGCGATGAGCTCGAGCGCCTGTTCGAGAGAGATCGGCCGGGGCGGTGCGAGACGCACGAGCTCGTCGGCCGACGAGGCGCGGTGGTTGGTGAGCTTCTTCTCCTTAGTGGGGTTCATGTCGATGTCGTCGGCGCGGGCGCTCTCGCCCACGATCATCCCCTCGTACACCTCCACGCCCGGGCCCACGAACAGCTCGCCGCGATCCTGGAGGCTCATGAGCGAGTAGGCCGTCGTCATGCCACGCCGGTCGGCCACCAGCGATCCGGTGCGGCGCGTGCGCAGCTCGCCGTGCCACGGCTCGTAGCCCTCGAACACCTGGTGCAACAGCCCGGTGCCGCGGGTCTCGGTGAGGAACTCGGTGCGGAAGCCCACGAGCGCACGGGCCGGCACGAGGTACTCCATGCGCACCCAGCCGGTGCCGTGGTTCACCATGTGCTCGAGTCGCCCCTTGCGGATGCTGAGCATCTGCGTGACGACGCCCAGATGCTCCTCGGGCACGTCGATGGCGACCCGGTCGACCGGCTCGTGGACGCGGCCGTCGATCCGGCGGATCACGACCTCGGGCTTGCCGACGGTGAGCTCGAAGCCCTCGCGTCGCATGGTCTCCACCAGCACCGCGAGCTGGAGCTCGCCGCGACCCTGCACCTCCCATGCATCGGGGCGCGGAGTGGGCAGCACCCGGAGCGACACGTTGCCGACGAGCTCGGCGTCGAGGCGACTCTTCACCAGCCGCGCAGTGAGCTTGTCGCCGTCCTGGCCGGCGAGCGGCGACGTGTTGATGCCAACGGTCATCGACAGGCTCGGGTCGTCGATGTGCATCACCGGGAGCGCGCGGGGATCGTCGGGGTCGGCGAGCGTCTCGCCGATGGTCACCTCGGCGAGCCCGGCGATCGCGCAGATCTCGCCCGGCCCGGCCTCGGTGGCGGGCACGCGCTCGAGCGCCTCGGTGAGGTAGAGCTCGGTGATCTTGACCGTCTCGACGGTGCCGTCGGCCCGACACCACGCCACCGGCGCGCCACGTCGCAGCGTGCCGTGTCGGACGCGACACAGGGCGATACGCCCGACGTAGGGCGATGCGTCGAGGTTGGTGACGAGCGCCTGGAGCGGATGGTCGGGGTCGTAGGACGGCGCGGGCACGTGGTCGAGGAGCACCTCCAGCAGGGGCTTCAGCCCGTCGTCACCCGCAGCGCCGGGAAGCAGGAGGTCCCGATCCGCAGGGTCCAACGAGGCGCGCCCCGTACGGGCATTGGTGTAGACGATCGGGAAGCCGACCTGGTGCTCGTCGGCGTCGAGGTCGAGGAACAGCTCTTCGGTCTCGTGCACCACCTCCGCGACGCGGGCATCGGCGCGGTCCACCTTGTTGACGACCACGATGACGGGGAGGCGCGCCTCGAGGGCCTTTCGCAGCACGAAGCGGGTCTGGGGCAGCGGACCCTCGGCGGCGTCGACGAGCAACAGCACCCCGTCGACCATCGTGAGCCCGCGCTCCACCTCACCACCGAAGTCGGCGTGGCCGGGCGTGTCGACGATGTTGATCTTGACCCCGCCGTAGTGCACCGCCGTGTTCTTGGCGAGGATCGTGATGCCCTTCTCACGCTCGAGGTCGGTGGAGTCGAGCACCCGGTCGACCACCGCCTGGTGCGCCCGGAACGCCCCGGTCTGGCGCAGCATCGCATCGACCAAGGTGGTCTTGCCGTGGTCGACATGGGCGACGATCGCCACATTGCGGATGTCGGTGCGCGCGCGCATCGAGAGCGCCTTTCGGTGGAGCGGGGGGTGAGACCAGGCTACTCCCAGGACGCAACTGATCTGACCTTGACGTGCTCGGTCCATCGTCGCGATCGATTCGATCAACCGGGCCTCCGCTAGAGGCGACAAGGTGACCTTTGGACCGCCAGACTGATGGGCGTGGCAGGGGTGGATCGCGACTGGCTGGTGCGGCTCGCGGCGTTCGGGTTCGTCGAGGAACTCGTGGAGCGCCACGGCGAGGTGCTGCCCTGGGAGCCGCTACGCGACGGGTTCGAGTTCGAGGGCGCCCGCATCACGCTCATTGGGCCGCCAGGCATCTGGAAACCCCAGTCGCTCGACCTGCCCGTCTCGATCCGCACGAGCGCCACCAACCCCTACGGCGACGAGGCCGGCGACGACGGGCTGCTCCAGTACCGCTACTTCGGCACCAACCCAGATCATCCCCGGAACCGAGGGTTGCGGGAGTGCTTCCACCGCGGGCTCCCGCTGGTCTACTTCGCCGCGGTGGAGCGGGGCCGGTACGCGCCGGTGTGGCCACTGGTGCTCGTGAACGATGACCCCGGCTCGCTCACCGTGACCGGCGCCTGTGAGGACGTCGAGGCGCTCGCGCCGGGGACGGCGTCAGGCGTCGCGGCCGACGCGCGGCGCCGTTACGTGACCCGCCTCGCGCTCGTGCGCCTACACCAGGCCGGCTTCCGCCAGCGGGTGCTCACGGCCTACCGCCGCTCGTGCACGGTCTGTCGCCTGCGCCACCCCGAGCTGCTCGACGCCGCGCACATCGTGAGCGACCGCCACGACGCCGGCGACCCCGTCGTGCCCAACGGGCTCGCCTTGTGCAAGATCCACCACGCAGCCTTCGACCGCAACATCCTCGGGGTGCGACCCGACTACGTGGTGGAGATCCGTACCGACGTGCGCGAAGAGCGCGACGGCCCGATGCTGCGCCACGGCCTCCAAGAGCTGCACGGTGGCGCGATCGTGGCGCCGCGGCGCGCGGCTGACCGCCCCGACCCCGAGCGGCTCGAGCAGCGCTACGAGGAGTTCCGGCGCGCAAGCTGACGTGCGACGTGTGTCAGGCGAAGCGCAGCACCGCGCCGACGGCGGCGATCGCGGCCACCACCACGCCCTGCGCGGCGAACACGAAGGTGGCGATCCACTTGGTCTGGGCTTGCATCCCGTCGTACAACCCGATCCGGAGCTCGGCCATCTCATCCCGCAGTTCCGCTCGGAGCCCGGCCATCTCGCCCCGCAACTCCGCCCCGAGCTCGGTGATGTCTACCCGTAGCTCGTGGCGGAGCGTGTCGAGCTCGCGCTCGAGCGTGCGGTTGGTCACCAGGTCGCCCCAGCCGTCGGGGGGCCGATCCATCAGGTACGCAGCGCCTTCCACTCCGTAGTCCCTCTCCAGCAGCGGGCGCAGGTGCACCCGAACGTCGTCGACCGCCATGATGTCTCCCATTCGAAGCGAGGAACGGGAGCCGTGCGGCCGACTCCGAGCCAGGTGCAGCATATCTCTCTCGCTCTCTGGCAAGCAGGGTAGGTGCTCAGCTCGGCGCACCTGCGGCGTGCGCGGCTCGAGAGCCTGGCGCGCCAGTGACCGGCACGCGCATCCATGCGCGCGACGACGACGCCGTTCGACGAGCGCGCTCGCCCGCCAGCCGGGAGCAAGGCCCGCGGTACGCTGCGCGCCCCCACGATTCGGAGATGGAACACATGCTCGAAGTCGGTACCGAGGCACCTCAGTTCACGCTCAAGGACCAGGACGGCAAGAAGCACTCCCTGGCCGACTACCGGGGGCGGTGGGTGGCGCTGTGGTGGTTCCCCAAGGCGTCGACCACCGGCTGCACCATCGAGGGCCAGGCGTACCGTGACGCCACGCCAGACCTCGAGGCGGCGGGCGTGCAGGTCCTCGGGATCTCGTTCGATGCCCCCGAGGACCAGAAGACGTTCGCACAGGAGCACGGGTTCCAGTTCCCACTGCTGAGCGACGCCGACAAGAAGGTGGGCAAGGCGTACGACGCCGAACGCGAAGAGGGCGAGCGGTTCTTCGAATCCGGCATCTCGCGCCGCTACACCTACCTGATCGACCCCGACGGGAAGATCGCCAAGACCTACGACCTCAACGACCAACCGGACCTCGCCGCGCACGCGACGCAGGTGCTCGCCGACGTGCGCGAACTCGACACCGAGCACGGCTGAACCCGGGCCCGGTCCGCACGCCCGTCGCTCTGGCTCAGGCCGCCTCGCTGTCGATCGCGACCTCGAGCGGCAGAGCGGGTGTCCGGCGCGCCTTCTCCACCTGGTAGAGCACCACGAACACGAACGTGAGCATGACCACCAAGGCGAGATCGACGCGCACTCCCCCGCGCGCCCGGGCGGCGGCCCAGTCGGTGGCCCACAAGAAGATCATGGCGAACAGCATGTTGTGGAACACCTTGCCGGCGAAGAGCGGCACCGCGATGCGTCGGAGGCCGTAGCGCACCATCGCCAACGGGATCACCACCGTGTCGTCGGGAAGGATCGATCCCGCCCACACGAACACGACGCCCTTCACCAGGCGGGGCCGCTCGTGCACGAGGCGGGTCACCCAGCGGAACAGCCCCGAACGGGCGAGGTCGGGCCTCTGGGCCAGTACTCGGCCGGCCACGAGGTACTTGATGATCTCGCCGAAGCCGGCACCGATCCCGGCCGCGGCACCGAGCACCAGCATCTCGCCCGTATCGGACCCGCTGAGGGCTGCCGACAGCATCGGCAGCGTGTAAGGGATCTGCACGAAGATCGAGCAGTTGGCCACGAGCGCGACGAGGAACATGCCGATCGCGCCCAGGCCCTCGGTGGCGGTGAGGAAGTCGGTGACGCCGGCACTGAGCCCGTCGAGGAGGCCCAGCGTCTGGAACGAGAAGACGACCCCGACCACGAGCGCGAACAGCAGGAGGTACTTGACCTCGATGCGGTGCTTGCGGAGCATGACTAGCAGTACCGCGCCCTCCAGGCGGGATCCTTCAGGAGCCGGTCCGTGTACCACCGGAAGAACCGGTAGGTCAGATCGTAGGTGAAGCGGCCGAAGCCCGACACCGGGCGTGGGATCCGGGTACTCGCCGCCACATCCGCGACCACGAGCGCATTCAGTTGCCGGAGCAGTCCGGGATCGCGAGAGAAGACGTTGAGCTCCTTCTGGGTGATGGCCTCGAGCTCGAGGAAGTTGAGCGAACCGAAGGTGGTGATCTCGTCGTCCACGATCATGAGCTTGGCGTGCGTCATGCCCCCCGCGCCGCGGTAGCCGTGGATCGCGATGTTGTGGTGGCGGAGGCGCCGGAGCACGCTGCGTACCCACACCCGCGAATGCACGTGGTTGGGCCGGGACGGCAACACCAACGTGACGTCCACGCCCCGCCGGGCCGCTCGCAGGATCGCGGCCTCGATACCTTCGCCGAGCAGGTACGGCGACTCGAACACCACCCGGCGGCGCGCGCCGTCCACGAGGCGCAGCACCTCCTCCATGATCGACGGCCGCCCCGCGCACTGGTTGAGCACGTAGTCGCGATCGGGGCGGGCTCCATCGAGCACCACCGTCGCGCCATCCCAGGTGGAGGTGTGGTCGGCGACGAGGTCGGCGACCACCGGGCCCTCGATCCGCACCATGAAGTCGTGCCAGTCGTAGTTGTGCTCCGACACGTTGAGCCCACCCACGAAGGCGACACGATCGTCGAGCACGACCATCTTCTTGTGGTCTCGATACAGCAGGTAGCGGCGGAACCGACCTGGCGGGGCGGTGCGCTTGATCGCGACACCGGCGGCTCGGAGCTCGTCGAGCAGCGCTCGGGTCGCCGCCCGCTCACGGCGCGCCTCGCGCCTCCGATGGAGCGCGAGGGGATAGATGTCGTTCACGATCATGTCGCTGTAGGCATCGAGGAGCATGCGCACCTCCACGCCCGCGCGCGCCCGCTCCGCGAGCATCCGGGCCAGCTCCCGACCCGCCGAGTCGCCCTCGAAGGTGGAGAACTGCACGAGCAGTCGCCGTTCGCAGTCGGGCAACGCCGCGGCGAGCGCGGCGACGAACGCCGGGGCCCCCACGCAGAGCTCGTACGCGGCCTCCACGGGCCCAGCCTGGCTCATGCGGAGCCCATAGCCCCTCGATCGGAGCGGGGGCCGGACGGTCGGGAGCGCCCAGGGGAGTCGACCCAGGGTGGAGGAAGACGAAGCGGAGCGCTGGCCGGACGGCCGGGAGCGCCCAGCGGAGTCGACCCAGGGTGGAGGTTTCGGGACATTTGACCCTTAGTGCCGGGCCCTGATGCGCCGATAGTCCAACGCATGAGCGACTGGGAGTCCGCATGAGCACGCTGGAATCAACGATCATCGACGCAGAGCCCCTGCCCGAGGCGAGATCAGCGCCCCGGCACCGGGCCCTGCTCGAACGCCTCCGCCACATGGCGCCCCACCGCCAGTTCGTGGCCCTCGGCGTCATCACGGTCGTCGCCTTCGGCCTCGTGGCCGGGATGGCGATCGCGCAGATGACCGCGGCCCACAGCCAGGCCGAGCGCAGCCAAGACCGCTACGGGCCCGCGATCGCAGCCCTGGAACGGGCGGCGACGCTCTCCGAAAGGGCAGAGGCGGCGGCCCAGGGCTCGATCGATCCCACGACCGGCGCGGTCCTGCCGGACGTCGCCGAGGTGGCCCGGATCAGCGGGCTGTTCGAGCAGGCCTGGGACCAGTACCAGTCCAAGGCAGCCGGTCTCCCCGGCGAGCAGGCGATCCAGGGTTCCGTGGACCGGCTCCACGACGATCTCGTGGGTACCGGTTCGATCGCCCTCCAAATCCCCACCGCGACGGAGCTGCAGCGAACGATCGCTCTGTTCGAGGAGCAGGCCACCGCCGTCCGCTCCATCGAGAGCCGCTACGTGGCCGCGCTGCAGAAGTCGGTGCGAGTCCACAACGCCACGCTCGATTCGGCGCTCTCGGTCCTGTGGGTCATCGCGGGCATCGTGGGGGTGGCCGTCCTCACGCTCTTCGGGCTGGTGGTACACGCCAGCCGGGTCTGGGGCCGCGAGGAGGCGGTCAAGGATCGGGAACGCGCCGCGCAGACGCACCGCGACGAGCTCGAGAGCCGCCTCCAGCGCGCGCTCGAGATGGTGCACACCGAGGACGCCTCCTACGGCCTGGTCGCGGAGGCGCTGCGCCGGACCGCGCCCGGCGTGCCCGCCGAGCTCCTGCTCGCCGACTCGAGCCGGGCCCACTTCCACCAGGTCGCCACCACCACCGGCACAGCCGAGGCCCCCGGCTGCGGCGTGAGCGCGCCCTTCGAGTGCCCCGCGGCCGTGCGGGGTCAGACGCAGGTGTTCGCAGACAGCGCCGAGCTCGACGCGTGCCCCTACCTGCGCAACCGCACATCGGGACCCGCTGTCGGCGGATGCTCGGCCGTGTGCGTCCCCGTCAGCATCGCGGGCAAGACCGTGGGCGTGGTGCACGCCATCGGATCCGCCCGCGATCTCATGGATCGAGACCAGATCGCGGCGATCGAGCTCGTGGCCCGCAAGTCGGGCGAGCGCATCGGCATGATGCGGGCCTTCGCCCGCTCGGAGACCCAGGCGCGCACCGATCCGCTGACGGGGCTGCTGAACCGCCGCAGCCTCGAGACCCAGACCCGCGAGCTCACCGACGAAGCGCGGTCCTACGTGGTGGCCTACGGCGACCTCGACCACTTCAAGAAGCTCAACGACGTGTACGGCCACGAAGCCGGCGACCGAGCGCTGCGACTCTTCGCCCGGGTGCTGCGCGACGCCGTGCGACCGGCCGACATCCCCGCCCGCTACGGCGGCGAGGAGTTCGTGGTGGTGCTCCCCGACTGCAACACGTCCGACGCCTTCACGGTCCTCGAGCGCATCCGCCACAGCCTGGCCCAAGCGCTCGGCGAGGGGTCCGTCCCCCCGTTCACCGTGAGCTTCGGGCTGGCCGCGGCCGAGACGGGCTGGACGTTCGGCGAGGCCCTCGACGCCGCCGACACGGCGCTGCTCGCCGCCAAGGCCGCCGGACGCGATCGCGTGGTGGTCAGCGACCCCAACAAGACCTCCCTCACCGACGACGAGCTGGCCGGGATGCTCGAGGCCTGAGCACACCCGATCGGCGGCGCCCGGTGCGGGCAAGACCGGCGCTCACTAGGGTTGGTCGATGGCCAACGACGGCGTATACGCGGACGACCCCTCCGAGGCCGCGGGCTACCTGGCGGACAAGGTGCTGTCCCGCAAGCTCATGGGCGGCGTGGGCGGCATGGAGCTCCGGCCCTTCAACCTGCCGATGGGCACCAAGTACCTCGGCATGGCCCGGGCCTCCGCCGCGCAACGCATGGATCTCGACCTGATCCCCCGCGTCGCGATCGCACGCCCCAAGGGCGGCACGGTGCGGGTGTCGGTGATCCCCCGCAAGGGGGTGAGCGTGGAGGACGTCCGTACGACGCTCGCGGGCGCGGCGGTCAGCGGGCCCAACGCCGAGGCGGGTGCGGCCGCCTATCACTACGCCTTTCCCGAGGACACCGCGCCCGAGCAGCTGCTGTCGTTCGCCCAGCGCGCGATGCAGGCCCTCGGGGTCGCGCCCGGTCAGGGCTGGCAGTGGGTGCGGCGCGACAAGGATCAGCTCCCCGACTAATCGCCTCGACTAGCGGCAGCTCGCGCCCCCCACGATCGGTCGTAGGGCGCGCATCGGCAGGCCGCCGGTCCATGCCGCGGGGTCGCCCGGCCGCCAGCGGCGCGCCGCACCCTCGCGGGCGATGCGCTCTCGTGCCATCGCCTCGGCAACCCGACCCGGGGCGAACCCGGTCGCTCGCGACCGGCGGATGACCTCGGTCACCGTGTCACCGATGCGCTCGGCCGCCCGGAGCGCTCGCGCGCGCTCGTAGCCTCTGAGCTCCTCGGCGATGTTGATGATCCCGCCGGCGCTCACCACGAAGTCGGGCGCGTACAGCACCCCGCGCGCGGCGAGGAGATCGTCGACCCGGCTCGACGCGAGCTGGTTGTTGGCGGCGCCGCACACGGCCCGGCATCGCAACTCGGGCACGATCTCCTCGCTCAGCACGCCGCCGAGCGCGCACGGCGCGAGCACGTCGCAGGTGACACGGACCACGTCGGCGACGGGCACCACCTCGGCACCGCACGCCTCCGCCACGGCATGGGCCCGTCCGGCGTCCACGTCGGCGACCAGGAGCACTGCCCCCTCGTCGGCGACCAGGCGAGCGAGGTGCGACCCCACCTTGCCCGCCCCCTGGATCGCCACGCGGCGACCGGCGAGCGTGGCACCCTCGCCGTCGAGCGCCCGCACCACGGCCTGCATCGCGCAGCGCAATCCCCAGGCCGTCACCGGCGATGGGTCACCCGAACCGCCGAGGTGCTCGCTCACGCCGGTGACCCACGGCGTGACCCGGGCGATCAGATCCATGTCACGGGTCGTGGCGCCCACGTCCTCGGCGGCGAGGTAGCGGCCGCCGAGATCGTCGATGGCGCGGCCCAACGCCTCGAGCAGGGCCTCCGAGCGTGGCTGCGCCGGATCGTCCACCATCACCACCGCCTTGCCCCCGCCCAGATGGAGACCGGCCGCGGCGGCCTTGAGCGTCATCGCCTCCGAGAGCGCCAGCGCGTCGGCCCGCGCGTCGCGCTCGCTCGGGTACCGCCAGAAGCGGATCCCACCCAGCGACGGCCCGAGCGCGGTGGAATGGATCGCGATCACGGCTCGGAGCCCCGACGCGGTGTCGGTGACCAGCACCACCTGCTCGTGGCCTCGATCGGTCATCAGGGCAGTGAGCGGGCGCACGCCGCGACGCTAGAGCCAGTCGCGGGCCGACCCGGCCAGCCGGCCGCTCGCGACTCGGCGAGTGCGGGCGCCCCCGCCCCGCCCTGATGACTGATCGGGGGGCGCGCCGACTAGAAACGGGGGCCATGCGCCGGGGGGTCCTGTTGGTCGTGCTCGCGATCGTTCTCGTTGGCGCCGGTGTGGGCGCGGTCGTCGCGACCAGGGACGACTCGACGAAGGCCGCTCCCACCACCTCGAGCGCCACCTCCACCTCGTCGACCACCACGACCACCGAGGAGCTCACCAACGTGTACCGCTACACCCAGGCGGGCATGCTCGACGAGTCGGTGGCCGACGTGCCGCCCCGGGTGTACGTGCCCAACAACGGCTCCGACACCGTGACCGTGATCGACCCGGCCACGTTCCAGGTGATCCACACCATCCCCGTGGGCGACTTCCCCCAGCACGTGGTGCCGTCGTACGACATGCAGATGCTGTACGCCAACAACACCGCGGGCAACACGCTCAGCCCGATCGACCCGCGTACCGGGGATCGGTCGGGACCCGATATCCCCATCAACGACCCGTACAACCTGTACTTCACCCCCGACGGGAAGTTCGCCATCGTGGTGGCCGAGCGTGAGAGCCAGCTCGACATCCGTGACCCCGTCACCTGGCAGCTCATCACGAGCATCGAGATCCCGCACAGTGGCGTGAACCACGGCGACTTCACCGCGGACGGCACCACCGCGCTGTTCAGCTGCGAGTTCTCGGGCTGGGTGGTGCGCGTCGATATGGTGAACCATGTCGTGACGGGAGCGGTGAACGTGGGTGGCGAGCCCATCGACGTGAAGCTCTCGCCCGACGGGGCGCTCGTGTACGTGGCCAACCACGTGAAGAACGGTGGTGGCGTCTCGATCATCGACTGGCAGTCCATGACCGAGGTCGGCTTCGTACCCACCGGCCGCGGCGCGCACGGCCTGTATGTGAGCCGCGACGGCACCAAGCTCTACGCCACCAACCGGCTCGCGGGCACGGTGACCGAGATCGACTTCGCGACGCGTGCCAAGATCCGCGACTGGGTCATCCCCGGCGGTGGAAGCCCCGACATGGGCGGCGTGTCGTCCGACGGCGCCACGTTCTGGGTGGCCGGCCGGTACAACAACGAGGTCTACGTGTTCGACACCGTGGCCGGGACGCTGCTCCAGCGCATCCGAGTGGGCAGCGGACCCCACGGCCTCGCCATCTTCCCCCAGCCCGGCCGCTACAGCATGGGCCACACCGGCAACTACCGCTAGACGTCGCGGCCACGAGAGGCCGCGCGCGGGCGCGCGCAGCCACGAGAGGCGATCACGTGTTCCACGACAGCACCGCGCGCGTCTCGCGTTCGTAGCCGAGGCGCGACAGCGTCCCCGTGGCGAGCACGAAGCGGCGGCCCTCGACGGGCTCGAGCTCGAGCCAACGCGCGGTGAGGATGCGGAGGCAGTGCGCGTGGCCGAACAGCGCGACCGTGCCCTCGACGTGCTGGACGCGCTCGATCACGCGGTCGGCGCGGATGCCCACCTGGGCGAGCGTCTCGCCGCCGGGGAGGTCGTCCCGCCAGACCGTCCATCGGGCATCACCGCGCGCCGCGCGGACCTGTTCGGTGTCGAGCCCCTCGACCTCGCCGTAGTCCCACTCGCGCAAGTCGTCGTCGACCTCGGCCGCCGTGCCCAACCCGCAGATCGCCGCCGTCTCCCGCGCCCGGGCCATCGGGCTCACGAGCACGGATGCGAACCCGAACGCAGCCATGCGGCCCCGCAGACGCTCGGCCTGGCGACGGCCGGCTTGGGTCAGGGGCACGTCGGTCCGGCTCGTGTGCCGACCTTCGCGGCTCCACTCCGTCTCGCCGTGGCGCACGAGCACGATGTCGGTGGCCATGGCTGGAGCCTGGTCGCCGCCTGGGGCGCGCCACAACTCTGGCGACGTAGCATGAAGAGCACACAACCCACGGGGAGCTCGGGACAGCCGGGCTGAGAGGGCGACCAGGTGCCGCGGTGCGCACGCCGCGATCACAGCGTCGCCGACCCCTCGAACCTGCTCCGGGTAATGCCGGCGAAGGGAGCGACATGGGGATCCCGGGCGCCGATTCACCTTCGGTCGACGTCGTGGTGGTGTTCGCCGGAGGTGACCCGCATCCACTCGGCGTCGAGACGCGCCTTGCCGACGACGCCTTCGTGATCGCGGCCGACTCGGGGCTCGAGCACGCCACCCGGCTCGGCCGCCGCGTCGACCTCGTGGTGGGCGATCTCGACTCGGTCGACCCGGCGCACCTCGACGCCGCGATCGCGGGCGGGGCCGCCGTCGAGCGCCACGCTCCCGACAAGGACACCACCGACCTCGAGCTCGCGCTCGACGCGGCCGTCGATCGGGGCGCGTCGACGATCACCGTGGTCGGGGGCTACGGCGGGCGCCTCGACCACTTCCTCGCCAACGTCGCCGTGCTCGCGTCGACGCGGTACGCGACCGCGCGCCTGGACGCGTACCTCGACCGCGCGTACGTGGCCGTGGTGCACGACGAGATCACGATCGACGGTGCACCCGGTTCGCTGGTCAGCCTGCTCGCGGTCGGAGGACGTGCGCGCGGCGTGACCACCGCCGGCCTGCGCTTCCCCCTCCGCGGTGCGGATCTCGAGCCGGGCTCCACGCGCGGCGTGAGCAACGAGCTCGTTGCGCCCGCGGCCACGGTGCAGGTGAGCACCGGAACCCTGCTCGTGGTGTGCCCAGACCTCGTTGGCCTCCGCGGATGAAGGAGCTCGAGTTGCCCCGGATCCTCACCGTGCTCGTGGTCACCCTCGGCCTGGTAACCGGGTTGGTGACCGGCATGGCGCCGGGCGCGACCGGCACGACCGGCCCGGCCCGGTGGGCCGACGGCGGGCAAGACCAGGCCGAGCGCAGCACCATCACCCTGATGACCCACGATTCGTTCAGCGTGTCGAAGCGTGTGCTCGCCGAGTTCCGGCGCGAGACCGGTATCCGGGTGAAGGTCCTCGCCGGTGGTGACGCGGGCGAGGTGGTGAACACGGCGATCCTGACCAAGGACGAGCCCCTCGCCGACCTGCTCTTCGGCGTGGACACCACCTTCGTGTCGCGGGCGCTTCGCGCCGGGATCTTCGAGCGGTACCGCTCGCCCGCACTCGGCGAGGTGAGTCCCGCCTACCGAGCCGGCACTCGTGGCCGGGTGACGCCCGTCGACTGGGGTGATGTGTGCATCAGCTACGACAAGGAGTGGTTCGCCGATCGCGGGGTCCCCGTGCCCGCCACCCTCACCGACCTCACCGATCCTGCGTACCGGGGGCGGCTCGTGGTCGAGAACCCGGCGACGTCCTCGCCCGGCCTGGCGTTCATGCTCGCCACGATCGCCGAGCTCGGCGAGCCCGCATGGCGCGACTTCTGGGCCGAGCTGCGGGCCAACGACGTGGAGGTGACGTCGGGCTGGGAACAGGCGTTCAACGGCTCGTTCAGCCAGGGCGGTGGCAACGGCAAGCGGCCGCTGGTGGTGTCGTACGCGTCGAGCCCTCCTGCCGCCGTCTACTTCAGTGACCCCCCACCGGACTCGTCGCCGATCGGGACGATGCTGGGATCGTGCTTCCGTCAGGTCGAGTACATCGGCGTGCTGAAGGGCACGGAGCACCCGGGGGCGGCACGCCGCTTCGTCGATTTCGCGCTGTCCGAGGCCTTCCAGGCCGATCTCCCGCTCCAGATGTTCGTGTTCCCGGTGCGTGAGGGCACGCCGTTGCCCGAGGTCTTCACCGAGTTCGCCGAGGTCCCCGACGAGCCACTCACGCTCGGCCCCCGTGTGATCGGGCGCAACCGGGAACGCTGGATCGACGAGTGGACCACCACCGTGCTGCGGTGAGCACGCCACCCGGTCGGCGGACTGCCGTGACACCGGGCCGCGTGGCCCGGGCGGGACGGATGCTGAGCGCGCTCGTGCCGCTGGCGTTCCTGGGCATCTTCTTCGTGTACCCGGTGGCGTCGATCCTCGGCCGCGGGCTCGTTCCCGGCGGCGTGCTCGACCTCTCGCCGATCGCGGACGTGTTCGGCGACCCGGGCCTGCGGGCAGTGGCGTGGTTCACGGCGTGGCAGGCCGCCCTCTCCACGCTCGTGACCATGGCCGTCGCGCTCCCCGCGGCGTACGTGGTCGCGCGTTATGAGTTCCGCGGCCGCGCCGTCATCAGGGCCGCCGTCATGGTGCCCTTCGTGCTCCCGACCGTGGTCGTGGGCTCCGCCTTCCTGGCGTTGGGCATACGGGCGTCGCTCGGCGCGATCCTGCTCGCGCACGTGTTCTTCAACTACGCGGTCGTGATACGAGTGGTGGGCACGCTCTGGGAGCGCCTCGACCCGCACCAGGCGGAAGCGGCACGCGTGCTCGGCGCGAGTCGGTGGCAGGCATTCACCCGCGTGACGCTCCCGGCGCTGAGACCCGCGTTGGCGGCTTCGGCCTCGATCGTGTTCCTGTTCACCTTCACATCGTTCGGGGTGATCCTCGTCCTGGGCGGCCCCACCCGAGCCACCCTCGAGACCGAGATCTATCGCCAGACCGCGCAGCTGCTCGACCTTCGTACCGCGGCCGCGCTCTCCGTCGTGCAGCTGCTCGCGGTGATCGCGCTCTTCACGGCGGTGGGATCCATCGAGCGCCGGCGCAGCGTCGCGCTGTCCTTGCGATCGGAGCGGGGAGGCGCGCGGCGCCCCCGGTCGAAAGGTGAGCGGGGGGCGGTCGCCGCCAACCTCGCCGTGATGGCGCTGCTGCTGGGCGCGCCACTGGGCGTGTTGGTGGCACGGTCGTTCGCCACGCCCGGCGGCGCGTCGTTCGACTACTACGGCGCGCTGGGCCACCTGCGGTCGGACAGCGTGCTGTTCGTAGCGCCCACCGACGCGATCCTGAACTCCTTGGCCTTCGCCGCCACCGCCACCGCAATCGCGTTGGCCGTGGGCGGGATGGCGGCATTCGTCGTCGCCCGGAGCCGCCGCGCCCGCGTGCTCGACGCGGCACTCACCCTTCCCTTGGGCGTGTCGGCCGTGACGGTGGGATTCGGGTTCCTCATCGCCCTCGACGAGGCGCCGTTCGACCTGCGCACCTCGTGGATCCTGATCCCCGTGGCCCAGGCGCTCGTGGCGATCCCCTTCGTGGTGCGGGTGGTGGCGCCGATGCTGAGGGCCATCGACCCGCGGCTCCGGGAGGCCGCGGCCACGCTCGGAGCGTCACCCCGGCGCGTGTGGCGCGAGATCGACGTGCCCATCGTGGGCCGCGCATTCCTGGCCGCCGCCGGCTTCGCCTTCGCGATCTCGCTCGGTGAGTTCGGAGCCACGGTGTTCCTGGCCCGGCCCGACACCCAGACGCTGCCCGTGGTGATCTACCGCCTGCTCGGCCAACCCGGCGATGCCAACTTCGGCGCGGCGATGGCGGCCAGCGTCCTGCTCGCCGCGGTCACCGCGGCGAGCATCCTGGTCATCGACCGGCTCCGCCCCGCACGCGGGGCAACGTTCTAGGCGGCGGGATGCTCGGCGTCCACGGCGTTCGAGTGACCTTCGGCGACACCGTCGCGCTCGACGGCGTCGACCTCACCGTGGACGACGGTGAGGTGGTGGGCATCCTCGGCCCGAGCGGCTCGGGCAAGACAACCCTGTTGCGCGCCGTCGCGGGCCTCGAGCCCGTCACCGCCGGGCGCATCACCCGAGACGGTGAGGACCTCGCCGGCGTGCCCACCCACCGGCGCGGCCTCGGGCTCATGTTCCAGGACCACGCGCTGTTCCCGCACCGCAACGTGCTCGCCAACGTGGCGTTCGGGTTGCGCATGCACGGCCGGTCCAACCGCGACGCCGCGTCCGGTGCCCGCGACGCGCTCGCGCTCGTGGGGTTGAGCGCCTTCGGGCACCGTCAGGTTCACGAGCTCTCCGGTGGTGAGCGCCAACGCGTGGCGTTGGCGCGGGCCCTGGCCCCCGAGCCCCGCCTGCTGATGCTCGACGAGCCGCTCGGCTCGCTCGACCGGCGCCTGCGCGAGCACCTGGCCGACGAGCTCTGGGATCTCTTCCGCCGGATCGGGCTGTCGGTGCTGTTCGTGACCCACGACCACGACGAGGCGCTCGGGCTCTCGGACCGGGTAGCGGTGATGCACGGGGGACGCATCGAGCAGGTCGGCCCGCCGGCGCAGCTCTGGACGGCGCCGGCCAGCTCCTTCGTCGCGGGGTTCCTCGGCTGGAACCTCACCACGGCGCTCGGGCGCGGCACGGTGGCGGTCCGCCCCGACGCCGTGGCGATCGACCCCCACGGCCCGCTCTCGGGGCGGGTCCTCGACGCCCGCTGGCACGGAGGCCGCATCCGCCTGCGCGTCGCGCTGGCGGAACCGCACGGGCCGGACCCGCACCCCCCGGACGCCCACCAGACGCTCGACGTGGAGGTACCCGCCGAAGGCGCTCCGGGCCCCGGCGAGCAGGTGCGCCTCGCGGTCGATCCTCGCGGGGTGCTCGAGGGCCTCTGATCGGTCCGCCCCGCCTCAGAGCGGCTGGTGTGCACGGAATCCGCACAACTCGGACAGCACTCGTACACAGCGGCTCCCTAGCATGGGCGTCGATGAGCACTTCGACGACGACGACGGCGGCTCCGCCCCAGACGCGCACGATCCTCGTCGTGGAGGACGAGGCCCCGATCGCCGCCGCGGTAGGGGCCCGGCTCCGCAGCGAGGGCTACGCCGTGGAGATCGCCCTCGACGGACCGTCCGCGGTCGATGCCTGCGACCGCCTCCGCCCCGACCTCGTGGTGCTCGACCTCATGCTCCCGGGACTCGACGGCCTCGAGGTGTGCAAGCGCATCCAACGCGACCGGCCCGTACCCGTCTTGATGCTCACGGCCCGGGATTCCGAGACCGATCTCGTGGTGGGCCTTGCGGTGGGGGCCGACGACTACCTGGCCAAGCCCTTCAGCGCCCGCGAGCTCACCGCCCGGGTCCACGCGCTGCTGCGCCGGGTGGAGCGCGAGGGCCAGCCCGAACGCGAGCGGCTCCGCATCGGCAAGGTGAAGATCGACGCTGCCGCTCGGCGCGTCCTCGACTCGGGCCAGCCTGTGCACCTCACCCCCACCGAGTTCGAGCTCCTCGCCTTCTTCGCCCGCCGGCCGGGCCACGTGTTCTCCCGCGAGCAGCTCCTCGCCGAGGTCTGGGGCTACCGCGACGGGTCCGGCCTCCGCACAGTCGATTCGCACGTGCGTGCCCTCCGCTCCAAGCTCGGCTCGAACGTGGTGCGCACCGTGCATGGCGTCGGGTACGCGGCCGGCGACGGTGCCGAGCCTGCTTCTCCCACCGCGGCCACGACGTGAGCGCGCACCGACCGCCTCCCGTCGACCTCCGGCACCTCGACGTCCACCGGCCCCTCGACACGTTCCGATCGATCAAGCTGAAGCTCGGGTTCGTCATCGCCGCCGCGGTGGCGGTGACGATCTTCGTGTTCTGGGTGGGGGTCAAGGTCGGGATCTGGCCGTCGCTGGCGGGCGTGATGGCGGGTGCCGTCGCCATGACGATGGTGTGGTTCCTGTCCCGGGGCATGACGTCACCGCTGCGCGAGATGGTGGCCGCGAGCGAGGCGATGGCCCGGGGCGACTACTCGCGGCGCGTGACCGCGACGTCCCGTGACGAGGTGGGCCAGCTCGCCCGCTCGTTCAACGAGATGGCGGCCGTGCTGGCCGAGACCGACCGGTTGCGCCGGGACCTCGTGGCCAACGTGTCGCACGAGCTTCGCACGCCGATCACCGCGCTCCAGGCCGTGCTCGAGAACCTCGTGGACGGGGTGGCGCCGCCGAGTCAGGACACCTTCGCCACGATGCTCGGCCAGGTGGAGCGCCTCGGACGCCTGGTACGCCAACTCCTCGACCTCTCCCGTCTGGAGGCCGGCGTGGTGCCCCTGGAGCGGGAGCGCTTCCGGGTGGAGCCGATGCTCGAGCACGCAGTACGCGAGCAGCAGCTGCGCGAGCACGACGTGGACATGACCGTGAACGTGGAGCCCGATGACCTCACCGCCGACGGCGACCCCGAGCGGGTGCACCAGGTGGTGGCCAATCTGCTGGAGAACGCCGTGCGGCTGAGTCCCCGGGGTGGCACCGTGGAGGTACGCGCCCGTCGCGACGACGTCGGCGTCACGATCGAGGTGCTCGACGAGGGGCCGGGCATCCCCGAGGCCGAGCGCGCATTGGTCTTCGAGCGCTTCCACCGCGTGGACGCGGTCCGGTCGTCGAGCGACGGGGGGACGGGCCTCGGGCTCGCCATCGCGCGCTGGATCGTGGACCTGCACGGAGGGGAGATCCACGCCGGAGCCCGCGAGCCACGGGGGTGCCGGATGGTGGTGACGTTGCCGTCGCCCGGAGAGCACCGGCGCGCGCACACGAACGGCAACACCAACTGAGGACCCAGAGGTTCTGATCGACACGGACGTTCGAACACGACCGCAACTGCGAAGGGTGGACACACGAATGGGATTGCAGCCGATCGAAGAGGCATTACGGAGGATCCGGCGCGGTGAGATGGTCCTCGTCGTCGACGACGAGGACCGTGAGAACGAGGGCGACCTCACCATGGCCGCGAGCTGGGTGACTCCCGAGGCCATCAACTTCATGCTGCGCTGGGCCCGCGGCCTCGTGTGCATGCCGTGTGCGCCCGAGCGCCTCGACGCGCTCGGCCTGCACCCCATGGTCCCGCCCGAGCGCGCAGGCTGCGACACCGCGTTCACGGTGTCCATCGACCACATGGACGCCGGCAGTGGGATCGGGGCGGCCGACCGGGCGCTCACCATCCGGCGGGCGGTCGACCCCGACGCCGCGCCGGGCGAGTTCAAGCGCCCGGGTCACGTGTTCCCGCTCCGGGCCCGCGCCGGGGGGACACTCGAGCGCCGGGGGCACACCGAGGCCTCGGTGGACCTCGTGCGCCTCGCCGGGCTCCCGCCCGCCGCGGTCATCTGCGAGGTGCTCGCCCAGGACGGCTCCCCCGCCCGCGTCCCGGAGCTGACGCTCTTCGCCGAGGAGCACCGGATCGCCATGGTGTCGGTGGGTCAGGTGGTGGACCACCGGATGAAGCTCGCCACCCGTGACGAGCGGGCACCCGCGCCCCTGCTCCTGTGACTCACCGGTCCGCTGACGTCATCCGGGCGCTGACGTCGAGACCCGGCGAGCCCGAGCCCTCAGGGCTGCTCACCGATCTCGCGTAGCGCGCTCGCGAGCGCTTCGCGCAGACGCCGGGCATTGGCCGGAGCGAGGTGTGCGGCCAACCCGGCACCAGGGCGGCCCGCCTCCTCGAGGTTCACCACGACACGCAGCTCGCCGACGCCGCAGCCGTCGCAGTCGTCGGTGAGGGCGACCGCCCATTGCACGGGCGGTCGCTCGTCGTCGTCGGGCGAATGGTCGTCGACAGCATCGGCGATTGAACGGCGCATGCGGCCTCGCTTCCTCGGCTTCCTCGGCTGGTCCTGGACTCCATCCGTCGCGCGCCCGTGGTCGCGCTCGAGCGTCAGCCCCCACCTAGCATCGGCGGCGATGAGCCCCACGGTGCGGGAACGGCTCGACCGCGTGCCCGCGTTGGGCGGGGCGCTACGGATCCAGGAAACCTATCGGGCCATCAGGGGCACATCGCTGGCCGCGTCGATCACCCTGTACGGGTTCCTCGCGCTGTTCTCGCTCGCCGTGCTCGCAGTGGGAGTGCTCGGCTTCGTGGCGGCCAACCAGGACCACGTGGCGCGCGACCTCAACGACCAACTCGGCTTGCACGGGGAGGCCGCCCGGCTGTTGCGGGAGACCATCCACCAGGCCCGCGGCGACCGCGGCCTGGCCAGCATCGTGGGGCTCGTGGGCTTGGCGTGGACCGGGACCAGCCTCGCGGTCGTCATCGCCAACGCGTACAACGCGGCGTGGGACGTGGAGCGTCGCGGGCTCGTCGACCGGGCCGTGGGGCTGGTGTGGCTGCTCGGCGCCGCGTTGACGATCGCCGCGGGCGGCTTCGCCACCGCGGGCTGGGCGCTGCTCCCGGCCGTCTTCGCTCCACTCGTGGTGGTCGTGACGCTGGCGACGGACTTTGCGTTGCTGGCGTGGACGTCGCGAGCGCTACCCAACCGACGAATCACGCTACGGATGGCCTGGCGCGCCGCGCTGCTGGGCGCCGTCGCGCTCGAGGCGCTCAAGGTGGCCGGCGCCTACGCGGTGCCGCGGATCGTGGAGCGCTCGACCGAGCTCTACGGCGCGGTGGGCGTGGCGTTCGCACTGCTCGTATGGCTGCTGCTCTTCGGTCGCCTCCTCGTCTACGTGGCCATCATCGAGGCGAGGGACGCGCGTCAGGGCTGGAGCCGCTCGAGCACCCGGACGGAGCCGACGCAGGAGTAGTGACACGGTCCACCCGCGGGCGCGCCGGTCGTGGCAGGATTTGCACGTCCGCTCAGGTGTGATCGCTCGAAGTGATGAAGCCGGGGCGGGTCACGGATCGTGATGTTCCGCGAGCAGGGGGCCCAGATGCCGAAGCGCACCACCACACGCCGAGCCGCCGCCAGGAAGCCTGCGAAGAGGAAGGCGGCCAAGAAGCGCACGACCGCACGCCGGCCCGCCCGCAAGCCCGCGAAGCGGAAGGCGACCCGCAAGCCCGCCAAGAGGCGCAAGGCGACCCGCAAGCCCGCCAAGCGGAAAGCGACCCGCAAGCCCGCGAAGCGGAAGGCCACCCGCAAGGCGGCCAAGAGGCGGAAGGCCACCCGCAAGCCCGCGAAGCGGAAGGCGACCCGCAAGCCCGCCAAGAAGCGGAAGGCCACCCGCAAGGCGGCCAAGAAGCGGAAGGCGACCCGGAAGCCCGCGAAGCGGAAGGCCACCCGGACCGCGGCGCCCGCCTCGACCTCGTCGTCGGCGCCGTCACCCGGCACCCCGGCGCCGGCCAAGGGCAACTGGTGGACCCGCCTCACCGGCGGGAGCTGACGCCGGCGCTGGCGTTGCGCGGCCCTCAGCCGCCGTAGTGCATGCGGGTGTCCTCCATGCGGAGGACGGACGTGCCCTCATCCTTCAGGAACCCGCAGTCGAGGACCTCGCCCACGAAGAACGTGTGGTTCCCGGCGTCGAGGCGGTCTCGTAGCCCGCAGTCGAGAAAGGCGGCCGACTGGGTGAGCACCGGCGCGCCGCTCACGCGCTCGAGGTAGCCGAACCCGTTCAGGGTCTTGGCCTCGAGATCCACCTCGACCGGCGTGGTGAACTTGCGCACGATGGCACGGTCCTCACGGTCGATCATGCACACGCTGAAGCAGTCACCGGCGTCGACCAGCTCGTGAGTGAGCGCGGACTTCTCGATCCCCACGCCCACCCATTTCGGGTCGAATGACAGCTGGGTCACCCAGTTGGCCGTCATCCCGTTGCGACGCTGCCGGCCGTCGGTGGAGCCGATCACATAGAGCCCGCTCGGCATCGTCCACAGCACACGTCGCCGTAGGCGGTCGTACTCGTCGCGCTCGTCGTCGGTGTCGATGCCGGGCGGGTACGGCCCGACCGGCCCGGTACCACCGGGCTCTGCCATGAGCCCGACGCTACTGGGCTCCTCGAGCGCGGCGCCTGACGGCCACTCGCCCGGGGCAGCGTCACCCGCGAAGATGCACGTCATGGTCCAGCACTCGATGACGATCGCGGGCGAGGCCGTACCCGCAGAGGCGACGTTCGAAGTCCTGAACCCGGCGACCGGACGCCCCGTCGCCGAGGCTCCCGTATGCAGCGCCCACCAGCTCGACGCGGCCATGGAGTCCGCAGCCGAGGCGTTCGCCTTCTGGCGCGTCGATGCGGACGCGCGCCGAACGCACCTGCGGGCCGCCGCCCAGGCGGTGTTCGACGCCGCCGACGACATCGGGCCGGTGATCACCGCCGAGCAGGGCAAGCCGCTGCGCCAGGCCAAGGGCGAGGTGATCGGAGCGGGCGTGTGGCTCAAGTACTTCGCGTCCTTGGAGCTGCCCCGGGAGGTGATCCAGGACGACGACAAGGCATTCGTGGAGGTGCTGCGCCGCCCGCTCGGCGTGGTGGCCGCGATCACCCCGTGGAACTATCCCGTGCTGCTGGCGGCTTGGAAGATCGCGCCTGCGCTCGCCGCGGGCAACACGGTGGTGGTGAAGCCATCGCCGTTCACCCCGATGTCCACGCTGGCGCTGGGCGAGGCACTGCGGGATGCGTTGCCCCCCGGCGTGCTCAACGTGGTGAGCGGGCCCGACCCGCTCGGCGCCGTCATCACCGAGCACCCCGTTCCCCGCAAGGTGAGCTTCACCGGGTCGATCGCCACGGGGAAGCGGGTGGCCGCGGCGGTGGCACCCGACCTCAAGCGCATCACCCTCGAGCTCGGGGGCAACGATGCCGCGATCGTCCTCGACGACGCCGACCCGGCGGCGATCGCCGATGACGTGTTCTGGGCTGCGTTCCAGAACGCGGGCCAGGTCTGCTCGGGAATCAAGCGCCTGTATGTCCCCGAAGCGCTGCGCGACGACATGGTGGCCGCGCTCGCGGCACGGGCGAGCACGGTGAAGATGGGTGATGGCACCGACGAGGACACCGAGCTCGGCCCGGTGACCACGCGGTCGGGGCTCGAGCGGGTCGGGGAGCTCGTGCGCGATGCCGTCGCCAACGGCGGGCGCGTGGTGGTGGGCGGACAACCGAGCGACGGGCCCGGCTACTTCTTCCCGCCCACGATCATCGACCAGGTCAGCGAGGACACCCGGGTCGTCGCCGAGGAGCAGTTCGGGCCGGTGCTCCCGGTGTTGACCTACCGCGACGTGGACGACGCCGTCGCACGTGCCAACGCCACGCACTTCGGGCTGTCGGGCTCGGTGTGGAGCGCGGACCCCGAGCGGGGAGCCCAGGTCGCCGAGCGCCTCGAGTGCGGCACCGCATGGGTGAACACCCACGTGGCCCTGGCCCCCCACCAGCCGTTCGGCGGCCTGAAGTGGAGCGGCATCGGCGTGGAGCACGGTCCGTGGGGTCTCATGGGCGCGACCGAGATCCAGGTGCTGCACCGCGCCCGGCGCTGATCCGTCGTGCAGCTCCCCCGGTCGTTCGCCCCGCTCCGGCACCGGCGCTACGCCGCCCTGTTCACCGGCGCCTTCCTCTCCAACGTCGGCACGTGGATGGAGACGATCGGAGTCGGCATCCTCGTGCAGGCCGAGACGGGCAAGGCCCTGTGGTCGAGCCTCGTCATCGTCGCCGGGTTCGCCCCCAACGCGCTCCTCGCTCCGTTCGGTGGCGCGCTCGCCGACCGGTTCCCCCGGCGTCGCATCTACCTCACCACCACCACCGTGCAGGCCGCGCTCGCCGGCCTGCTCACCGCACTGGCGGCGACCGGCAACGCCCATCCCGCGGGCGTGACCGCCATCGTGCTCGCGTCGGGCTGCGCGCTGGCGTTCGGCATCCCCGCGTACCAGGCGATGATGCCCGACGTCGTGCCACGCGAGGACATCCCCGCGGCGATGGGCCTCGGCATCGCGCAGTACAACCTCGGGCGAGTCATCGGGCCTGCCCTCGCCGCCCTCGTGATCGGGTTCGGTGGCTACGAATGGGCCTTCGGGGTCAACACGGTGAGCTTCCTCGCCGTGATCGTTGCCGTCGCGCCGCTCCGCCTCCCGCCCCCGACCCGAGTGGTGGGCGAGACGATCCGCAGCGCCATCCGCGGTGGCGCCCGCTTCGTGCGATCCGACCGGGGCATGCGGGCGATCGTGATCTACCTCGGGCTGACCTCGCTGCTCGCCGCGCCCTTCATCGCGCTGGTCTCGGCCATGGCCGACGAGGTGTTCGACAACAAGAACCCGGGCACCTCGGCCCTGGTCACCGCGCAGGGCATCGGCGCAGTGGCGATGGCGATCGCGCTCGGAGGGCTCGCGCACCGCTTCGGGCACCGGCGCGTGCTGCTCGCCAACATCGCGGTGCTGTGCGTGGCGCTCACCGCGTACGCCCTCGCGCCCACGCTGGAGCTGGGCGTACTGGCCATCTTCTGCGTGGGCGGCGCCTACCTCGGCTGCTTGTCCAGCTACTTGACCATCGCCCAGCTCCGGGCCCCGGCCGAGCTACGCGGCCGGGTGATGAGCATCACGTTGATGCTCATCGGTGCGGCCTACCCGCTCGGTGCGGTGCTCCAAGGCGGGATCGCCGACGTGATCGGGCTCCGGGCCACCATCGCCGGAGCCGCGGTGCTGCTGGCGCTGAGCGTCACGGGAATTCGGGTCACCCACCCCGGCTTCGATCAGGAGCTCGACGCGCCGGATGCCGTCCCCGAGCCGGCCGAGACGCCGGTCACTGCGCACTGAAGACCGGAGACGCCGGCCAAAGCGGGCCGCGAACTGACGCTGGGAGCGATCACTCCTAGAATGCCCAGGGTGGACGCGGCGCCGGAGGAGATGCGGGTCGAGGAGCTGGCCCGCAGCGCGGGCTGCTCGGTCGACACCATCCGCTTCTACCAGAAGCGCCGGCTGCTGGCGCCGCCACGGCGTGAGGGACGCGTGGCCTGGTACGGCGCCGAGCACCTCCACCGCCTCGCCCGCATCCGTGAGCTCCAGGGTGAGGGCTTCCCGCTCGCGGTGATCCGTCGCCTGCTCGACGGCGAGCTCGATCCTGCCGACCTGCCCCTCGCCGCTGCGGTCGCCGAGGCCGCCGGTGGCCCCACCGACGAGAACCTCCTCACCCTCGACGAGCTCGCCCGGCGCGCCGACGTCCCGCGAGCACTCCTCGAAGCGGTCGTGCGCGAAGGCCTGCTCGTCCCCCGAGCCGATGGCGACGAGCCGCGATTCGGTGCGGGCGACGTCGAGACCGTGACCGCGGGGCTCCGCCTGCTCGAGGCGGGCTTCCCGCTCACCGAGCTGCTCGTGCTGTCGCGCCGCCACCACGACGCCACGCGGGCCATCGCCGAGGACGCGGTGGCCATGTTCGACACCTACGTGCGCGAGCCCCTGCGCCGCATCGACCTCGAGGAGCGCGAGCGGGCTCGACGCCTGGTCGACGCGTTCGCCACGTTGCTGCCCACCGTGACCACCCTCGTGGCGCGCCACTTCCGCGACGTGCTGCTCGAGGTGGCCCAGGAGCACCTGGCGGCCGTGGGCGACCCCTCCGAGCTCGCCGCGGCACGGGTCCAGCCCGAGTGGGAGCCGAGCGCGTCGTGACACCGGTGCTCGACCCCGAGCTCCCCCGGGGCGCCGCCAAGCGCCAAGCCGTCGTCGCGATGTTCGACCGCGTCGCGCCCCGCTACGACCGCATGAACCGCATCATCTCGCTCGGCAACGACCGTCGTTGGCGCCGGCACGCCATCGGTGCCCTCGGACTCGCACCCGGAGCACGCGTGCTCGACCTCGCGTGCGGCACCGGCGACCTGAGTCGGGGCGCGACCGCGACCGGGTATGCCCCCTTCGGGATCGACATGTCGGACGGGATGCTCACACGGGCACGGATCATGTCAGCAGCCCCGGTGGTGCGGGGGGACGCGGAGCTGCTCCCGGTCGCCTCCGGCTCGCTGGACGGTGTGGTGTGCGGCTTCGCGTTGCGCAACTTCGTGGACCTCGAGGCGGTGTTCGCCGAATGTGCGCGCGTGCTGCGGCCCGGCGGGCGCTTCGTGGCGCTCGACGCCGCCGTGCCCGAGCACCGGCTCCTGCGCCTCGGCAACGCGATCTGGTTCCGGGGCGCAGTGCCGGTCCTCGGTCGGCTCCTCGCCCACGACGCCGCGGCCTACCGGTACCTGCCGCGCTCCACCGCCTACCTCCCCGAGCCGGAGGCCCTCGTGGCGATGCTCGAGCGCACGGGGTTCACCACCGTGGCCCGCCACACCATGACCGGCGGCTCCGTGCAGCTGCTGAGCGGGACCCGGACATGACCATCCCAGCCGCAAGCCCGGCCAGCCCGGCCAGCCCAGCCAGCCCAGCGGCGGTGGACGCATCAACCGCGGCCCGGCCGCGCGCGGTGACCCGCTGGTGCGCCGCCCCCGACGCCCTCCTCGACGCGCTCGGACCCGACGGGTTCGCCTGGCTCCACGACGGCGCCGGGATCGTGACCGATGGCGCCGCCGTGAGGGTCGCGCCCCACGACGTGGATGCGGTGCTGACCGCCATCGAGGTCGACGACGAGGTGGGCCTCCCCGGGACGGGTCCGATCGCCGTGGGTGCCCTCCCCTTCGCCCCCGGGGCGGCGGGGACCCTCATGGTGCCGGCTCGGATCGTGGGCCGCGATCGTGAGGGCCGGACCTGGGTCACGGAGCTCTCGGGACTCTCGGGACTCTCGGACGGCGCGGGCTCACAGGTCGCCCTGGACGACAGCCGCGACGAGCGCCAACGCCCAGCCCCGGCCCGAGCCGTGCCGCAACCACCTCCCGGCACCGAGCGTGACTGGTGGCGCGCGGCGGTGGAGTCCGTGCTCACGTCGATCGCCGCCGGGGAGGTCGACAAGGTGGTGCTGTCGCGCGCGATGTCCGTGCGGGCCGCCACGCCGTTCCGGACCCGCACCGTGCTCGCCCGCCTCCGCGACGCGCACGACCAGTGCTTCGTCTACGGCTCCGGCCGCCTCGTGGGCGCGAGTCCCGAGCTGCTCGTGCGACGCACCGGCTCGACGGTGGAGTCGCGACCGATGGCCGGCACTGCCACCGGGCCCCATGCCGACGAGGTGCTCCGTGCGTCGGGAAAGGACGACCGGGAGCACCGCTTCGTGGTCGATGCCGTCGCCGCCGTGCTCGCCGGGGCCTGCGACCGCATCGACGTCCCGGCCACCCCCGAGGTCGACGGGTTCGGCGAGCTCGTGCACCTCGCCACGCGCATCCAAGGCCGGCTCCGAGCACCGGCCCCGAGCGCGCTGGCGCTGGCGCTGGCGCTGCACCCCACCCCGGCCGTCGCCGGTACGCCGGCGGCACGCACGCTCGCGCTCATCG